>JBQCGJ010000183.1:0-2945 GCA_051955775.1 Gaiellales bacterium | reverse complement strand
TGTCCTGTGGTGGTGGCCTGCCCCCCGTGGGGGCGGCCACCACCGCTGGGTTCTTCTTCTCTATGAGCGGCTGAAGATGCGCCTGATGCGCGCGGCCAGGGCCTTGAACAACAGCGGCAGGGCCTTCAGCTCCTGCTGCTCGGTGCGGGCCTTCGGCGGAGGCGGACCAGGCGGCTCCGGCGGGGGTGGCGCGGTCGCCTCGTCCGCCTCTCCAGGCTCGGACGGCGTGACCGGCGTGGGCGCGGGCGCCAGCCGCGACGACAGGCAGTCGGCGAACTGGCCGACCATCGAGTTGGCGACCTCCTGCATCACTCCCGCGCCCATCTGCGCGACCCGTCCCGTGACCGACAGGTCGGTGACCATGGTGGCATGTGATCCGCCGTTCTGGTCGGCCACGGTCAGGGTGACGTTCGCCTCCGCGCCGCCCTGTCCCCGCTGCTCGCGGGCGACCACCCGCAGCCGGGCCGTGCGCGACGCCTGGTCGGCCTCCTCGACCTTGACCGTGCCGCCGTAGGTCATGCGGATCGGGCCCACCTTGACCGCCACCGTGGCGGCCAGACTGCCGTCCTCGTTCTCCTCTCCGATCGTCGCGCCGGGCATGCAGGTGGCCACCCCGCGCACGTCGAGCATCGCCGCGTACACCTCGTCGGCGGGCGCGGGGGCTGTGAACTCGTTGGTGAACTGCATGGATCAGGCGCTCGCCTGCTCGAGCGCCCGCCGGGTCAGCACCCGGGCCAGGTGCACCCGGTACTCGGCGGAGCCCGCCAGGTCGGCCATCGGAGACAGCCCCTCGCCGGCTGCCGCCGCCGCTGCCTCGGCGCCACCGGATGCGTACGCCTGCTCGGCGGCGGTCGCCCGCACCGGCGTGGTGCCCACCCCCGTGATGGCGATGCGGGCGGACGAGCCGGCCAGCACCGCGGCCACGCCCACCACCGCCCAGTCCTGAGCGCGCCGGTGGAACTTGACGTAGGCGCCCCTGACACCCGTCGGCACGCGCACCTCGGTCAGGATCTCGTCTGGGGAGAGGGACGTGGTCAGGTAGTCGACGAACAGGTCGGAGGCCGGGATGGTGCGAGCCCCGTTGGGCCCCTCCGCCATCACCTCGCCCTCCAGGGCCAGCAGCACGGCCGGCATGTCGCCGTGCGGGTCGGCGTTGGCGATGGAGCCGCCGATGGTCCCCCGCGCGCGCACCTGCATGTCGCCGATGCCCGCGGCCGCCGAGGCCAGGATCGGGCAGCCGCGGCGGACGATCTCGGACGCGGCGACCTCGGAGTGCCTGGTCAGCGCGCCCAGCGCGATCCCGCCTTCGGACTCACGGATCCCGCGCAGCGACGAGATGCCGCCGATGTCCACCAGCACGTCGGGCGCCGCCAGCCGCAGCTTCATCATCGGCAGCAGCGAATGCCCGCCCGCCAGCACACGGGCGCCGTCGCCGTGGCGCTGCAGCAGCGACACCGCGTCGGACACCGTCTGCGGGCGCTCGTAGTCGAACGCGCTGGGGATCACGACGCACCTCCTTCCCTGATCGCCCGCCACACCCGTTCGGGCTGCAGCGGCATGTCGATGTGGGTGACGCCGACGGCGTCGCACACGGCGCTGACCACGGCAGGCGAAGATGCGATCGTGCCCGCCTCGCCGATCCCCTTCACACCCAGCGGGTTGGTCGGCGAGGGCGTCACCGTGCGATGGGTCTGGATGTCGGGGACCTCGGCGGCCGACGGCACCAGGTAGTCCACCAGGGTGCCGGTGAGCAGCGTCCCCTCCTCGTCATACACCGCCTCTTCGTACAGGGCCTGGCCGATCCCGTGCACCACGCCGCCGTGCACCTGACCGTCGACGATCATGGGGTTGACCACCACGCCGCAGTCGTCGACCGCGATGTAGCCCGTGATCTCGACCTTTCCGGTGTCGCGGTCGACCTCCACTTCGCAGCCGTGGGCGCCGAACGGGAACACGCAGTTCGGCGGGTCGAAGAACACGGTCTCGTCGAGGGCGGGGCCGACACCCTCCGGCATGCTGAACGCCTGCCAGGCCCGGAACGCGACCTCCTGGATGGAGTGCTTCTTGTCCGGGCTGCCCTTGACGCTGAAGCTGCCGTCACGGAACTCGATGTCGTCGGGCGAGGCCTCCAGCATCTGCGCCGCCACCGCCTTGGCCTTGTCCCGCACCTTGGTGGCGGCGAGGTGCACCGCGGTGCCGCCCACCGCGAGGCTGCGGCTGCCGTAGGTGCCCAGCCCATACGGGGCGAACGCCGTGTCGCCGTGGATCACCTCCACGTCGTCGAATGGGATGCCCAGCTCGGTCTCGACGATCTGCGACCACGACGTTGCGTGGCCCTGGCCATGCGGCGACGTGCCCGTGATCACGGTGGCCTTGCCCGTCGGGTGCACGCGTACGGTGGCGCTCTCCCAGCCGCCCGGCGTGATGCCGAGGGCGCTTCTGGCCACGTCGGAGGGCACGAATCCGCACACCTCGACCCAGGTCGAGAGGCCGCGGCCGAGCAGCTTGCCGCGGGAGGCCGCCTCCTCACGCCGGCGCTCGAACTCCTCCCTGGAGTCGGACAGCTCCATCAGCCGGTCGAGAGTGCCGTGATAGTCACCCGAGTCGTACATGAGGCCGATGGCAGTCGTGAACGGGAACTCGGTCGGGAAGTTGCGCCGCCGCACCTCGACCCGGTCGATGCCCAGCCGCTCGGCCAGCAGGTCCATGCTGCGCTCGATGGCGTAGGTGGCCTCGGGCCGGCCGGCGCCGCGCAGCGCATCCGTCGGCACGGTGTTGGTGTACACGTTGGTGACCGTGACGTCGATCTCGGGGATGGCGTACGCGCCTGGCGACATCAGCAGCGTCAGCTGCGAGATCAGCGGGGTCAGCATCTGCAGGTACGAGCCGTAGTCCTGCAGGTAGTGCACCCGCATGCCCAGCACCTTGCCGTCGCTGGTGGCGGC
>JBQCGJ010000182.1:0-8442 GCA_051955775.1 Gaiellales bacterium | reverse complement strand
CTCGACCACGCGCGTGATCTTGGACAGCTCGTCCATCAGACCACCCTTGGTCTGCAAGCGCCCCGCCGTGTCGATGATCACGACCTGGGTGCCGTCGCGCTTGGCCTTCTCCACCGTCTGGAACGCCACCGACGCCGGGTCCTGGCCCTGCTGCTGGGGGCGCACGATCTCCGCCCCGGCACGCTCCGCCCAGGTGGCGAGCTGCTCGACGGCGGCGGCGCGGAAGGTGTCGGCGGCGCCGACGACCACCGAGCGGTCGTAGGTGCGCAGGAACCGGGCGAATTTGCCGATCGTGGTGGTCTTGCCGACCCCGTTCACGCCGACGACGAGCACGATCGCCGGCCGCTCGCTGAGCTTGAGGGTGGTGTCGAGCTTGGAGAGCCGCTCCTCGAGCGTCTCCCGCAGCATCCGCTGCAGGTCGGCCGGGTCGGTGGTGTGGTAGCGGTCGACCTTGGCGCGCAGGTCGTCGACGATCGCCTCGGTGACGTCCGGACCGAAGTCGGCGGTGATGAGCGCCGTCTCCAGGTCGTCCCAGGTGGTGTCGTCGATGGTCTTCTTGGCGAACAGTCCGCGCAGGGCGCCCGACAGAGACCAGGGGGTGCGTTCTGCCATGACACTCAGACTAGTTGCTAGCGTGTTGCCATGTTCTCCCTGGTGGCGGTGTCGGCCGAGCTGGCCGAGCAGCTGACCGAGCGCAAGCTCGACGTCCTGTTCGCGCCCGGGTTCGAGCCGGGCGCGCTGGAGGTGCTGCAGCGCAAGGAGAGCATCCGCGTCCTGGAGGACCGCGAGCGCCGCAAGGCCTCCCCCGGCGAGCGGGACATGCGCCGGGTGCTCGGCGGGTTGCTGGTGCAGGACCGCGACCTGGAGCTGGACGACCGCGAGGAGATGGAGGTGGTGACCGAGGCCACGCCCAGCAAGCGGCAGTGGGACGACCTGCTGTTCGCATGGAGGGTGGCGCACTTCGTGCGCTCGAACGCGATCGTGCTGTCGCGCGACCTGGCCACGGTGGGTATCGGCGCGGGGCAGGTCAGCCGCGTCGATGCGGTGCGGCTGGCGATCGATCGGGCGGGCGACCGGGCAGCGGGTTCAGTGATGGCGTCCGATGCCTTCTTCCCGTTCGCCGACGGCCCGCAGGCCGCGATCGAGGCCGGTGTGTCTGCGGTCATCCAGCCCGGCGGCTCGGTGCGCGACGGCGAGGTGATCGCCGCAGCCAACCGGGCGGGAGTGCCGATGGTGTTCACCGGCCGCCGCCACTTCGTGCACTAACGGCCCAGCAGCTGCTCGTACACGGCCTCGTGCCCGCTGACCATGTGCTCGGGCGAGAAGTTGGAGATCGCGTACTCCCGTACCCGGGTGCGGTCGAGCGCGGCCGCCTCGGGCAGCCGCTTGATCAGGTCGTCGACGCTGTCGCCGATAACACCCGACTCGCCGTCGGACACGACCTCCGGCACCGAGCCCTGGCGCGTGGCCAGGACCGGCGTCCCGCACGCCATCGACTCCACCATGACGAGCCCGAACGGCTCCGGCCACTGCACCGGGAACACGGTGACCAGTGCGTCCTGCAGCAGCCGCACCTTCTCGTCGTGCGTGACCTCACCCAGGTACTCGATGTCGCCGCCAAGGTGCGGTCGCACGTAGTTGTCGAAGTGCTCGCGCTCGGCGACGTCGTGCATCTTGCCCGCCAGCTTCAGCGGCAGGCCCGTCTCGCGGGCGATGCGGACGGCATTGTGGGCGCCCTTGTCCGGCGACATCCGGCCCAGGAACAGCAGAGAGCCGTCGCCGTGCGGGTGATACGGATAGCTGTCGAAGTCGATGGCGTTGTGCACCGTGGCCAGCCAGTTCAGCTCGGGAGCCGGAGCGCGCTGCACGTCGGTCAGGGAGATCAGCCGCACCGACGGGCACAGAGTGCCGATCTGGCGGTACACCGCCCCCGGCTCGCCGGTCAGCGGCCCGTGCACCGTGTGGCAGAAGGGGGCTTTGGACGAGCCGCCCAGGGCGCAGGCGAGCGGGCCGGAGTGGTCGTGCACGATGTCGAACTCGTCCGAATACTCGAGGCACGTCAGCGCGTGGTGGAGGTCGGGCAGCGACATGCCGAGCCGGTACGTCGGCGGCTCGTCGTAGCTGGTGCGCAGATGCGCCTTGGTCTGCGACTCGCCGGCTGCGAACAGCGTCACGTCGTGGCCTCGGTCGACCAGCCCGTCGGCCAGGATCGACACCACCCACTCGATTCCTCCGTAGAGCACCGGCGGCACCGGAAACCACGCGGGTGCCAGCAACGCGATCCTCACGCCGGCAAGCCTAGATCATTTCTCGGCACGCGGTCCCGGCCCCTTCGGGCCGTGGGGCCGGTGATGCGGCGGTGGCGGGCGGCGCGGCAGCGGATGGCCGGCCAGCGCCGCCAGCACGCGCGGCAGCCCTCTGGCGAGCGCCCCTGACTCCGGCGGGGGAAGCGGCTCCAGCATCCTCGCCATTCGCCGCTCGAGCTCGTGCTGAGCCGCGTTCAGCACGTCGGCGCCCGCTGGGGTGAGCACGAGCGGGAACCGGCGGCGGTCGCTGTGGGATCGCTGCCGTGCGACCAGCCCGTCCCGTTCCAGCGGCGCCACGACCTGGGACACAGCCGGATCGGAGATACCGGCGGCGCGCGCCAGCTCGGCCGCCAGCACCTCGCCCTCCGCCGCCGCGCGAAGCACCAGGTACTGCGCCAGGGTGAGGGGGGCGGGCAGGCCCGCCAGCAGTCACTCGATCCATCGGGTGACCAGCGGCGCCACGTCGATCAGTGCGGCTGCGGCGTCGCGCTTCTTGGGCGGCATCAGTTAAGGTCCCTTTATGGTTTATCTTTCTTCTGAGATCGGCGTCATCGTAACCGGCGCCAGTCTGGCCTGCTTCCTGACGGCCGCCATGTGGATGGCGGCCGAGGCGGACCGCTGCGGCCTGGCGAACCGGATGGCCGGCGTGCTGGAGCGCGCGTCCGCAGGGCGCGGAGCGCGCCTGTACGCGGGCGTATGCGTTGCAACGGCGGGGCTGACCGCGCTGCTCTCGCTGGACGGGGCGGTGGTGGTGATGCTGCCTGCACTGCGCGCCCTGGAGCGGCGCGGGGCCGCCATGCGGCCGCTGCTGCTGGGCACGGTGGCTGTGGCCAACGCGTCCTCCATGGCGCTGCCGCAGGGCAACCCGTCCAACCTGCTGGTGATGTCGAGGATGGGGCTCGGCGCAGCCGGATACACCCGGGCGATGCTCCTGCCCGGCATGGCGGCGACCGTGATCGCCGCAGCCGCGGCGTCCCGCGGGGCGATCCGCCCGATGGCGCCGCGATCGGCCGGAGCGGCGAGACGGCCGCTGGACCGGGCCGAGCGCCGCGTGCTGATCGGACTCGCGGCGGCCGGACTGCTCGACGCCGTGGCGCCGTTCGCGGGCATCTCGCTGTGGTGGCCCTTGTGTGCGACTGCGGGGGCGACCCGCCTGGCCACGCGCGGGGGGACTGCGCCGGTGCGCGTGCCGTGGCGACTGTGCGCTGCGGTGACCGCGGCGGCGGCCGCCCTGACCGGTCTCGTGGCGGCACTCGGCCTGACCCACGTTCAGCCGCCGCATGGGCTGTGGGGACAGGTCGCCACGGCGCTCGTGATCGGGGCTGTCGCCTCGCTGGTCAACAATCTGGCGCTGGGGGGGGTGCTGGGCGGGGTGCTGGCGGGGCCGGCCGGGTACGCTGCCGCCGCCGGGCTGGCCGCGGGCTCGCTGGCCACCTGGCGTGGCTCGGTGGCGACGATGCTGGCGCTGAACGGCGCCGGACCGGCCGGAGCCGCCGCCCGCCGGGGCTACACGCGCAGGTGGGCGCCGATCGCGGCCGCCGCCACGGTGGCCGCCGCAGGGCTGCTCAGCCTCACCGCCGGTTAGCGACCGGGATCACCCACTTGAAGGCGCTGTGCGTGTCGGACAGGCGCACGACCTTGACAGCGACCCGGCCGGCCGGGCGGCCGGCGCCCAGCACGTCCGCCTCGGTGACGTCGCGGCTGCCCTTGATCCGAACCGTCCACAGCGCACCAGCCGGCGCGATCCGGGGCACCAGCCCGGCCAGCGCCTCCAGGTCGGGCGGGGCCTCCACCGACACGAACAGGTGGTCGACGCCGGCGTCCCCATCGACCATCTCGGCCTGCCGCTCGCGAAGCCGTGCGCTGAGCTCCGGGTCGCCCACGCCGACCAGCGCCACCCGCTGTCCCGGCTTCACGCCGAGCTTGTCGACGACGGTCCTGGGGTTCGTGATCTCCCCGTGTGTCGCCGTGCACCGCGCGTCCTTGCCCATGCGATGGATCGTACCGGCCGCGCCGACGCCGCTCTGTACGATGGGAGCGTGGACGAGCCCGACTTCGACCTGGTGGCGGCCTCGCTGCGCGCCGACACGGTGGACATGCGCGCGTTTGCGGAGGCGCTCGCCGTCAAGCTCGAGCAGGCGCTGCCCGGGATGGTCGCGGTGGAGCGACACGGCGGGCTGTTCTCGAGGGACAAGCAGGTGCGCGCGATCTCGGCCACATTCGGCGAGCAGTGCTACCGGCTGGAGGTGGACGGCGGCCGCGTCGAGGCCAGCCGCCGGCGGGCCGTGCGCGGGATCGTCCTGCACACCGAGGAGCTGGGGCTGGACGAGTGGATCGATGGGTTGTCCCGCGAGCTGACGGCCGCCGCCTCCACCAGCGAGCAGTCGAGAGCCGCGCTGGCGCGGATGCTGGGAGCGAGCTGAGGTTCCCGCGCCGGCAGTCGGGAGGGGACGGCGACCCCGCCGAACGGCAGGCTGCGCAGGCCGAGGACGTGCGCAGGATCGCAGCCGGCGGCATCCCCGCTGCGGCCGAGCGGCGGCTGAGCGTGCTCGGCGGGGAGGCCGGTCAGGCGTTCACCTCCGACCTGTCCGTGAGCGAGTTCGCGCTGATCCGCCGCCACGGCCTGGAGCCGCTGACCCAGGTCATGGGCACCTCCCTGTATCACGTCGGCTGGCAGTACATCAACCGCGGCATGTGGGGCTCCACGTCGCAGGAGCTGACCACACTGAGCGATGCCTACAACGATTGCCGGGTACGGGCCCTGGCCCGTCTGCGCCAGGAGGCCGAGCTGGCCGGCGCCGGCGCGGTGGTCGGCGTGCGGATCACCACCGCGCGCTATGACTGGGCGCACGACCTGCTCGAGTTCCAGGCCATCGGTACCGCCGTGCGGGCGCCGGACATGCAGACGCCGAACGGGCCAGCGCTGACCAACCTCAGCGGCCAGGACGTCGCCCTGCTGCTGGACTCCGGGTACACGCCGCTGGGTGTGGTGGGCGCCACCAGCGTGCACTTCGGCCAGCTGTGGATGTGGGGCCAGCCGATGCCGTTCGGCACCCGCGGAATGTGGTCGGTCGGGAACGTCGAGTACGAGGGTGCCACCCGCACCTGGTACGCCGCCCGGCACACCGTGCTGGCCGCACTGCGCGGAGACGCCGCGGCGCTCGGCGCAAGCGGCCTCATCGGCACCGAATGGGGCCAGGAGGAGCGCCCGTACGAGTCGAACGACACCGTCTCCGGCGTGACCTACACCCTTCATGCGCTGGCCACCGCGATCGCCGGCGACGGCGCTCCGCCCAAACAGCCCACGACCTCCCTGTACCTGTGAAGGAGCACCCATGAGCTACGACCCCAGCTCACTCGCCGGCGTCCCCGAGGACGCCCGCGGCCGGCTGGCCCAGAACAAGGCCGGCCTGTTCACGTCCGACCTGTCCGTGCGCGAGTTCCTGCTCGTCCGCCAGGCCGGCTTCGACCCGCTGGGACTGGTGGTCGGAAGCTCGATCTACCACATCGGCTACCAGCAGTCGATGTGGAACCAGAACCAGGAGATGGACGTGCTCACGCAGGCCATGTACCACGCCCGAGAACTGGCCATGACGCGCATGGAGGAGGAGGCGGATCAGCTCGGTGCGGACGGCATCGTCGGCGTGCGGCTGGACGTCGGCCGCTACGAGTGGGGCGCCGACCTGGCCGAGTTCATCGCCATCGGCACTGCGGTGAAGCACCGCGGCGGCGAGCTGCACCGAGCTCCCAACGGACGCCCGTTCACGTCCGACCTGTCCGGTCAGGACTTCTGGGCGCTGTTGCAGGCGGGATACCGCCCGGTGGGGATGTGCATGGGAAGCTGCGTCTACCACGTCGCCCACCAGGGGCTGCGCGGCTGGTTCTCGAAGATCGGCCAGAACGTCGAGATGGAGAACTTCACCCAGGCCCTGTACGACGCCCGCGAGCTGGCCATGGAGCGGATGCAGGCGGACGCCCAGGGAGTGCAGGCCGAGGGCATCGTGGGCGTGCAGATCCAGGAGCGTAGCCACGGCTGGGGCTCGCACGTGATCGAGTTCTACGCGGTCGGCACCGCAGTCGTGCCGACGAGGTCGGACCACGCGATCGCCGAGCCGACGCTGGTGCTCGGGCTGGACGGCTGATCGGCTAACCCGAGCGCTTCAGCCGGCCGTGCTGCTTGGCGTAGCGCTCGCCGCGGTTGAACACCCACAGGCCGAGCGGGATCGCGATCGCCCCGATCAGGAGCAGCGGCCAGATGTCGCTCCACAGCGCGGTCACCCCGGCGCCGTGCAGGATCGCCTTGCGCGCCCCGTCCAGCGTGTAGGTGGCCGGCGAGATGGTGGAGATCCACTGCATCCACTGCGGCAGCACCGACACCGGGTAGTACACGCCGGAGACGACGAGCAGCAGGCCCTGCGCGATGAAGCCGAGCTGGGTGCCCTTCTCGGGCGAGATCAGCGGCAGCACCGCGGTCATGGTGCCGATGCCGATGAACGAGATCGACGAGATGGCCAGGATGACCATTGCCGACCCGAAGTTGGGATCGTGGAACTGCACCGACAGGAAGGCGGCCACCACGCCGAACAGGAGCATCGTGCGCACGACGCCGTAGGCCACGGCGAAGGCGCCCATCCCGAACAGGTGAGCCGACCGCGACACCGGGGCCATGAAGGTGTACTCGATGGTGCCCTCCCAGCGCTCCCAGGCCACGGTCTCGGTCACGATCTCGAAGATCAACCCGAGGTACGACCACACCACGGCCCCGATCAGCAGGATGATCGTGAGCTTGTTCACGTCGAGCTGAGCGCCGCCGGCCTCCGCCCCCTTGGCGATGAACACGATGGTCAGCGTGTTGGCGACCGTGTACAGGAACCACGCCAGCTCCCACCAGGCGAAGCGCCGGATCAGGTAGGTGTTGCGCTCGACAATGCCGGCGAAGCCGATCGCCTCCCGGCGCAGCGACTCCAGCATCAGACGGCCTCCTTCACGCCCTCGTCCTCGAACGAGCGGCCGGTGGCGTTCAGGAACGCCTGCTCCAGCGTGTCGGCGTTGTACCGCTCGCGCAGCCCGGCGGCGGTGTCCAGGCAGACCAGCCGGCCGTTGTCGAGGATGCCGATGCGGTCGGCCAGCGCCTCGGCCTCGGCCATGTCGTGCGTGCACAGGAGGATGGTCGAGTCATGGCCGCGCCGGATCGAGCGGATGAACTCCTGCACCTCGAGCTTGGAGCGCGGGTCGAGCCCGGTGGTGGGCTCGTCCAGCAGCAGCAGCACAGGCGAGGTGAGCAGCGCGCGGGCCAGCGCGATCTTCTGCTGCATGCCGCGCGAAAGGTCCTCCATCGGCTCGCCGCGGCGTTCCGGCGGGAACCCGACCTGGCGCAGGATCTCGGGGATCCGCGTGCGCGTCTCCCGCCGGCCCATGCCGTAGAAGCGTGCCGAGTAGGACAGGTTCTCCATCGGCGACATGCGCTTGAAGAACGACGCCTCGACCGACACCCGGTTGACCAGCCGCTGCACGGCCTTGGGGTGCTCGAACACGTCGACGCCGAACACGCGGGCGGTGCCGCCGTCGTGCAGGAGCAGGGTCGAGAGCAGCCGCACGAGCGTCGACTTGCCCGACCCGTTCTGGCCCAGCACGGCCACGCATTCGCCCCGTTCGATGGTGAAGGTGATCCCGTCCAGCGCCGCCACCCGGTGCCGGCGGACGCGCCCGCGCGTGCGCCGTCCGTCGCGGCGGACGAACTCCTTGCGCAGGTCGCGGACTTCAACGGCGGCTGGGCGGGACACGATCGCTCCAGGTCGAGAGGGAGGCACCGCGACGGTCCGTGCGCTTGGGCGCAGCGGAGGGCGGTGCAATGGTCGGTGAGGCCGGGCGGCGGCGCGCAAGTTCTCGGAACAGGCGCGACCAACGACTCTAGCAGCCGAAGCCCGCCATTTTCAAGGACCGCGCGCGGCTCACACCGCGCCAGTCGGCACAGGGGCCTGGCCCCGGTTGGTAGGGGGCCTGGCCCCGGTTTTTCGTCAGTAGACGATGACGCGGCGCGCGCCGTCGCCCTCGCGCATGAGGTCGAACGCGCGGTTGACGTCGTCCAGGCCGATCCGCTCGGTGATGATGCGGTCGATCGGCAGCCGCCCCGCGA
>JBQCGJ010000181.1:0-3553 GCA_051955775.1 Gaiellales bacterium | reverse complement strand
TGGGTGACCGGCCTGCTGCACGGCAACCTCGGAACATCGCTGGAGGCCCAGGAGCCGGTGAGCACGTTGCTGGCCCCCAAGCTGGTGAACTCCGCCGTGCTGGTGGTGCTCGCGGCGGTGCTGTCGATACCGTTGTCGATCGCGATCGGCGCGTGGGCGGCGCTCAAGCGGGAGAAGGTCTTCGACCAGGCCAGCTCGAACCTCATGCTGCTCCTGGCGGCGCTGCCCGAGTTCGTGGTCGCCGTGGTGCTCGTCATAGTGTTCGCGACGACCGTGTTCCACGTCCTGCCCGCCATCAGCACCGTCCCGCCCGGGTCCCGGCCGTGGAACAACTGGGTGGCGCTGGTCCTGCCGACCATCACGCTGGTGATCGCGGTCGCGCCGTACGTCTCCCGGATCATGCGGGCCTCGATGATCGAGGTCCTGGAGAGCGACTACGTCGAGATGGCCCGGCTCAAGGGCCTGCCGGAGCGCACCGTCCTGATCCGGCACGCGCTGCCGAACGCGCTCGGGCCGGTGTTGCAGGTGATCGCGCTGAACCTGGCCTACCTGGCCGGTGGCATCATCATCGTCGAGTTCGTCTTCAACTACTCCGGCATCGGCGGCGCGATAGCAGAAGCAGTCGTCAACCATGACCTGCCCGTTATCCAGGCGCTGGCCATCCTCCTCGCGGCGGTGTACGTGGTAGTCAACCTGCTGGCCGACGTGGCCACCATCCTGGTCACGCCGAGACTAAGGACCCGGCTATGAGTCAGGTGAGCGACGTCGCGATCCCCGACGCGGAGGTGGCGCCGGCCCCGGTTCGCGGCGCGTCCCTGCTGCGCCGTTCGCTGCGGCTGTGGCGGACGCGCATCGGCGTGGCGCTGGTCGGGGTGATCGTCCTGCTGGCGATCATAGGGCCGTACGTCGCCCCTTACGGCCCGAGCACCCCGGTCGGGGCGCCCAACTCCGTTCCCGGCGGCAAGGCGGTGCTCGGGACGGACTACCTCGGGCAGGACGTGCTGAGCCGGGTTCTGTACGGCGGTCGCAGCATCCTGGTGATGGCCGTCATCGCGACCGCGCTCGGGCTGATCGGCGGCGTGGCGGTCGGCTTGGTGGCCGCGTACTCCCGTAACGTGCTCGACGACGTCCTGATGCGCGGCATGGACGTGATCATGGCGCTCCCGTCGATTCTGCTGGCGCTGGTCGCCGTGGCCATCGTCGGCCCCCGCGCCTGGGTCATCGTGGCCGCCATTGCCCTCACCACCGCACCGCGAGTAGCACGGGTGGCGCGCGGCACGGCGCAGCCCGTCGTCGAGCGCGACTTCATCGCCGCCTCGGAGGCGATGGGCGTGCCGCGCTGGCGCATCCTGTCCGGCGAGCTGCTGCCCAACACCCTCGGGCCGCTCATGGTGGAGGCCAGCCTGCGGCTGACCTACTCCATCGGCTTGATCGCCGGGCTGGCTTACCTGGGGCTCTCCCCCAATGTTAACGGCGCGAACTGGGGCACCATGATCCACCAGAACCAGCTCGTGCTGGTGGTCCAGCCCTGGGGGGCGGTCGCGCCGATCATCGCCATCGCGCTGCTGACGATGGGAACCGGCCTGATCGGCGACGGCATCGCGCGGACCGCGGCCGGCATCGACCGGGCCCGGGGTGAAGAATGAGCACGGCCGAGCTGGCCGGGCAGACGGCCGAACCGGCGGTGGCCGCGGTCGCCGGCCGCGACCTGCAGGTCGTGATCGAAGCCACCGGCACGCCGGTCATCAGCGACGTGTCCTTCGAGATCGCCCGCGGCGAGATCCTCGGGGTGGTGGGCGAGTCCGGGTCCGGCAAGACCACGGTCGGCCTGGCGCTGCTCGGCCACGCCCGGCGCGGCTTGCGGATCGCGGGCGGGTCGGTGCTGCTCGGCGGCCACGATATCCTCACGCTCGGTGACGAGCAGCTCCGGCGGCTGCGGGGCTCGCTCGTCTCCTACGTCCCGCAGGACCCGGCCTCGTCGCTGAACCCGGCGCTGCGGATCGGCACCCAGCTGCGGGAGGTCATCGAGGCGCACGGGAATCAGCCGGACGGCGTCGTCTCCGAGCGCGTCGCGGAGATGATGCGGGAGGTCGCGCTGCCTGACGACCGGGCCTTCCTCAAGCGCTATCCGCACGAGCTCTCCGGCGGCCAGCAGCAGCGGGTCGGGCTCGCGATGGCCTTCGCGAACCGGCCCCGCCTCATCGTCCTGGACGAGCCGACTACCGGCCTGGACGTCACGACGCAGGCGCACGTGCTGTCGACGGTCCGCGAGCTCGCGACGCTGCACGACGTCGCCGCCCTGTACGTGAGCCACGACCTGGCGGTGGTGGCGACCCTGGCCGAGCAGGTCGCGGTCATGTACGCCGGCCGCGTGGTCGAGATCGGCGGCGCGGACGAGCTCTTCAGGTCCGCGGGCCACCCCTACACAAGGCGCCTGGTCGGTGCGATCCCCCGCCTGACCGGCGGCCGGTCGCTGGTCGGCATCCCCGGGCATGCCGTGTCCCCCGGCCGCCGCCCCCCGGGCTGCAGCTTCGCGCCGCGCTGCACCTTGCGCATCGACGCGTGCGAGGCGGAAATGCCGCCACTGCTGCCGGTCGGGCCGGGCCACGCGGTCCGCTGCATCCGGGCCGATGTCGTGATCTCCGGGCAGCAGGCCCGCGTCGGCGACCCGATCGAGATGCCGGCGGCGGACGAAGCCGAGGCACCCGCGCTGCGCCTCACGGACCTGGTCGCCTTGTACGGGCGGAACGAGGTCGTCCACTCGGTGAGCCTGAGCGTGGCGCCCCACGAGTGCCTGGCGCTGGTCGGTGAGTCGGGCTCGGGCAAGACGACGATCGCCCGGGCGATCGCCGGCCTGCACCGCAACTGGACCGGAGGCATCGCGCTGGGCGGCGCCGAAATGCCGCCCGCCGCGCGCCAGCGAAGCCGCGAGCAGCGGCGGCGGATCCAGTACATCTTCCAGAATCCGTATGGCTCGCTGAACCCCAGGCAGACGATCGGCCAGATCGTCGGGCAGCCGCTCAGGGTCTTCGGCACCGCAAGCGGCCGGGACGCCGACCGGCGGATCGCGCAGATGCTCGAACGGGTATCGCTGACCGCGTCGTACGCCCGCCGCTACCCGGATCAGCTCTCCGGCGGCGAGCGCCAGCGGGTGGCGATCGCCCGTGCCCTGGTCTGCGACCCCACCGTGCTGGTCTGCGACGAGGTGACCTCGGCGCTGGACGTGAGCGTCCAGGCCGCGATCGTGGAGCTGCTCGGCAACCTGCAACGCGACCTCGGCCTCGCGATGCTCTTCATCACCCACAATCTGCCGCTGGTGCGGTCCATCGCGCAGCGCGTCGCCGTGCTGAGCCAGGGCAGCGTCGTGGAGCTCGGCGACACCGGGCAGGTGCTCACTGACCCGCAGCAGCCCTACACGCGCCAGCTCCTCTCCGACACCCCTTCGCTGGAAACAGCCGCCTCCGACGCCGGCGTCGGCGAGCCCCCAGCGGACCGCGCCGAGGCTTAGCCCGATGCCCGCTGGGCGGCGCCCGGACATCCTGATCATCATGGC
>JBQCGJ010000180.1:0-7664 GCA_051955775.1 Gaiellales bacterium | reverse complement strand
AGCCGGCCGGCCGGCGTGTCGAGCCCTGCCAGCGCACCGGCGCCGTCGCCCCACACGACCACGAGAGGGCTCGGCTCGAACTCGACCTTCTTGCGGAACCGGGCGCGGACGAGCGTCTCGGCGACCGTGTCACGGGCATCGGAGGGGCACGCCAGCACCAGTTCGTCGCCCACCCGGAACACCTCCATGTCGGCCACCACGCGCGCCTTCGGCGTGAGCAGGAGCGCGTACACACCGTCACCGGAGCCCAGCGCCTCGACGTCGTTGGAGAGCATGCTCTGGGCGAACGCCAGCGTGTCGGGGCCGAAGGCCCGGAGGCATGCCCGATCCAGCACCACAGCCATGGACGAAGACTAGATGGTTGATGCCGCGCAGCCGCACGGCTGGTCGCTCGCCGTCTCGACCGTGGCGTCCCACATCGCGTGACGCGGCGAGCTTCGGCTGCGAACCGTCGCCTGGCTACAGCCGCCGGAAGCGCCCGGGACAAACCAGCCCGAACGCTCCCGGCGTCCTTCCCAGGCTCGGTTCTCGCTCGCCCAGCCATCACGCCGGCGCGGCGTCAACCATCTGGATGGTTCGAACGCAACCCGGCCTTCAGGCAAACTACGGGAGATCCCAGTGAATCTGTTCCGATCCAGCACCGACCGCAAGGCCCGCGACGCCGGCATCGACCCGGCCCGCATCCCGCCTGGGCAGTACTACACCGACAAGTGGCCGGTGCTGCACGCGGGAGGCGTCCCCCGCGTGGATCTCGAGACGTGGACGTTCCGGGTGTTCGGGCTGGTCGAGCATGAGCTCTCGCTGAGCTGGGACGAACTGCTCGCCCTGGGCTCCAGGGAGGTCACCGCCGACATCCACTGCGTCACCCGGTGGACGAAGCTGGACATGCCGTGGAAGGGCGTGCCGCTGCGGGCCGTGCTGGACGCCGCGCGTCCACTGCCCGAGGCCCGCTTCGCGATCGCCCACGCGGAGCAGGGGTTCACCGCCAACCTGCCGCTGCAGGCGCTCGAGGACGACAACGTGCTGCTCGCATACGAGGCGGAGGGCCAGCCGCTGACGCCCGAGCACGGTTACCCGTTGCGGCTGTTCGTGCCCAGCCGCTACTTCTGGAAGAGCGCCAAGTGGCTGCGCGGCCTGGAGCTGAGCGACACCGACCGTCCCGGGTTCTGGGAGGGGTACGGCTACCACAACGATGCCGACCCGTGGCGCGAGGAGCGGTACGGCTTCTGACCCGGTGGGCGCCGTGCGCGCCGATATGCTCACGGCCCGTGTCGGCCGCCGACTCCCTTATCGAGCTGTTCTGCGACCGGCTGGAGCGCCTGGTCGCGATCGACTCGCCCTCGGGGGGAGTCGAACAGGAGCGGGTCAGCGAGATCGTGCTGGAGTGGCTCGCCCCCCTCGGCGCGACCCACACCTGGATTGACGAGCCCGACAACCCCGCGCGCAGCCTGGCCGTCACGCTGACCGGGGACGGCGGGCCGGCGGTGGCCCTGATCGGCCACCCCGACACGGTATTCCCGGACGGTACGGTGGCCGCCCGGCCGTTCCGGCGCGAGGCCGACCGCTGCTTCGGCCCGGGTGTGGCGGACATGAAGGGCGGCCTGGTGCTGGCAGCGATGGCCATGGAATCGCTGGCCCGCGAACAGCAGCGGCCGTTCGGCGAGTTGCGGCTGCTGGTCTGCGCCGACGAGGAGATCCGGCTGCGCGCACCCGCGGGCGCCGATCCGGCCCGCGGCGTGGAGGCGGCGCTGGTGTTCGAGTGCGCCCGCGAGAACGGCGATCTGGTGTCGGTCCGCAAGGGCGCCGTGTGGCGCACCATGACGCTGCTCGGGCGGGCCGCGCACGCGGGAGCGGACACCGCCCGCGGGCGAAGCGCCGTGTCGGCCCTGGCCCGCGAGATCCTGCGCATCGAGGGCCTGGCGGACGGCAGGCCGGACATGACGTCGGTGGTCACGACCGTGACCGGGGGCGACGCCGCAAACACCGTCCCCGGCCATGCCCGGGCAACCATCGACATCCGATCCGGCGACCCCGCCGACCTGCACCTCGCCGAGGCCGAGCTGGACCGCCCTGGGCCCTATGACGGGGTCACGATCGAGGTCTCGGACCGGGGGACGTGGCCGCCGATGCCACGCGCCGGCGGGCTGGTGGACGCCGCACTTGCGCATGCCGCCGAGCTCGGCCTGAAGGTGTCCGAGCAGGTGTCCGGCGGCGTGTCGGACGGCTGCTGGACGGGCGAGTGGGGCGTGCCCACGATCGACGGCCTGGGGCCCGTGGGCGGGCACGACCACACCCCGGACGAATGGATCGAGGTGGCATCCGTGCCGGCGCGGATCGAGCTGGCGGCCAGGGTGGTGCGGACTGCCTGTGGCGTCCCGTCCCGGCCGGCAGCGGATTAGACACGTGGCGGACCGCAGGCGCTTCGTCATCCGGCTGGTGGCGGCCGCGGCAGCCATGGCCGTGCTGTTCGCCGTGGCCAGGCTGGCCGGCCCGCACCTGCCGGTGAAGTGGCGGGAACTGCTCGGCGTCGGACTGTCCATCGTCATCCCCGGCATCGCGGTGGCCGGATGCTTCCGGGTCGATACCAGGCTCGGCACCCTGCTCTCGCTGGCCCTCGTGCCGGCCCTGGGCGTGCTGGCCTGGGTGCCGCCGCTCGTGGTCGGTCTGACCATCCAGCTCCCGTTCGGCGTCGTCGCCGCCCTGGTCGCGCTGGAGACGCTGGTCGCCGCGGCCGTCCGCCTGCCGGCGCCGCCGCCCGCACCCGACCTGGTGGCCGTGGCCGGGCTGGGCGCCCTGTCGGCGTACTTCGGCGCGCAGTGGCAGTCGATTCTGATCGGGGACGGCCTGTTCCACGCCGGGGTGATCCGCAAGATGCTGTGGGTCCACCGCATCTCGTGGACGAATCTGTGGCCGTTCCTCGACCAGCACTCCCACGCCGGCTATGCGCTCCCGATCCTGCACGCAGCACAGGCCGGCTCGGTGCTGCTGACCGGCGGCGATCCGGGCGACGCCTACACGAACATGGTGCCGGCGTTTGCGATCTTCATCCCGCTCGCCGCCTACGCCCTGGGCTGCGTAATCGGCGGCCGAGCCGTCGGCGTTGTGGCGGGGCTTCTGATCATCTGGATGTCGATCACCGGCGAGCAGTCGCTGAGCGTCGCCCAGCAGCCGCGCTACTACGTGTCGCTGTACGTCGTGCCCGTGGTGTGGGCGCTGCTGGTGGCGGGGGACCCGTCGCGCGTTCTGACCTCGTGCATCGTCGGCCTGTTGCTCCTGATCGCCTTCGTGCACTCGACCTACGAGGTGCCGATGCTGATCACCGCAGTGGTCATCGCGTACCTGCGGCCGTCCATGCGCCGGCCGGTGGCGATCGGGGCTGTCGCCAGCGCGGTGTGGATCGGCGCCGTGTACGCGATCACGATCCTGGGCGCGCCGCGCAGTCCGCCTCCCTACCGTCCGAACTCCGAGTTCCAGATGTTCCACGGCCACCGGATCGCGATCTCAGGATCGGTGATCTTCCACGGCCGGCCGGAGCTCCTGCTGGCGCTGGCGGCCATCGCGGTGTTTCTGCTGCGCACCGGCACGCCCCTGGGCTGGCTGGCCGCGGCGGGTGCGGTGGAGTACCTGCTGGTGGCGATCCCGGGCCTGCTGTGGCCGCTGATGGTGGTGGTCGGAGAGGGCCAGGCGGTGCGCTACTGGGAGGAGATCCCGTGGGTGTGGATGCTGGCCGCGGCCATCGTCGCCCTGGCCCGGGCCTCGCCCTGGGTGACGGTGCCGGTGGCGGCGGTCGGCAGCTACCTGATCGCCAGGAGCTACGTGCTCCCTGCCTCGCACGCCACCCGCATCGCGTGGATCGGGGTGATCGTGGTGCTGGGCGCGATCGTGCTCGCGTGGCGGCGCCGCGGGCGGCCGTATCCGGCGGCTCTGCGCATGGACGGCGCGCCGTCGGCGCTCGCCGTCGCAGCGGTGCTGGTGGCGGTCATGCTGGGTTCGCTGTGGAAGAACTGGGACGCCGTCATGTCCGCCGCCCGGTACGGACGCGGCCAGCCCGTGGTCACCGACCGCCCCACACCCGCCGCGCTCGAGTTCTTCAGGACCGGCGACCGGCGCCTGTCGGTGGTGCTGGCCGCCTACTACGCCAACCATGCCAACTGGTTCGCCGGCATGTCCTACGAGCTTGTCGGCGAGGCCGGTGTGTACACGGTGGCCATGTCGCACTACCACACCCAGGCCGACCCCAAGGACGAGCCGGGCAGGCGCCGGCTGGCGGTCGACCGGTTCCTCGACCCGCGGGTGTCCAACCGCGAGCGCAACGCCACCATCGACCGCTACCACGTGCAGTTCGTGACGGTGCAGCGGACGGCGCCGCCGCTGCTGATCCGCAAGCTGGACGGCAATCCGCGGCTGCGCCGCGTGTTCGCCGACCCGCCCAGCGTGCCGGGCTACGCCCCGCTGATCGTGTGGAAGGTGGGTTGAAGCTCCCTACGGGACGAACGTGCGGGTGCCGAAGGCGAGGAAGATCAGCGTCGCCAGCAGCGCCGGTGACACCATCTTGACCATCGTGTCCACCCGTTCGTCGCGGCCCCAGTCGGCCAGCGCCCACATCAGCGGGAACCCCACCATGCCCATGCGGCCCATCGACAGCAGGGAGCCGCCGCTGGACGGCAACAGCACCACCAGTGCCGAGTAGATCAGGTACTCGGCGGGCAGCCGCAGCACCCGCCACGCGCGATACCACAGGAACACCCATCCGAAGGTGAACGAGATGTCCGCCAGCGTGCGCAGCAGGCCGTTCTCAATCACGTCCGAATACAGCCCGCGGCCGATCTCGATGGGCAGCGGCACGAAGGCCCGCCCCCAGCCGCGGTGCTGGGCATGCGTGTTGCCGAGCCAGTCGCCGGTGCGCCAGCCCAGGAAGAGGAAGAACCCCAGCTCCGCGGCCACCATCAGCAGCAGCGGCAGATAGGCGCGCACGCGAAGGCCCTCGCGGCGGTAGATCCGCCACGCGAACGCAGGCACCAGCGCGATGCCCACCGGCCGCGCCAGCACCGCCAGCGCGCCGACGGTGGAGCCGAGCCACCAGCGGTTGTGCCATGTGAGCGCGAACGCCGCCAGCGAGGCCAGCAGATACAGGCTCTCGGAGTACGGCAGCGAGAACACGAAGGCCAGCGGCCAGATCGCCATGTAGAGCGTGGTGCGGCGTGCCATGCCGGCGTCGTAGCGCTCCAGCGTGATCCGGTACAGCAGACACAGGGCCGCACCGAACAGCGCGGTCGACGCCAGCGATCCCACCACGTAGATGGGCAGCGGGACCCAGCTCAGCGCCTTCCACACGAGCGGCCACAGGGGATAGAAGGCCGCCGTGTTGCCGTGCGCCACCGCCGGGTCGTAGCCGTGGGCGACGACCCAGTGGTACCACACGGCATCCCAGCGGTCGAGCGGGCTGAACATCGAGCTGTAGGTCAGTCCCGAGTGCTTGGGCACCCGGTGCGTCCAGGCCACCATCGCGAACAGCAGCATCACCGCGGCTCTGCTGGCGGCGAACACCAGCAGCGGATATCGGTAGGTGGAGAGCAGCGCCCGCGGCCGCTGCCAACCCGGCGTGGACGCAGCGGGCTCCGCCGCGGACGAGGTCTTGACCGCCATCGGCCTCACAAGCCTATCCCCCATGGCGGTCAGGGATGAGGAGATGGTGTACGGCGAGATTGGCGTGCAGGCCGAACGCGAGACACACGTCGCGCACTTTTGGCTCGGGCCAGATCGGCTCGGCACCCTGCGTCGCAAACCGCGCGATGGCCTTCCGCACGCCGAGGTCGCCGGCCGCGAAGGCGTCCGGCCGGCCCAGGCAACGGGCCAGGAACCAGTCGACCGTCCACGGCCCGATCCCCGACAGCCCGAGCAGGTGTTCGCGCACCCGTTCGTCGTCCAGGCCGTCCACGTCCAGGTCGGCCGTGGCCAGGGCGGACACGGCACGGATCTTGGCCCGCGACAGGCCCAGGCCATCGAGATCGGCACCTGCCACGTCGGCTGCGCGCGGAAACGCCCACCACTCCACACCGCCGTGCTCGACGCGGCGGCCGAACCGGCGCACGATCCGGTTTCGGATCGAGCAGGCGGCGATCAGCGACACCTGCTGGGCCGTGACCGCGGTGGCCAGCATCTCGAACGGATCCGCCATCAGCGGCGGGAAGAAGCCGGGTGCCCGGGAGGCGACCCCGGGGTAGGCGGCGGCAAACGCGTCGCGGTCGAGGCCAAAGCCGAGGATGTGGCGAAGCTCCGCCCGGTCGGCGGGGCCCGCCTCTCCGTAGGCGGTCACGCCGCGCTCGTCGATGCGCACCGCCAGCCCGGAGCGCAGGACGCGGTGCAGACCGCCGTCCACCCAGCGGCTGGCCAGGTCGTCCCCGAAGGCGCGGAAGCGGAAGGTCGAGCGCTGGAAGTCGTAGCCGGACGGGTATGCGAGCACCGCTGAACGGTAGATCCGCCGCCAGGGTGTTGGCGGATCGGAGTCACGCCCGCGCGGGTAGGCTTGCCATCCGTCACACCGACCAGGAGGGGCTCGTGTCCGATCGCATCTTCGACCTGCTTGCCAGACTTGACGCCGCGGTGGGGGTGTCGGGGCACGAGGGGGACGTGGCGGAGGTGATCGCGGACGAGCTGGACGGCACCTACGACAGCCGCGACGCAGATCCCCTCGGCAATCAGTACTTCACGCGCACGGGCGAGGACGGCGCGCCCACCGTGATGCTGTGCGCCCACATGGACGAGCTGGGGTTCGTGATCCGGCATATCGAGGACGAGGGCTTCCTGCGCATCGGCCCCATCGGCGGCCACGACTCTCGGATGGTGATCGACCAGGACATCGCCGTGCACGGCATCGACGGCCCCGTGCACGGGATCACCGGCGCCAAGCCGGCGCACCTGGTGGAGGCCGAGGAGCGCAAGCAGGCGATCCCAATGGAGGAGCTGTTCGTCGACGTCGGCACCGACAGCCGCGAGGCCACCGAGAAGCTGGGTGTGCGGGTGGGTCAGGTGGCCACGTTCCTGCGCGAGGGTACGGTGCTGAACGGCAGCCGCGTGTTCAGCGGCAAGGCGGTGGACGACCGGGCCGGGTGTGCGGTGATGGTCGAGGTGATGCGCAGGCTGGCCGACCACAAGGTGTCAGCGACGGTGTGCGCGACCGCGTCGGTGCAGGAGGAGGTGGGGCTGCGCGGGGCGGAGGTGGCGGGCACCCGAGTGCAGCCCGACGTCGCCCTGGCACTCGACGTGTGCGTCTGCGGCGATACACCCGGAGTCGAGTTCCGGCGCTCCCCCATCACGCTCGGTGGCGGGCCGGCCATCAAGTACTACGACGCGGCGGGCTGGACCGGCGCGCCGGTGCCGCGGCATCTCACCCAGCGGCTCGAGCAGGCGGCCGAGGGCGCCGGCATCGAATACCAGCGCGAGGTGCTGTTCGGCGGCGGCACGGACGCCTGGGCGATCGCGGTCAGCGGCGGCGGCGTGCTGTCCGGTTGCGTGTCGGTGCCGTCGCGCTACATCCACTCAGCGGTCGGCTGCGTCAACCTGGACGACATCGAAGGCACCGCCCGGCTGGTGCTGGCGTTCCTGGAGGACGTGTCGGCGAACGGCCTGCCGTGAGATGAACCGGCCCCGGGGCCTGGCCCCGG
>JBQCGJ010000179.1:0-13526 GCA_051955775.1 Gaiellales bacterium | reverse complement strand
CGACACCCTCCTGGCCGACAACGCGCAGGCCTGGGCGCTGTCGGCGGACGGCTCGTGGGTGAGGCTGCGCCCGGCGGACGGCGAGCGTCCACGGGGCACCCACGACACGCTGATGCGGCGCGCACTGCTGCGCGCCCGGCGTTCCAGCCGCGCGGCCGCGGTCTGACCTACGGCCCGGTCTGTGAGGCCAGGAGCGCGGCACCGATCGCCCCGCCCAGGTCACCCAGCGCGGCGATGTGCACCTGCGGCGGGTGCTCGTCGACGAACAGGTGCGGCTGCATGGCCGACGCGATGCGTTGGGCGTATTCCTCGCCCATGCGGATCCCCATGCCTCCGCCGATCACCACCGCCTCCACGTCAAGCAGGTTGATGGCGGATGCGATGCCGGCGCCCAGGCCCCGCACCGCGCGCTCGACCAGCCGCTGTGCCAGCTCGTCGCCCTTCTCCAGCGCCTGTGCCCACACGCCACTGGTGAGCTGCGGGCGCCCGCGCCGCTTCATGATCTCGAACAGCTCCGTGCGGGCGCCGTGCTCAACCATCTCGCGGGCCCGCAGCTCCATGGCCTTGCGACCGGCATAGGCCTCCACGCAGCCACGGCGGCCGCACGTGCAGCGGGCGCCGTTGCGCCTGATCACCATGTGCCCGATCTCCCCCGCCGCACCGCGCCCGAGCCACGAGCGCCCGTCGAGCACGATCCCCCCGCCCACGCCGGGGCCCCAGAACACCCCCAAACGCGACGGGTAGGGGCGCCCGGCGCCCAGCTTGAACTCGGCGTCGGTGGCGACCCGGACGTCGTTTCCGATCACCACGGTGGTGCCGACGAGCCCGCCCAGCTCGTCACGCAGCGGGAACGCCTTGCGCCAGTCGGAGACCACATTCATGGCCGAGGCGACGGTGCCCGCCTCCGCGTCGACGTTCCCCGGCGAGCCGACGCCGGCTGCGGCCAGCTCGGCCGTCTCGACGCCGGCCTCGGCTGCCGCGTCTCGCAGGGCCTCGGCCATGACCCTGGCCACCGCCGCCGGGCCGTCGTCCTTGGGGGTGGCCCGGCGGGCGCTGCCCAGAACGCTGTGCGAATCGTCGACGACGACCGCCTGGATCTTGGTGCCGCCGAGATCGATACCGCCGTGCATCACGTCCCCGGAACCCTACTCTCCGGCTCCCACGGAACCCCAGCAAAGCGAACCGGGGCCCGGCCCCCGGGGCCTGGCCCCTCCCGAGAAAACCGGTACCGGGTACACGAGCCCGGCCTTTACAAATCACGTTGGCGCAGGGTGCCCGGTCGGATCTGGATTTGTAAAGGCCGGGCTCGTGTACCCGGTACCTGATCTGGGCGGTCTAGGATCGTGGCCGTGGAGCTGACGGTCGTCGACGATCCCGAGCTGGCCGCCGCGCTGGCCGCGCAACGGGTGGCTGCGGCGGTCGCCGGCGGTGGTCATGTCAGCCTGGCCGGCGGCCGCACGCCGCGCCGGGCGTATGAGCTGCTGGCGGCCACTGCGGGCATCGACTGGTCGCAGGTCGACCTGTGGTTCGGCGACGAGCGCTGCGTGCCCGCGGATGACCCGGAGTCCAACTACCGGCTGGTCGCCGAGTCGCTGCTTCCGGGGGCGCGGGAAGCCCGCGTGCACCCCGTCGACGGCACGCTGCCCCCGCGGGAGGGCGCCGCCGCCTACGCCGAGGAGATCCGCGGGGTGACGCTCGATCTGGCGTTGCTCGGGCTCGGCGAGGACGGTCACACGGCGTCGCTGTTCCCTGACAGCCCGGCGCTCCAGGAGCGCTCGCGGGAGGCGGTGGCGGTGGTGGCGTCGAAGCCGCCTCCGAACCGGATCACGCTCACGCTGCCGGTCTTCGAGGCCGCGCGCGATGTCGTGGTGCTGGCCGTCGGAGAGGGCAAGGCCGCGGCCGTGGCCGCGGTTCTGCGCGGGCCGGATCCGCAGTATCCGGCGAGCCTGCTGCCCGCGCACGCCCACCTCGTCGTCGATCGCGCAGCGGCTCCCCGGGCCACGTCCTGAACGGTGCGATTTCCGGGACGTTTTAAACTCCTGCAGCTTGCGGATATTTTTCAGGTCTTTCACCGTCTGTTAGCCAGCCGGACCCCCGATCCGACCGACCCGAACGGCACACTGTCGGTATGCGGATCGCCGTCATCGACGTGGGGTCGACAACGGTCCGCCTGTTGATTGCGCATCGACGCGAATCCGGCGAGGTGGAGTCGGTGCGCGAGGAGCGGGCGGTGCTCGGGCTGGGCGCGGAGATCGAGCGGCTGGGCCGGATCTCCGATGCCAAGCTGGGAGAGGTGGCGAGCAGCGCCCGCGCCTACGCGCGGCTGGCCCGCGCGACCGGCTGCGACGCGATCGAGGTGGTGATCACCGCACCCGGCCGTCAGAGCGGAAACGCGGAGCGACTGGTGTCGGTGCTCGAGCAGGCCGCGGACGCTCCGGTGCGCGTGCTGTCCGCCCGTGAGGAGGGCGCTCTGGCATACCTCGGCGCGGTGCGCCGGGCGGGTGGCGTGATCGGCCCCGTGGCCGTGTGCGACATCGGCGGAGGTTCGACGGAGCTGGCGGTTGGACTGGCAGACGGCTCGCCGACCTGGCTGCGGTCGTTCGAGACCGGGTCGCTGCGGCTGACCCGCCGCTACCTGAGCGATACCCGGCCGAGCCGCAAGGACGTGCGGGCCGCGCGCCGGCATGTGCGGGAGCACCTGGTCGGCACCCGTCCGCCCTGGGCCGGCACGGCGCTGGCGACCGGTGGAGCGGCGCGCGCGCTGCGCAAGGTGGCAGGCCGGAGCCTCGGTGGAGACGAGCTGGCCGACGCGGTGGAGCTGTGCGCTCGGCTTGGCCCGGCCGGGCTTTCACGGCGATTCGGCATCGAGCCGGCGCGGGGCGCCACCCTGACCGCCGGGGCGATCATCCTGGCCGAGCTGTACGAGCTCGTCGGCGTGCCCTTCCTGGTCGCCCGCGGCGGCCTTCGCGAGGGGCTTGCCCACGCGCTGCTGGTCGAGCAGGTCGCGGCCTGACACATACCTCAATCTGCGCCGCAAATCACCGGAACGGGTGACTTGACCCCCTTCCGCGGCGCGTGTAGACCCGAACTGGGTCGGGCGGCGTGGAGACCCACGGGTCCACGGAGAGGAAGCACAGATGATCACGAATGCCAGGGTCCTGGCCGGGGCCGTGTGCGCCGCCGGCTGTCTGGTTGCGGGCGGTGCGATTACCCCCGGCGCTGCGCAGGCGGCAGCCGGCGGGCCAACAGCGTACGTACGCGATTTCGACGGGGTCACCCCGATCTCGATCTCGCGGCGCGCCGCGCTGCCCCACATCTCGTTGTCCCCGTTCGAGTCCGAGACGCCGTCCCCGCACGGGATCGCCATCACGCCGGACGGAAAGACCGCCTACGTGTCCAGTGAGGACGACTCCGGGATCGTCGACACGGTCACGCCGATAGATCTGGTGACGCAGACTGCGAGGCCGCCCATCAACGTGTGCCAGTTCCCGGGCGGGCTGGCGATCACCCCGAACGGGCGCACGCTGTACGTGTCCTGCACCGGATTCGGGCCGAACGGCTCGGTCGTCCCGGTCGACACGCGGACGAACACCGTGGGCGCGGCGATCCCTGTCCCCGCGGCCGCCGGCCCGCTGGCCATCTCGCCGAACGGCGCCACCGTGTGGGCGTCCTCGATGGTGGAGAACTCCTCGGGCGAGCACATGTACCTGACCCCGATCGACGTCGCCACGGGCACCGCGGGGCCGCGGTTTCACAGCGGCCAGGGCTTCCCCACCGGGATCACGCTGACTCCGGGCGGCGGCTCGCTGTACATGACCAACTTCGAAGGGCAGGTGATCCACGTGAATCTGTCCACGCGGGCCGTGGGCGTCATCTCCGTGGGCGGCAGTCCCGCGGGAGTGGCGGTGAACCCGCAGGGCACGGCCGCGTACGTGGTCGACGACAACGGCGCGATCGTCCCCATCAACCTGGTCACCCACACCGTGGGTGCCCGCATCACGGTGGGGCTGGATCCCTTCGGCATCGTGTGGGGGCCCGCCGGCAAGACGGCCTGGGTGGTCAACACCAATGCCGTCGCTGGCGAGGTCGGCGGATCACTGATCCCGGTCACGAACGGCGCGGCCGGCACGCCGATCCCTGCCGGGAACGCCGCCGACGCCGTCGTCATCACGCCCGACCAGGCGCCGGTCGCGAAGTTCAGCGCCACCGCCGCCCGAGCCGGCCGGCCGAGCCTGTTCGACGCCGGCGGGTCGCGCGCGCGGTCGACCGCCATCGCGACGTACGCGTGGACGTTCGGGGACGGCTCCGCCGCGACCACGACGCAGCCGTGTATCCACCACGTCTACGCCAGATCCGGGGCGTACACGGTGACGCTGACCCTGACCGACCGCGCGGGCACCAGCACCACCCGCGTGTTCACCGGGCAGCAGGTGCTGCGGAACGGCAGTTCCGTGGCGCGGGCCGTGCACACCCTCACGGTGGGCTAGGGCGTTCGCCGCTCGCCGAGGGTCAGACCGGTGTGGGCTTCAGGTAGCGCGTGGGCTCGAGGCTGCCCTCGCGCAGCTCGATGGCCCACACCGACCCCTTGGCGCACGGCAGCCCCTCGCCGATCAACTCGCCGATCACGTCGCCATGCGTGCACAGAACGCTGCCGGGCGTCTCGCGCGCGATGCGCGCCACGAAGTCGTCCAGGGCGGAGCCCGCGGAGCCCTCCGCGAGCTCCGAATGTTCCTCGATCGCGAGCCCCAGCTCCCGCGCCAGCGGCTCGAGGCTCTGCACGCACCGCACGTACGGGCTGGACAGCAGGCGGGGCGGGCGCGCCTGGGCCAGCTCCCCGGCCAGCCAGGCGGCCTGACGCCTGCCGCCGCCGTCCAGCGGCCGCAGCCGGTCGTCGCCCGCCCACGCCTCCCGCGAACCGGCGTTCCCATGACGCACCAGCAGCATCGGGGTGATCACGCCAGCGCCCGGCGCCTCGCCTGTTCGAAGCGCGCCCAGGCCTCGGGGAACTGCTCGCGGGAGGTCGCCCGCCGCACCCGCTCGCGCTCGATCAGCCGCCCTGCGGCGATGTGCACGGGCGGGTCGGTGACACCGGCGACCAGATTGCGCAGGCGAATCTCGGCCTCGCACGCGTCCTGGTGCGCGCCCAGGACGTCCTGCAGGTCGCGTGCCCGTGCGAGCATCCTGTCCCACCGCCGCGCCCCCGGATCGGCCAGCTCCGCGGCGTAGCGTGCGCGCTTGACCCGGATCCGCAAAGCGTGCAGTTCCGCGTCGGTGGACTGTGGGCCGATCCGCGCGGCCGCCCGCGAGAGCTTGCGCACCTCCCGGGCGGCAAGGCCGCGAAGCTTCGTCTCCGGGTGGTTGACCGCCGGCCGCGCCGCCGCCGCCTGCACCCGGTCCAGCAGCCGCATGTAGCGGTCGCTGTCCAGGGCGCGCATGAGCGCCCGGCGAGCCCGCTTGCGGTCGGCGGCCAGGGCCTGGAGGAGCGGCTCGCTGGTCACGTCGTCGGGCTCGCCGAGCTGCGCGGCCGACTCCTCGAGGTGTCCGATCAGGACGTCCAGGTCGCGCATCGGGCCGAGCGTGCGGCCGAGCAGGCCGAGCTCGTCGCGCAGCTCGCGCGTCCACGCCGGGTCGAGCATCGGCCCGGCCGCCCGCAGGATCGCCCGCAGGCGGCGCACCGCCACCCGGTGCCGGTGCAGGTGCTCCGGATCGGCTCCCAGCCGGGTGCCCGGATCGTTGGCCATGATGGCCCGGTACTGCACGGCGATCACCGCTGCCAGCCGGTCGGCCGGAGCCGACGGCGGCGGCAGGCGGCGCTCAGGTTGTGTGAGGCCGAGCGCCCGGAACACCGTGGGACGGGAGTCGCCGTCCACCGCGCCCGCCTCGCGCAGCCGGCGCTCGACACGGCGCAGCGCGCCGGGCGGTCCCTCCAGCAGCTCCAGCTCGATCTCCTCGAACCGGTGGCCCTCGGCGCCGCCCTCCAGCACGACCACCGTGTCGCGCACGACCTCGACCACACCCTTGCGGTTCTCGCCCATGCGCAGGCCCGAGCGCTCTGTGCGCAGTGCCGCCACGACGTGCAGCTCGCTCGAGCGCAGATGTGCACGTAACAGGCTGAGGATCCGCGACGGCACGACTGACGGTCTCCCGCCCACCTCGACCTCCAGCCGAGCGTCGGTCTGCGGCAGCTTGAGCTGCCACAGGCTGGAGCGCCCCTCAGCCCGGTGGCGCAGCGTGAGCCCGGCCTCGGCCAGCCGCAGGTCGGGCGTGTCGTGGTACGTGGAGACGAACGTGCGATCGGCGACCGGCTCACCTTGCAGGTCGGCAATACGAACGTTGTCGCCGGCCAGCTTTAGCTCTCGCTCGGTTGTTGCCCGCATGCGTCCAGTCTACGGGGTCGTCTCGGCGGAGGAATGCCGCAGCCGCTGTTCGTGGGCCGTCGCGCGGGCGGTGATGTCCCGCTGGGCGGGCGCGTCGAGGGCCCCGAACTGCATGCCGTACATCCATCGCCCAGAGTCGGCCTGCTCTCGCCAGACGATGCGCCCGCGCACGGTCAGCGGCCGTGGCGGATCGCCCACATCGAGGTCGACGCGGATCCGGTCCCCGCCGGCCAGCACCCGGTCGGTGAGCAGCCGCATGCCGTCGCAGGCGAGGTCCAGCATGCCGGCCCGGAACGCCTCCTGCGGCGTGCTGTCCGCCGCCAGCGGCCGGCAGGTGACAACCAGCTGCAGCGGGATCCGCGCCGACGCCCGCCGGTCGGCGGCCCGCCGCTGCTCGGAATACACCCAGCGCACCAGGCGCTGCTCCACGTACCGGTCGAGGCCGTCATAGCGAAGCGCGCAGGCACACTCGTCGTGGTCGCCCTCGTCCACACGCACCACCGTCGCCTCGGCGAAGACCAGAATCGGTGGCGGCGCATATCGCACCTCCACTCGCAACCGCTCGCCCTCGTGCACCGGTTCCAAGGTGTGCATCTTGACGCCGCCGGCGGACACGTCCACCGTGGTGCCTGTCCACCGGCCGTCCGGTTCGCCGCCGGGCTCCAGCCGCGACCACGTCACGGGGAGTTCCGCCAGCACGCGCAGGAACGCCCTGCGGTCGGTCTGGGTGCTCATCGGGACAACGCTATCCAAGCCGTCGGAGGGGATACTTCGGCGATGCCCGGCGGCCCGCACGATCTGATGGTTGCGCTCGGCGCCGGCCCGGCTCCGCGGCTGATTCGAGCGCCGGGGCGCGTCAACCTGATCGGCGAGCACACGGACTACAACGACGGCCTGGTGCTGCCGATGGCGATCGACCTCCAGTGCCGGGTGGCCTACCGGCCGCGCCCCGGGTCGGAGCTGCGGGTGCGGTCGCTGGACGGCCCGGATCCCGCGCCACTGGCCCGGGCGCTCGCCGATGAGCTGGAGGCGCTGGGACGGCCGCCCGTCGGAATCGAGGCGGTGCTGGCGTCGACCGTTCCCGTCGGCGCCGGGCTGGCGTCGAGCGCGGCCGTCGGGGTGGCCCTGGGCCGGGCGCTGGCAGACGCCGCCGGCTGGAGCGCCGCGCCCGCCGAGCTGGCCGCGGCCTGCGCCCGGGCGGAGGAGCGGGCGATGGGCGTCCCCTGCGGCATCATGGATCAGCTCGTGGCGCTGGTCGCCGAGGATGGAGCGGCGGTGCTGATCGACTGTCGCGTTCCGTCGTGGCAGCAGGTGCCGATCGCGCCCGGCGCGGCGGTGGTGGTGGCCGATTCCGGCGAGCGCCGGCAGCTTGCCTCCAGCGGCTACGCAGACCGCCGGGCGGCGTGCACGGCCGCCGCGGCCCGGCTCGGCCTGGCCTCGCTGCGGGACGCCACGCCGGAGCAGGTGGCCGGCGACCCGCTCGCGCGGCACGTGGTGTCGGAGAACATGAGGGTGGTGGAGATGGCCGCTGCCCTGGCGGCCGGTGCGTGGGAGGACGCGGGCCGCATCCTGGACGCCGGGCACGCCAGCCTGCGTGACGACTTCGGTGTGTCCACGCCCGGGGTCGACCGGCTGGCCGAGGAGCTGCGAGCGGAGGGCGCGTGGGGCGCGCGGCTGACGGGCGCCGGGTTCGGCGGGTGTGTGGTGGCCCTGGCGCCGCCGCGGACCGCGCAGCGGATGACGATGGGCCGCGCCGGCAGGTGGCTGGTCCAGCCCGCTGGAAAGGCGGGTCCCGATAGAATCTGAGTCCCCCGCCGCCCCCGCGAACACGAAGGCTCCCCGTGAAGAATCTCTCCCTGATTGCGATCGCAGCCGTGATCTCGCTGGCCACGGCCTGCGGGTCGGCCACGTCCTCCAGTTCCACCAGCGCCCCCACTGGCGGCAACGCCTGCGCGAAGAAGAACCTGCACACGCTCACCGCCGGCACGCTCACGATCGGCACCGACAACCCGGCCTACGACCCGTACTTCCAGGGCCCTCCCGGGCACGGCTGGGAGGGCAAGTTCAACCACAGCCCGTACAACGGCATGGGCTTCGAGAGCGCGGTCGCGTATGCCGTGGCGAAGCAGCTCGGGTTCACCAAGCCCGAGGTCAAGTGGACGGTGACCCACTTCACCCAGTCGTACGCCCCTGGGCCGAAGAACTTCGACTTCTACCTCGCCCAGGTGTCGTACAAGCCCGTGCGCGCCGAGAGCGCGGACCTGTCCGGGTCCTACTACAACGTGAACCAGGCGCTGGTGGCGCTCAAGGGCAAGCCGATTGACAGCGCCACATCGATCGCCGATCTGAAGCCCTACAAGCTGGGAGCACAGGTCTCGACGACGGGGTACGACCTGATCACCAGCACGATCAAGCCCAGTCAGTCGCCGTCGGTCTACTCCAATACCAACGACGCGCTGACGGCGCTCAAGGACGGCCAGATCGACGGCCTGGTGGTGGACTACCCGACCGCCTACTACATGGCCAACGTCGAGCTCTCGAACGGCGACCTGGTCGGGCAGTTCCCGGCCCCGCCGGGCGGGGAGCACTTCAGCCTGGTGCTCGACAAGGGCAGCTCGCTGACCTCCTGCGTGAACCAGGCGCTGGACGTGCTGCGCTCGAACGGCACGCTGGCATCCATCCAGCAGAAGTGGCTGTCCGGCGTGACCCACGCGCCCGTGCTGAAGTAGCCTTCCGGCGCCGATGACGTCCGTCAAACCCCGCGCGGCTGCCCGGCCGGGTCGCAGGTTCGCGCGCCGCCACGCCACGCTGGTCTACGTCCTGATCGCCACCGTGTCCACCATCGTGGTGTTCGGGGTGTTGGCGGTCATCATCGTCAACTCGCCCGGGTGGCCCCGGGTCAAGCAGGAGTTCTTCAACTGGTCGGAGTTCAGGACCTGGTTTCGCCCCGTCCTGAACGCGTTCTGGCTGAACGTCAAGATCTTCACGGTGTGCGAGATCGCGGTACTGATCTGTGCGCTGGGGATCGCCGTTCTGCGCAGCCTGCCGGGGCCGGTGTTCTTCCCGCTGCGCGCGTTCGCCGTGGTCTATGCGGACCTGTTCCGCGGCATCCCGACGATCCTCGTCATCTACCTGCTGGGCTTCGGTGTCCCGGCCCTCCAGTTGTCAGGGGTGCCGAACGATCCGGTGTTCTGGGGAGGGGTGGGGCTGGTGCTGGTCTACACCGCCTACGTCGCCGAGGTGTACCGCGCGGGCATTGAGTCGGTGCATCCGAGCCAGGAGGCGGCCGCGCGGTCGCTGGGCCTCACGCGCGGCCAGGCGCTCCGGTTCGTGGTGCTGCCGCAGGCGGTGCGGCGGGTCGTGCCGCCGCTGCTGAACGACTTCATCGGCCTCCAGAAGGACACGGCGCTGGTTGGCCTGCTCGGCCCGGTCGAGGCGTTCAATGCCTCCAATATCGCTGTGCAGAGCGACTTCAACTTCACCCCGTATCTGATCGCCGCTGCCCTGTTTGTGGCCATCACCGTCCCCCTCGCGCGGTTCACCGACTGGCTGATCGCCCGCCAGCGTCGCTCGCGCCAGGTGTCGAGGGCGGCATGAGCGCCAACGGCTCGGCGCTCCAGATCGAGGGCGTGCACAAGCGGTTCGGGAAGGCCGAGGTGCTGCGCGGCATCGACCTCGACGTGGCCGAGCACGAGGTGGTGTGCCTGATCGGCGCATCCGGGTCGGGGAAGTCCACGCTGCTTCGCTGCATCAACCGCCTGGAGCCGGTCAGCGCGGGTCGGATCGTGGTGTACGGCGAGGAGGTGACGAGCCCGGACGTGGACGTCAACCGCACGCGGCGCGGGATCGGGATCGTGTTCCAGTCGTTCAACCTGTTCCCGCACATGACGGTGCTCCAGAACGTCACGCTGGGGCCCCGCCGCGCTCTGAAGATCTCCCGCGGGGATGCCGAGCAGTCCGCCCGGGCACTGCTCGAGCAGTTCGGGCTCGGAGACAAGCTGGGGGAGTATCCGGACCGGCTGTCAGGCGGCCAGCAGCAGCGGGTGGCGATCGTGCGCGCGCTGGCCATGCAGCCGCGGCTGATGCTGCTGGACGAGGTGACCAGCGCCCTCGACCCGGAGTTGGTCGCCGAGGTGCTGGGCGTGATCCGCGAGTTGGCGGCGCAGGGCATGACCATGGTCATCGCCACGCACGAGATGGGGTTCGCGCGCGACATCGCCAACCGGGTGTGCTTCCTGGACGGGGGCGTGATCCTCGAGCAGGGTCCCCCCGACCAGATCTTCAGCGACCCGCGCGAGGAGCGCACGCGCCAGTTCCTGCAGCGCATCATCGCCGCGGGGCGGATGTGAGAGGAAGCTAGGCGGTGGCCTCGATCTCGGCCAGCGTCGCGGCGTCCAGTTCGAGCTCGCCGGCGGCTGAGTTGGCGCGGACGTTGGCGGCCTTCAGGCTGCCGGCGATGACCGCCGTCACGCCCGGCTGGTGAAGCGCCCAGGCCAGGGCCAGGCCGGGCAGGCCGGTGCCCAGCCGGTCGGCGATCGGGCGCAGCCGATCGACACGGTCGGCTGCATCCGCGATCCCCTCCGGCGTGAACTCCTCGGATCGCCAGTCGCCGGGCCCGAAGCGGGTATCGCGGCTGTGGGCGCCGGTCAGCAGTCCGGAGGCGAGCGGCGAGTAGCACAGGTATCCGATCTCCTGCTCGGCGAGCCACGGCAGCAACGCGTCGCGGTCGCCGGCGTGCAGCAGCGAGAACTCGTTCTGCACCGACGCCACGGGGTGGATCGACATGCAGCGCTCGATCAGCGGGCGGTCGAAGTTGGATACCCCGATGTGCCGCACGAGCCCCTGCTGGACCAGCTCGGCCATGGCCGTCCAGGAGTCCTCGACCGGCACGCTCTCCTCCGGCCAGTGCAGCTGGTAGAGGTCGATATGCTCGATGCCGAGCCGCTCCAGCGATGCTCGCACGGCCGCGTGGATCTGCTCCGGCAGAAGCCCGGAGCCCTCATCGATCGGCGCCACCTTGGTGAACACGAACACCTCGTCGCGGCGCCCGGCGATGGCCTGCCCGACCAGCCGCTCGGAGACGCCCGACCCGTACACCTCCGCGGTGTCGATCCAGTTCTGCCCGGAATCGACGGCCGCGCGCATGGCGTCGATCACCTCGGCGTCCGGCCGCCGCTCGCCCCACGACGACCCGCCCGCCTGCCACGCGCCGTAGCCGACCACGCTGATCGCCATCCCCGTCCGTCCGAGCTGCCGTCGTCGCATCAGCGCGACACACTAGCCGCCTGGCCAGAGCGCGAGTACCAGTCGGAGTAGCCGCCCTCGTAGGCCGTCGCGCGGCCGCCGGCCACCTCCACGGTGCGGTCGGCGATGCGGTCCAGCATGTAGCGGTCGTGCGAGCTGACGATCGCGGTGCCGTCGAACCGCTCCAGCGCCGCCTCCAGCATCTCGACCGAGTCGATGTCGAGGTGGTTGGTGGGCTCGTCCAGCACCAGCAGGTTCGCGCCTCCGCGCATCAACAGCAGCAGCTCGAGGCGCGTCCGTTCGCCGCCCGACAGCGAGCGCAACGGCTGGCGCGCCTGCTCGTACGTGAACAGGAACCGCAGCAGCGCCGACACCGCCTCCTCCTCGCTGCACGGACGCTGGCGGCGCAGCACATCGACCGGTGTCTCGGTGGCGGAGCCCGGCGCGTGCTCCTGCGCCAGGTAGCCGATGTGGATCGACGGGCCGACCCAGCGCTCGCCGGCCACCGTGGGGAGCTCACCGGCGATCGTGCGCGCGAGGCAGCTCTTGCCCGAGCCGTTGGCCCCGATCACGCCCACGCGCTCGCCGCGGAAGACCGTCAGCGAGACGTTTTCGAGCACGGCGTGGCCGTCGAACCCGGCGTCCACCGAGCGCAGGTCGACCACACGCTTGCCGCCCCGCTGCCCGCTGCGCAGGGCGAGGCCGATCTTGCGCCGCTCCAGCACCGGGCGGTCGACCTTGTCCATGCGGTCGATCCGCCGCTGGGTGTTGCGGGCGCGGATCGTGTGCCGGCGGTCGTCCACCATGCTGGCCCACTGGCGGTAGCGGCGGATGGCGTCCTGCAGCCGTTCGATCTCCTTCTGCTGCGCCTCCCAGTGCTCCTGCTGACGTGCCAGCGCCAGCTCCCGGGCGGCCGCGTAGGCGGAGTAGTTGCCGGGCCACATGCGGATCCGGCCGTGCTCCAGCTCCGCGATCTCGGTCACCGCCTCGTCCAGCAGATAGCGGTCATGCGAGACCATCACCACGGCGCCGCGATGGCCGTCGATCAGCTCCTCGAGCAGGCTGCGGCGGACCGCATCCAGGTGCGTCTCTGGCTCGTCCAGCAACAACAGGTCGGGCTCGGCGATCAGGCAGGCAGCGAGCGCGGTCAGCTTGCGCTTCCCGCCGGACAGCTCCGCCGCCGGTCGTCCCAGCTCGGCATCGGTCAGGCCGAGCTTCTCCAGCATCGCCTGTGACCGGCCCTCGAACGCGTGCCCGTCCAGCTCGTCGAACCGGGCCAGCAGCCGCTCCTGCCGGCGCAGCACCCGGCCCATGCGGTCGAGGTCGGCGTGCACGCCGGGGTCGGCCAGCAGCACCGCCACCTCCTCCAGCTCACGCTCGACCTCCGCCAGCTCCGGCCGGGCTTCGGCCAGGATCTCCCTCGGCGAGCGTGGGTCCGCGGTCACCAGCTGGGGCAGGAACGCCGTGGTCAGGTCGCGCCGCCGCACGGGCGGGTCGGAGTCGGTGTGCTCCAGCCCGGCCAGGATCCGCAGCACGGTCGACTTGCCCGAGCCGTTCGGGCCCACGAGGCCCATGCGGGCGTTATCCGCCACCTCCAGATCGAGCCCGTCGAGCACCCGGCGGGCGCCGAAGGACTTCACGGTGCCCTTGAGAGCGATCAGCGTCATTCGGGCAGTCTACGGCCGCGCGCCAGGTGCGGATTCCCGGGGCCAGGCCCCAGAGAGGGCCGGGTGCCAGGTACCGGTGGGCTGCCGCGCCAATCGCTTTTGGAGATGGAGCAGTTTGGGTGCCAGGTACCCTAGACCCGCTGTTACAAATGTGAACGGCAAAACCCACCCCCCGAAACAGGCAACGGGGTAACACCGTGTGTTGGTGTTAGATCCGGGGCCGCCCCAGCAGGGTTCG
>JBQCGJ010000178.1:0-7526 GCA_051955775.1 Gaiellales bacterium | reverse complement strand
TGCCCGCGGCCAGCGCGGCAGACCACTGGTAGGCGCGCAGATACCCCTCGTCGTACGCACTCCACGCGGTCGCGCTCACCGGGGCGATGATACCAGCGGCTCCTTCGCAGCCGCCGGCCGCTAGGTGGTTGATCCCACGCCGGCGTGATGGCTGGGCGAGCGAGAACCGAGCCTGGGAAGGACGCCGGGAGCGCTCGGGCTGGTTTGTCCCGGGCGCTCCCGGCGGCTGCCGCCAGGCGACGGTTCGCAGCCGAAGCTCGCCGCGTCACGCGATGTGGTAAGCCACGGCCGAGACGGCGAGCGGCCAGCCGCGCGGCGGCGTGGCACCAACCACCTACACCGCGCCGGCGACGCCGACCGGCACGTCGTGGAGTGCTGCGGCCTGGATCGCGGTGACCGCGATCGTGTAGATGATGTCCTCCACCTGGGCGCCGCGGCTGAGATCGTTGACCGGTTTGGCGAGCCCCTGAAGCACCGGGCCGATGCTGACCACCCCGGCGCCGCGCTGCACCGCCTTGTAGATCGTGTTGCCGGTGTTCAGGTCGGGGAACACGAACACCGTGGCCTGCCCCGCCACCTCGCTGCCGGGGCGCTTGCTCTGCGCGACGCTGCGGATGGCCGCCGCGTCGTACTGCATGGGGCCGTCGACCGGCACATCGGGCGCCAGCTCCCGGGCCAGCCTGGTCGCCTCGGCGACCTTGTCCACCGCCGCGCCGGCGCTCGAGTCACCGGTCGCGTAGCTGATCATGGCAACGCGCGGCTGGATCCCGAAGGCGCGCGCCGAGGCGGCGCTCTGGACGGCGATCTCGGCAAGCTGCGAGGCGTTCGGGTCGGGATTGACGGCGCAGTCGGCGTACACCACCACGTCGTCCGGCAGGCACATGAAGAAGCAGGACGACACAAGCGAGAAGCCGGGCGCGGTCGAGATCAGCTGCAGGGCCGGCCGCAGCGTGGCGGCGGTCGTGTGCTGCGCGCCGGCGACCAGTCCGTCGACGTCACCGGCGTCCAGCATCAGCGTGCCGACCACGATCGAGTCGCCCAGCATGTCCCGCGCCTGCTCCTCGGTCAGCCCGCGGTGCGCCCGCCGCTCGAGCAGCCGGCCCAGGTAGCGCTCCGCGATCGCGTCCGGCAGGATGATCTCGATGTCGTCGGGCAGGCCCAGCCCCTCGGCCCGCGCGACGGCGCGCACACCGTCCGGGTCGCCGAGCAGCACGCAGCCTGCCAGGCCGCGATGCAGGCAGGCCACCGCGGCACGGATCGTGCGCGGTTCGTCGCCCTCGGGCAGGACGATCCGCCGCCCGCCGGCCCGGGCCAGCTCGGCGAGGCGGAAGCGGAAGGCGGCGGGGCTGACCCGGTGCCGCGGCGTCTGGCCGCGAACCGCGGCCAGCCAGTCCTCGTCGAGGTGCTCGGACACCACCCGCATCACCATCTTCGCCCGCTCGAGGTCGTCTCCGGGGAGCGAGCGGTCGATGTCGTGCAGCTTCGACGCGGTCGTGAACGTGTCCCCGCCGGTGGTCAGGATGGGCAGCGCCGAGCCGGCGGCCCGGCGGGCCAGGTCGAACACCTGGGGATCCGGGCTGACGTCCCCCGACAGCAGCAGGCCGGCCAGCTTGACGCCCCCCGCCTCGGCCAGCGCAGCGGCCATGATGATGTCGTGGCGGTCGCCCGGCACGACCACCAGCCGGCCCTCCACGAGGTAGTCGAGGGCGCCGGGGATGGCGCGGGCGAACACGGCCACATCCTTCAGCCGCCGGGTGGCCAGATCGCCCTCCTGCAGCACGCCCGCGTCCAGCAGGCGCACCAGGTCGAGCATCCGCGGCCACGTCAGCTCCTCCACATAGGGCACCGCCCCGGCCGCAGCGACGCCCAGGGCTTGCAGCGCCGCGCGCAGCGGCTCGAACTCACGACCGGCGTCTGCCACCCGGTTGACCAGGCAGCCGACCACCCGCGACTCCTCTCCCCGCTGATAGCCGAGCGCGGTCATCCGCGCCGTGTCGGCGATCGTGGCCGGGTCGGCCGAGGCGCCGTTCGCGACCAGCACCACGTCCGCGTCCAGCGCCGCCGCCAGCGCCCGGTTCACCTGGCTGGAGTAGATCAGTGCGCTGGACGGGGCAAGCCCCTCGACAACCACCAGCTCATGCCGTGCGCGGGAGTCCAGGACGGCGGCCATCACCTGCTCCATGACGTCGTCCAGCTCGTCGTGTGCGAGTCGCTGCTCCACCTCGGCGGCGGACAGCGGCGCCGGCACGTGGATGCCGGCGAGCTTTCGGATCATCACGCACGAGCGGTCGTCCGCGTTCGGGTCGTACTCGCCGGGCTGCGCGATCGGCTTCACAAAGCCGACGTCGACGCCGCGCTGGTCGAGCGCGCTGAACAGGCCCAGCGCCGCGGAGGTGAGCCCGGCGTCGTGGCCGGTCGGCACCAACGCGAGGTATCGCTCGCCACCCACGGGGCGAAGTGTTGCCGATACCTCACCGCTCACGCCACCGTCCGAATGTGGTCGGCCCGAGGCTGCCCCTGGTGGGGGCGCCGGCTCCCGCAGGCCGGTCGCCCCCGGGGGGAGATCAGGAGAACCGGCCGGGGAACTGCCGGATGATGCCGGTGCTGAGCATGTCGGCCATGCCCAGGATCTCGCGCTCGACGCGGTCGTACGCCTGCACGCTGGCCTGATAGTGGCCGCTCAGCTCGGCGACCGCCTCGTCGGTGGTCAGCGCGAGGTGCCGGTGCATCATCTGGCGCAGGGCGGGAAGCGGCCAGTTGTGCGGATTCGCGTCGTGCAGGAAGGCGGCGATCGTGTTCGCGTTGCGATACCAGCGCGCGAGGTCGGCCTTCAGGCCGGCCTGGTTCCCGGACTTCACATCGCCCAGGATGGCGACGGCGATCAGGATGTGGTGTCGCAGCAGCACCGTCAGCCTGTGGCCAGCGGCGGCGCCGTAGAACGGCATCACCGCGTTCCCGATGTCGGCCTGGTTCTGCAGCAGCCGGCTCTCCGTGGCCGGCAGGTCGGGCAGGCCGCCCGCGAAGCTGACGATCGACAGCCGCGTCCACGCGACGTGCTGCTCCCACAGCACCCGCATCGCGTTGCGGAATGCGAGCTGGCGGCTCGTGACCATGCCGGACATGTTCATCTTCATCGAGCCGTGCGTCTGCGCGTCGGACTGCCGGGCCGAGACGGCGACGGCCGCCGCGGCGGCGACCAGAATGACCAGCGCCAGCGGCACATACAGGCGAAGTCTGGGTGAACGGGATCGCTCCATGCGGGCTCCTTCCCTCGAGGTCGCAGAGTCAGCGTCGGCGACCCGCGGGTTCTTACGGCGGCGGGGTAAGAAACCGCGCCGTCCGGCCCGCTAATGGGACAGCATGAGCATCCACGCACAGGCCCATCCCACACCCTGTGTCGACGTGGTCGCGTGGCGCGAACAGCGCCTCGAGGCGGCCGGGTTCGACGAGCCCACCGCGGGCATCCTGGCCAGTGACTGGGGGTTCGACCTGCACCGGCTGATCACGCTGGTCGAGGCCGGCTGCCCCACCCAACTGGCGGTGCGCATCATGGCCCCTCTCGACGGTCCGCGGCGCCCTTGCTGAGTCACGGCGTCACGAGTAGCGTGGGCGCGATGGACATCGTGCGCGCGCCGGCCGGGGATCCGCCCGCGAGGCTCGATCCGTGTTCCAGGAACTGGGTGGCCGAGCTGTCGCTGCCGCCAGGGCGCCGGGACGCCGCGGTGGTCCGGCTGCACGAATACCTGCTGCGGGTGGCCAGGTTCGAGCTCGACCGGCGGTCGCGGGCGCATGGGCGGGCGGCCCTGGGAGATGTGGACGACCTCGCGGTGCAGGCGGCCGACGACGCGCTGGTGGCAATCCTGCGCAAGCTTGGCACCTTCCGCGGCGACAGCCGGTTCACGACCTGGGCGGCCAAGTTCGCGATCCTGGAGGCCTCGGTCAAGGCCCGCCGCCGGGCCTGGCAGAACGCCGAGGTGACGCTCGACCCCGAGGCATGGCAGCGTGTCGCGTCGAGCGGCGTGGACAGCTCCTCCGTCGAGCAGGGTGAGCTGCTGGCCGAGATCGCCGACGGCATGCGCGCGCGGCTGACGCCGCACCAGCGCGAGATACTGGTGGCCGTGAGCATGGACGGAGTCCCCATCGACGTCCTGGCCGAGCGCCTGGGGACGACCCGCGGCGCGATCTACAAGACCCTTCACGACGCCCGGCGCAACCTCCGGGCCCACCTCGCTGAGCGGGAGGAACGATGAGCGAGCCGATTCTCGATCGTCTGCTCGGCCCCGAGCACCCCGAGCTCGGCTGCGACGACTGCTTCGACAATCTCGACCGCTACGTCGAGATCGAGCTGGCCGGCGCTGCCGAGCCGTTCGAGCGGTGCAACGTGTGCGTCTCTCCGGCTGACTGCGCACGATCGCGGCACTGCCTGGGCATGCGCGCGCATCTCCAGGGCTGCCCGGCGTGCGAGGAGGAGTACCGCAGCCTGAAGGCGCTGGTGACAGCGGAGACGCCGCCGGACGGCGACGCCTCCGCCTGAGCGGAACGGCTACCGGCGCAGCCCCGGGGGGTCGTACGCCGGCGCCAGGCGGGCCAGTGCCAGCGCCGCCAGCATCAGCCCGAAGTCACGCAGGGCGATGTCGTAGTAGCCGGAGTAGGTGAGCAGGTTGACGATGATCCCGGCCAGCCAGGCTGCAACCAGGTAGGCGCCGTACCGCGGCTTCAGGCCGACCACGACGCCGGCCACGATCTCGATCGCCCCGACCACGTACATGAAGTCGGTGCCGGTGCCGGGGATCAGGCGATTCACCCACGGCGCGAGATACACCTCCCAGTTCACGAGGACGTTGAAGAACTTGTCCAGCCCGAACACGATGGGGGCCACGGTGAATGCGGTGCGAAGAAGCAGAAACGCCTGGTAGGCCGGGTCGGCGCCGACGCGCTCGGCGATCGCGCTGCGCTGGCGTCGCAAGCCGGCTTCGGCAGGAACGTAGGACATCAGGTCCTCCTTCGGACAGTGAGCACGGCCCGGGAGGGCCGTCACACCATTAGCGACGCCCACCGAGCCGGTCTTACCGCGTCCGCCGGCGGTGCGGCCCGGCCTCGAGAGTACGATCCCGGGCGCCGTGACCGCGACCACGAAGGAGCACGCGCACACCGCCGGAGCCGCGACGCTGACGCTGGCCGCGCTCGGCGTGGTCTTCGGCGACATCGGGACGAGCCCGCTGTACTCGATGCACGAGGTGTTCGCCGGGACGCATCCGATGACGCCCACCTCGGACCGGATCTACGGGGTGGTGTCGATGATCGTGTGGGCGCTGATGATCATCGTCACGCTCAAGTACGTGCTGCTGATCATGCGCGCAAACAACCGCGGCGAGGGCGGGATCATGGCCCTGATCGCGCTCGTGCGGGGGGCCGTCAAATCGACCAATGCGCGGTTCGTCCTGGTCGCCCTCGGCCTGTTCGGGGCCTCGCTGTTCTACGGCGATGGGATGATCACGCCGGCCATCTCGGTGCTGTCCGCGGTGGAAGGCCTGCGCGTGGCCTCGCCCAGCCTGTCCGACCAGGTCGTCCCCATCGCCCTGATCGTGCTCACGGTGCTCTTCTGTATCCAGCGCTTCGGTACCGGCAGCGTGGGCGTGCTGTTCGGCCCCGCCATGACCATCTGGTTCCTCACCATCGCCGTGCTCGGCGTGCACAACATCGTTCACGACCTCGGCGTGTTCCGCTGTCTCTCGCCCACGTACGCAGCGAGGTTCATCGTCGACGAGCCGCATGAGGCGTTCCTGTCCCTGGGCTCGGTGGTGCTCGCTGTAACCGGGGCGGAGGCGCTGTACGCGGACATGGGCCACTTCGGCCGCCCGGCGATCAGCCGCGCGTGGCTGTTCCTGGTGTTCCCCGCGCTGATCCTGAACTACCTCGGCCAGGGCGCCCTGCTGCTGCAGCACCCGACGGCGACCCGCAACCCCTTCTTCCTGCTGGCGCCCGACTGGGGTCAGCTGCCGCTGGTCATCCTGGCCACCGTGGCCACCGTGATCGCCAGCCAGTCGGTGATCGCCGGGGCGTTCTCGGTCACCCGGCAGGCCGTGCAGCTCGGCTATCTGCCGCGTCTGATGATCAGGCACACGTCCCAGGAGGAGGGCCAGATCTACGTGCCGGTCGTGAACTGGGTGCTGTACGTGGCCATCATCGGCCTGGTGCTGGGCTTCCGCAGCTCCACCAACCTGGCGGCCGCCTACGGCATCGCCGTCACCGGCACGCTGGCCATCGACACGGTGCTGGCGTTCGTCGTCGTGCGTCTGGTGTGGAACAGGCCGTGGCCGGTGGTGCTGCTGGGCGCTGCCGGGTTCCTGACCGTCGATCTCTCCTTCTTCGCCGGCAACGTGTCGAAGATCCCGCACGGCGGATGGTTCCCGCTGCTCATGGGGGCGATCGTGTTCAGCGTGCTGATGACGTGGCGGCGGGGCCGGCTGATGCTGGCCGACCGCACCGTCGAGGACACCCTGTCGCTGCGCCTGTTCCTGAACCGGATGATCGACCTGCAGCCGCCGAGGATCCCGGGCACGGCTGTGTTCCTGACCGCGGGCGACACGACACCGCGCGCGCTGCAGCAGGACTTCGCGCATCACCGGGTGCTGTTCGAGCAGGTGGTGATCGTGCGCGTGGAGACGGCCGGCGCACCCCGCATGCCGGACTGGGAGCGAGTGGAGGTGCGCCGGGGCAGGTTCGGGTTCGTGCGGGTGATCGCCCGCTATGGCTTCCAGGAGGAGCCCGACATCCCCGACGCCTTGCGCCGGGCGAACGAGCAGGGCGCGGAGATCGACCTCACCTCACCGTCGTACTTCCTGTCCCGGATCCAGATCGTGCCCACCAAATCCAGGGGCATGAGCCGCCTGCGCAAGCACCTGTTCGTGGCCCTGCAGAAGAACGCGGCGCCCGCCTCGCGGTACTACCGGATGCCGCCCGCCCAGGTGGTGGAGATGGGCAGCTACGTGGAGCTCTGAGCGGCCCGGATCTCGGCCGCCGCGGCCCGCCGCTGACGGCGCATGAGCAGGAGGGCGGTGGCCTCCCAGGCCAGATCCGCGGGCGTCGGCGGCTGGCGCGCGAGGGCATACGAGCAGGCGATCCCGTGCCGCGGGTAGACGCCGCCGAAGTGGTAGCGCACGCGCGGCAGGTGCAGCCAGCCGCACACGATCGTGACCTCCCGCACGCCGCGCTCCCGCAGCAGGGGGAGCGACCGCGACATGTTCTCGGCCGTGATGGTGGCGCTGGGCTCGACCACCAGGTCGATGTCCTCGGGCCCCTCCCAGGCAGCGCGCATCTGCTCCGCCTCCGTGGGGCCGCCGAGCGGCGACCACCCGCTGAACACGACGGCCCGCGGCCGTCGCTGCTCGGCCAGGCGGGTCGCGGTGCGCAGGCAGCGGACCGCGCGCAGTCCGATGCGGTAGCTGCCGTCCTGCTCGACGCCGCCGCTGCCGGGGACGACGATGGCCCAGGAATTCTCCATGCCCGTATTAACGGTTTCCATC
>JBQCGJ010000177.1:0-5120 GCA_051955775.1 Gaiellales bacterium | reverse complement strand
CAACCCGTACCTGCTGACCACGCAGTTCTCGGCCTGGCAGGGGTTCTTCCGCACGCCGACCGACTGGGTGCCGATCGTGCGGGCGATCTGGGTGTGCGCGCTGTACGCCGTGCCCACCCTCGTCGCGGCCTACCTCATCTTCTTGCGCCGAGACGTCGACGGCGGCTGAGGCTTGTCTGCGGGCGCGCTGGCGGCGTGCCACGCGGCGCGCGGCGCTCGACGTGACACCCACCACGCCTTCGCACCGCACGCTCGCTCGATCCTTGCCAGCGCACCCGCATCCTGCGCCTCCGTGACGTGAGATTCCTCACACTGATCCGTACACGTCGTAGCGGCTAATGCTCGACGGCTTCGGCCGCGGACGGTCGTCGCCGGATTCGGCGCGCCGGCTGCTAATCGCGGCCATGGCGGCGTCATACGCCGCCTGATCGTCGAACACCATGACGGACAGCCGCCTGCCGCCGTCGCGGTCGACCAGCCACCACCCGTGAACCCCGGCCTGTCCGTCGAGCGCCGGGATCACCTCCTCCAGCACGTGCTCGATCCCGTGCTGCTGCGTCTCGGAGTCCTCTTCGAACGCGATCACGCTTGCGAACACCTCACACCTCCAGGGTCTGGTTGCTGACGTCCTCGGCCAGGTCACGCACGCTGCGGTGCTCGTCGAATGACTCGGACGACCATGACCGCTCCCTTCGCTAGACTCCCATGGAACGTTTCTCTAGCAACTGTTTGCTGGGAAACACTACACGCGATTCCGCCGGTATGCAACCCACTTCCTCAGCCGACGACAGTCCGGTGCCGCCCGAGCGCCGCCGGGCCTGGCAGGCCTTCTTCGAGGCGCATGCCGCGGTGGTGCCTGTCCTCGAGGCCGAGATGCAGACCGAGCACGGGCTTTCGCTGCGCTGGTACGACGTGCTGCTCCAGCTGGCGGCCGCGCCCGGCCGGCGGCTGCTGATGCACGAGCTGTCGGATGCGGTGGTGATCTCGAAGGGCGGGCTGACCAAGCTGGTCGACCGCATGGCCGCTGCCGGGCTCGTGGAACGCGAGGCCCAGCCCGGCAACCGCCGGGTGACGCCGGTGCGGTTGACGCCGCACGGCCTGGAGACGTACCGGCGGGCGCGTCTGACCCATCACCGCGGCGTCGCCCAGCACTTCCTCGACCACCTGTCCGACACCGAGCGGGCCGCGCTGGTGACGGCCCTGGAGCGTGTGCGCGACGCGGCCCTGACGGACAGCCGAAGCTAGGCCGCGTCCGGCCGGCGGTGATCCAGCAGCTCCGAGACCCTCTGCACCGACACCGGGCGGAAGTCGTCGTACCACTGGCCCACGGAGATGAACGGCTCCGGCTCAAGCAGGCACACCACACGATCCACGTCGCGGCGCAACTCGCTGGCGGCACCGGGATCGGCCACCGGCACGGCCACCACCAACTGCAGCGGCTCGGCCGAGCGCACCGCGTCGACCGCCGCTCGCATGCCGAGCGTCCCCTCCAGGCCCTCGTCGACCAGGATCACCGGGCGCCCGCCGGCCGCGCTGGGCGGCTGGGCGCCCGGAGCCACGGCGGCCAGGCCCGCGCCAAGCGTCTCGGCAACGGCGTTCGCCACCTCGACGCCTCCCGTCGGCACGCCCACCACCAGCAGCGACTCGGCCTCGGCGTAGCCCCCGAGCCGCCGGCCCAGCCTGCGCCCGGCAGCCTCCCTGTCGGCGAAACGACCTGGGCCGGTCGTCACCCGCCGGCCGCCTTCTGGATCTGCTTGATGCTGATGGCGTTGGACGGCGCGTGCAGCGCCACGGGCTGGTTCCAGTCGCTGAACACGATCTTGCCCGACCCAGCCTGCCCGGCGTCGATCTCGATCGGGTACGGCGTGCCCTTGGCGGCCACGTACAGCGTCCCGTGCCCCTCGTCCTGCAGTCCGATCGCCTGCACGCCGCGCACCATGCGCGGTTCGAGCTTGGTGATCGTCTTGCCCGAGGGTGTGAGCGCCTTGCCCAGCAGGTCGCGCAGGTTGGTGAGCTGTTTCAGCGAGCTGTAGTTGGGGTCGCTGATGGGCACCTTGAGCCAGCGGCCGCCGATCACCTGCGCCGCCTGGGCTCCGGCGATCTGCTTGATGGTGGCCGCGTCGCCGCGGATGTACGCGGTCGGCCCGATGCGCAGGAGCTGGAACGTCTTGCCGCCGTCGGTGACGGTGCCGGTGGCGCCCTTCCCGGCCGCCAGGCTGAGGTCGATCGACTGGGCGCTGGAGCCGCTGCCGGTCGCGCCCAAGAGATGCACCGAATGGGCGGCGAACACCGCCCGGCGGACGGTGCGCAGGATGGACTCGGGCGACTTCGACGAAACGTCGTTCTTCGCAGCGTGCGACCCGCCGCCGCCGCCGCAGCCGGCCGCAGCGGCGATGCCCAGGAGCCCAACTGCGAGTGCGTGCCGGAATCGGATTGGCATGATGCAGCGGCGGGCAGAGTAGACGATCAGGCGGGCGGCAACTCTCCGGCCAGCGGCTCGAGATGCAGGTTGGGCTCGTCGTACGGGTGCGCCTCGGCCACCTGTTCGTCCAGCTCGACGCCCAGCCCGGGCCCGTCCGGCGGCACCACGTGGCCGTCCTGCCACACGATCGGGCGGCGCAGCAGCCGGGCGTGCAGGCCCTCGTCCCAGCGCTTGATGCCCTCCAGGATCAGGAAGTTCGGCGTGCAGGCGGCGAGCTGGATGTTGGCGGCGCCGAGGATCGGCCCGCTGTACAGGTGGGGGGCGATCTGCGCGTAGTACGCCTCGCCCATGCCCGCGATCTTCTTGGCCTCGAGGATCCCGCCGACCCTTCCCAGGTTCATCTGCAGGATGGCCGCGGCGCCCGTCTCCAGCACCCGGGCGAACTCGTGCTTGGTGGTCAGCCGCTCGCCGGTCGAAATGGGGATCGTGGTCGCCCGCGCGACGGCCGCCATCCGCTCGGGCGCATCGGGCGGCGTCGGCTCCTCGAACCACAGCGGGTCATAGGGCTCCAGCCGGCGGGCCATGCGGATCGCTCCGGCCGGGGTGAACTGGCCGTGGGTGCCGAACAGCAGGTCGCAGGAAGAGCCCACCGCCTCGCGCACGAGGCGCACGTACCGCTCCGACCGGTCGAGCGCCTCCAGCGACGGCTGCCGGGGATCGAAGCTCGTGTACGGCCCGGCGGGGTCGAACTTGAGCGCGGTGAAGCCCTGAGCGGCGTACTCCGCGGCCCGCTGGGCCGCCAGCTCGGGATCGGTGTACACGTCCGCGGTGTCGCCGGGCTGCGTGTACAGGTACGTGTACGAGCGCAGGGTCTCGCGCACGCGCCCGCCCAGAAGCTCGTACACCGGCTTGCCGACGGCCTTGCCCACGATGTCCCACAGCGCGATCTCGATGCCGCTGAGCACCCCGACCAGGCTGACATCGGGCCGTGACCCGTAGCCGCTGGCGTACACGTTTCGCCACAGCGCCTCGATGTGGAACGGATCGGCGCCGATCACATGGCGCTCGCACACGTCCTCGATCATGCGGGCCACGGTGTGCGGCCCGAATGTGGCCACGTACGCCTCCCCCACGCCCCTGATGCCGTCGTCCGTGACCAGCTCGACCAGCACGAAGTACCGGCCGCCGTGGTGCGGTGGCGGATTGCCGACGACGAACGTCCTGGCCTCGGCGATCCGCATCAGTAGACGATCACGTTTCGCAGCGCGTCTCCGCGCACGACCTCGTCGATGGCCTCGTTGATTCCGGCCAGCGGGTACCGGCCGGTGACCAGCTCGTCCAGCCGCAGCCTGCCCGCCCGGTACAGCTCGACCAGACCGGGCACGTCCGCCGCCACCCGCGCCCCACCCATCTTGGTGCCCAGGATGCGCTGCCCGTCGTGGGCCAGCCAGGTCGGCTCGAAGCTCGCCCGGTCGCCCTCGGGCGGCATGCCCACCACCACCACCGTGCCCCCGCGCCGGGCCAGCGACAGCCCCTGCTCGACAGCGCTGGCGACGCCGACGGTGACGAACACGTAGTCGGCCCGGCGGCCGCCGGTGAGGCCGGCGACGGCGGCCGCCGGGTCCGCCTGTCCGGCATTCACGGCGTGCGTGGCTCCGAATCGCCGGGCCGCATCCAGCTTGGCGTCCGACACGTCCACGGCCACCACCGGATGGGCGCCCGCCAGCGCGGCGCCCTGCACCGTGTTCAGCCCGACTCCGCCCGCGCCGATCACCACCGCGCTCGACCCCGGCCGCAGGGCCGCCGTGTTGAACACCGCGCCCACGCCGGTGATCACCGCACAGCCCAGCAGGGCGGCGGCCTCGAACGCGACGTCGTCCGGGATCGCCGCCACCTGCGAGGCGTGCACGAGCACTCGCTCGGCGAACGCGGCCGTGCGCAACCCCTGCTCGATCGGCGTGCCGTCGGCGGCCCGCAGCGCAGGCTCGACGTCGAGCCTGAACCCGGCCTCGCACAGCACCTGCTGGCCGCGAGTGCAGAAGTAGCAGACGCCGCACGAGCGGATCAGGGTCACCACCACCCGATCGCCCTCGGCCAGCCCCGGCACCCCGGGCCCGACCGCGCCGACCACGCCGGACGCCTCGTGCCCGTACACGGCAGGCAGCCGCCCGCCCCACGCCCCGGCGGCCAGCGAGATATCGCTGTGGCAGATCGCGCACGCCCGCAGGTCGACCACGAGCTCGCCGACGCCCGGGGCCGCCAGTTCGACGTCCTCGATCGTCAGCGGCGCTCCGAACTCCCGGCACACCCCGGCTTTCATCGCGCCGAGTCTAACGGCAGGCAGCCGGTCGGAGTCGTTGGCACCATATCTCACACACGCTATACACGCTGTGGGCGAACCCGGCGGCCGGCGACTGCGGACGCGGGTAGCGGAGGGATTGGATCGCAATCGACAGGGGAACCATGTCGGGGTGTCTGGACACCGCGACGGCGCGTCGCCGACGGCCCCTGAGCTGGCCCACGTCTCCCTCGTCGTGAACGGCGCCGGCCGGGATCTCGAGATCGATACCCGCACCTCGCTGCTCGATCTTCTGCGCGAGCATCTCGGTCTGACAGGAACCAAGAAGGGCTGCGACCACGGCCAGTGCGGCGCGTGCACCGTGCTGGTGGGCGGCCGGCGCGTCCTGGCGTGTCTGAC
>JBQCGJ010000176.1:0-4132 GCA_051955775.1 Gaiellales bacterium | reverse complement strand
CACCCGCGTACGCGGCGAAGGCGCCGAGCACCCGGCGGTCGCTCGCGGAGACCGCCCGGCCCCGCAATGCCAGCGACAGCGTGTCGGTGACCGGCACCGCGACATCGGCCCCGTCTGGCGTGGCGAGGGCCGGCTCGCCGGAGTGCGCGACGACGGTCCACCCGTCGGCAGGTCCCGGCGGCGGCCTGCCGCCCGGCGCCGCTGGGCGTTCCAGCAGCGTGACCGAATCCATGCCGAACGCCTCGCGGACCCGGTCGAGCACGGCCGTCACGGCGTCCTCGCCGCGCAGCACGCTGCCGGCTGTGGTCGTCAGCAGCTCCGACTCGGCGCCGGCGCGCGCCGCCTGGCGCGTGCGCCTCGCGGCGATGTCCACCACCCAGCTGACCAGCAGCGCCACCACCACGAACACGCCCAGCGCGAGGACGTTGTTGATCTCGGCGATCGTCAGCTGGTGGATGGGCGGAGTGAAGTAGTAGTTGAGCAGGAGCGACCCAACAACGGCCGCCAGCAGCGCGGGCACGAACCCGCCCACGAGCGCCACCACGATGACGGCCATCAGGAAGATCAGCACGTCGCTGGTCAGGTTGAGCTCGCCGCGGAGCGCCACGAGCCCGAGCGTGACCAGCGGCGCGAGGGCAACAGCCAGCAGGTAGCCGATCTGCTGCCGGCGCCGCGTGACCCCCCCACGGCTGCGAGGCAGCCCCCGCCCCCGTCCCATGCGCGAGTGGGTCACGATGTGCACGTCGATGTCCCCGGAGCCGCGGATGGTGCGAGCGCCGATCCCCGGCCCGGTGAGCATGGCGGACAGCCAGGAGCGCCGGCTCGCCCCCAGCACCAGCTGGGTGGCGTTCTCCGCCCGGGCGAAGGTGAGCAGCGCCTCCGGGATGTTGTCGCCGACCACCTGGTGGTAGCTGCCGCCGAGTGACTCGGCCAGCCGCCGCTGGGCGGCCAGGGCCGCCGGGTCGGCGCCGGTCAGCCCGTCGGACCGGGTGACGTGAACGGCGAGCAGGTCGCCGCCGGAGGACCGGGCGGCGATCCTGGCGGCGCGGCGGATCAGCGTCTCGCCCTCGGGCCCGCCGGTGAGCGCGACCACCACCCGCTCCCGCGCCTCCCAGGTGCCCCGGATGTGGTGTTCTGCCCGGTAGCGCTGCAGCCCCTCGTCCACCTTGTCCGCCAGCCACAGCAGGGCGAGCTCGCGCAGCGCGGTCAGGTTCCCGGCCCGGAAGTAGTTGGTCAGCGCCGCGTCGATCTTCTCCGGCGGGTAGATGTTCCCGTGCGCCATCCGGCGCCGCAGCGCCTCCGGCGTCATGTCGACGAGCTCGACCTGGTCGGCTGCCCGGACGACCGCGTCGGGAATGGTCTCGCGCTGCGGCACACCGGTGATCTTCTCGACCACGTCGTTGAGGGATTCCAGGTGCTGGATGTTGACGGTGGAGATGACGTCGATGCCGGCGTCCAGCAGTTCCTCCACGTCCTGCCAGCGCTTGGCGTTGCGGGAGCCCGGCACGTTGGTGTGCGCCAGCTCGTCGACGAGTGCGACCTCCGGTCTGCGGGCGAGCACGGCGTCGAGATCCATCTCCTCGAAGGTGGTGCCGCGGTAGGCGATCCGGGCCCGCCGCACGACCTCAAGACCCTCGATCAGCTCGGCGGTGTGCTTGCGCCCGTGGGTCTCCACGAAGCCGACCACCACGTCGGTGCCGCGCTCGGCTCGCCGGTGGCCCTCACAGAGCATGTCGTAGGTCTTGCCGACGCCGGCGGCGTTGCCGAGATAGATCCGGAGCTGCCCGCGGCCTTCCTGGCTCATCGTCTCCCTGCCAGCGGAGTTTGCGCCTGCTGATACCAGTTTGGCGGCACAGGGGCACCGGGCAAGCCCTGGGCGGCCGGACGGGGCAGAACCCTAACAAGATCCATGCGCCTCGGGGTCTCCGGGCGGCGCCGGGCGGGGCCGCTAGGCTGTCTGCGTGCCGAAGACGCCGGACGACATGATGAGCGCGGTCAGCCGGTCGCTGGCGGAGCGCACCGGCCGCACGCTGGACGAGTGGGTGGCGCTCGTCCAGGCGTCCGGGATCGACCCGCTCGACCAGAACGCGGTCCGGCGCTGGCTGCGGTCCGTGCACGGTGTACCACAGAACAGCCAGTGGGCGATCGCCGACGCCGCGGCGCGCGCGGCCGGCTGGGTGCGGCCGAGCACGGCCGAGTACATCGACAGCCAGTACACCGGCGCGAAGGCGGCGCTGCGCCCGGTCTACGACAAGCTCGCCGCCGCTATCGAGGGCCTCGGCGACGACGTGACCGTCGAGGGCCGCGGTGGCTACACGCCCTTCGTCCGCGGCCGGCAGTTCGCGGCTGTCGCCGCTGCCACCAGGGACCGGGTGGATCTCGGGCTGCGGCTCGCCGACCCTCCTGCGGACGACCGCCTCCAGCCGTCCACGGGACCCGGCCAGGCCACCCATAAGATCGCGCTGCACAGCGTGGGTGACGTGGACGACCGGGTGCTGCACCTGCTCCGCCTGGCCTACGAGCAGAACCCCTGATTGGCCGTGCGCCGCGGCTACGGCTGGTAGCGGTCGCCCATGCCTGGCTCGGTCAGCAGGTGCCGGGGCCGGGACGGGCCGGGCTCCAGCGTGTGGCGCAGACCTACTTGCGCACCCGCAGGTTGATGCGCAGGGCGCGGAGCATCGCGGGCTCGTCATCGACGACGAGCACCCGCGGGCGGGCCGGCGCAGCGGAGGCCCCAGCGTCACGCTCCTGAGCCTCCGCCGCCACCGCCATGCCCGTTCAGCGCCCGGCCGGGAACTTCTGGTCCAGGGCCATGTTGAGCAGGAGCACATTCACCATCGGCTCGCCCAGGAACCCAAGCGTGCGGCCCTGGGTGTACTGCCTGACCAGCGCCCGGACGGCGTCAGGGCTGGCATGCCGGGCCGCGGCGACGCGATCCACCTGGATGGCGGCGTTCTGCGGGGAGATGCCCGGGTCCAGCCCGGACCCCGAGGCGGTCACCGCGTCCGGCGGGATCTGCGAGACCTTGACGTGGTCAAGCTTGGCGATCTGCTGCTGCCGCTGCTTGATGGCCTGGATCAGGTCCGGGTTGTTGGGGCCGAGATTGGAAGCGGCGGAGAACAGCGGGTTGCAGCCGTAGTCCGTCTTGACCGTCGCGTCGACCGCATTGGAGGGCCGCGGCTGGAAGTACTGCGGCAGCGGGTTGCCCTTGGCGTCCACGAACTCCTGGCACAGCAGGCTGGACCCGACCGTGCGGCCGTTGAAGCTGACCAGCGAGCCGTTGGCCTTGTCGTGGAAGGCCACCTGGGCAACGCCGAATATCAGCAGTGGGTACGCGATCCCGCAGATCACGGTGAAGATGAGCAGCGCACGCAGGCCCGCGATGTGCTGCCGGACCCAGCCGGGGAGGCGGTTCATGGTTTACCTGCCAAATCCGGGAATGAACTGGACCACCAGGTCGATGAGCCAGATGCCGATGAACGGGATGATCAGCCCCCCGATGCCGTAGATCCACAGGTTGCGGCGCAGCAGCGAGGTCGCCGATGCGGGCCGGTACCGCACCCCGCGCAGCGCCAGCGGGATCAGTGCCACGATGATCAGCGCGTTGAAGATGATCGCCGAGGTGATCGCCGACTTCGGGCTGTACAGGTGCAGGATGTTCAGCGCGGCCAGCCCCGGGAAGGCGACGGAGAACATCGCGGGCAGCATCGCGAAGTACTTCGCCACGTCGTTGGCGATGGAGAACGTCGTCAGCGCCCCGCGGGTGATCAGCAGCTGCTTGCCGATCTCCACGATCTCGATGAGCTTGGTCGGGTTGGAGTCCAGATCCACCATGTTCCCGGCCTCCTTGGCGGCCGAGGTGCCGGTGTTCATGGCCACGCCGACGTCGGCCTGGGCGAGCGCCGGAGCGTCGTTGGTGCCGTCGCCGGTCATCGCGACCAGCCTGCCGCCCTCCTGCTCCTTGCGGATCAGAGCCATCTTGTCCTCGGGTGTCGCCTCGGCGAGGAAGTCGTCCACGCCGGACTCGTCCGCGATCGCCTTGGCGGTCAGCGGGTTGTCGCCGGTGATCATGACGGTCCGGATGCCCATCTTGCGCATCTCGCCGAACCGCTCGGAGATCCCCTCCTTGACG
>JBQCGJ010000175.1:0-4832 GCA_051955775.1 Gaiellales bacterium | reverse complement strand
CGGGTGAGCGTTTCGATGTCGTACGCACCGGCGTGCCGGCGGCCGTTGATGAAGAAGGTGGGCGTGCCCGACACGCCGCTCAGGTCGGCCCCGTCGACGTCCTCGGCGATGCGAGCCGCGCCGCGATGACGGTCGAGGTCGTCCTCGAAGCGCTCGACGTCCAGGCCGAGCTGCTCGGCGTATCCGAGCAGGTCGTCCCGGTTCAGCGCAGGCTGGTTGGCGAGCAGCGTGTCGTACATCTCCCAGAACGCTCCCTGGCAGCCGGCTGCCTCCGCCGCCTCGGCCGCGAGCTGCGTGTGCGGGTGCACGTCGTTCAGCGGCAGGTGCCGCCATACGTACCGCAGGTCGCCGAAGTCGGCCAGCAGCTCGCGGATCACCGATTCGGCGCGCCCGCAGAACGGGCACTCGAAGTCGCCGTACTCGACCAGCGTCACCTTCGCCGTCTTCGGCCCGCGGATGTGGTCGCGGTCTGGATCGACCGGCACCGCCAGGTCGACGATCGGCGCCGACGACCCGATGAACGCCCGCAGCCGCCGCTGCTGGGGCAGCCGCCTGGTCACCTGGAGCACGAGCCAGGTCACGAGCGACGCCCCCAGCGCCGCGCCCAGCACGCCCGCCTTGGCCTCCGCCAGCTGGTCGCCGTGGAACGCCAGGTCGGCGATCAAGAGCGACACCGTGAACCCGACCCCGGCGATGGCGCCGCCGCCGGCCATTGCGCCCCAGCCCAGCGGTGGCCGCAGCCGGCCGCGGCTGACCCTGGTCACCAGCCACGAGCCGCCGAGAACGCCGGCCGGCTTGCCGACCACGTAGCCGATCACGATGCCGAGGGTGACGCGGGAGGTGAACGCGCGGCCGAGGAAGCCCGCGTCGATCGCGATCCCGGAGTTGGCCAGCGCGAACAGCGGCACGATGCCGAAGCTGGTCCAGGGATGGAAGAGCTGCTGCAGCCGCTCGTTCGGGGAGATGGCCGTGGCCAGCCCGGCCCGGGCGCTGCGCGCCAGCTCCGGAGTGGGCTGCTCGCGAAAGCGCCGGAACAGATCGCTGGCCCGCTCCAGGTCGCCGCGGGCCGCGGGCGCGGCGTAGGTCAGGAGCCCCATCGCCAGCCCGACCACGATCGGGTCGACGCCCGAGTCTGCGGCTGCGATCCAGGTGGCGACGCCGAGAATGCCGTACACCCACAACTGGTGCACCTCGAGCTTGACGCACAGCACGATGACGGCGAACAGCGCGAGCGCCTCCAGCAGCGACCGGCGGTCGATGGCGGTCGCGTACACCGTGCCGATCACGATCAGCGCCAGCACGTCGTCGACCACCGAGAAGGTGAGCATGAACGCCCGCAACCGGAACGGGAAGCGGCGGCCCACCAGCGCCAGCATGCCCAGCGCGAAGGCGGTGTCGGTGGACATCGCGGTGCCCCAGCCGTGGGCCGACGAGTGGCCGGCGTTGAGCGCCAGGAAGATCGCAACCGGCACCAGCATGCCGCCCACGCCGGCCGCCACGGGAAGGGCCGCCCGCGGCCGCTCGCGCAGCTCCCCCATGTCGAACTCGCGGCGCGCCTCCAGGCCGACCACGAAGAAAAACAGGGTCATCAGGCCGCTGTTCACCCAGTACCGCATGCTGTGCGAGATCTCGTGGCTGCCAATGCTGATGGTGAGGGATGTGTCCCACACCCGCGTGTAGGAGCCCTCATCGGCGTTCGCCCAGACCAGCGCCACCACCGCCGCGGCCAGCAGCACGACCGCGCTCGCCGTCTCCGTGCGCAGGAACGTGCGCAGGGGCGTCTCCAGGTTCCGCATCCAGGCCGTGCGGCCCGAGAACCCCGACTCGTCGATGTTCACTCCCGGCAATCGCATGTTGTCGGGCATTGTGCCGCTATCCTGGCGCCGCTTTGAACGATCCCCGTATCGAGCGCTACGCCGGACTTCTGCTGGACACCTGCCTGGGCGTGCAGCCCGGCTGGCAGGTGCTGGTGTGGGGGACGCCGCTCGGCCGGCCGCTCCTGGAGGAGATCATGAAGCAGCTCGCCGAGCGCCGCGCCTACCCGCTGCTGCGGCTGACCTTCAGCGGCGGCCTGGTGTACCACCGGGCGTGGCTTCGGCATGCGCCGCTGGACGTGATCGCCGAGCCGGCGGGGGTGGAGGTGCACGGGTTCGAGCACTGCGACGCCGTGCTCGCGGTGGGCGCCCCCGAGAACACCAGCGACGGCGCCGACCTGGCGGCGCAGCGCATGAGCGGCGTGCAGGCCGCGTACCGGCCGGCCACCGCGCGCATCCACGACAGCCGCGTGCCGTGGGTGATGTGCTGGTATCCGACGCCGGCGCTGGCCCAGGACGCGCGCATGCCGCTGCACGAGTTCGAGACCTTCGTGTACGACGCGTGCCTGCTGGACTGGGACGCCGAGCGCGAGCGGATGCGGCGCCACGCGGCGCCGTTCGAGAACGCGCGCGAGGTGCGGATCATCGGCCGGGGCACCGACCTGCGTCTGTCCATGCAGGGCCGGCCCGTCGAGGTCGACGCCGGCGGGGCAAACATGCCGGGCGGCGAGTTCTTCGGCTGCCCGGTCGAGACCTCGGCGGAGGGCACGATCGCGTTCGCCGAGTTCCCGGCGGTGTGGAGCGGGCGCGACGTGTCGGGCGTACGGCTGCGCTTCGAGGGCGGCCGGGTGGTCGACGCCGCGGCCGATTCGGAGCAGCCGTTTCTGCTCGAGACGCTGGATGCCGACGAGGGCGCGCGGCGGCTGGGCGAACTCGGCGTGGGCTGCAATCCGGGCATCACCCGGTACGTCCGAAACACCCACTTCGACGAGAAGATCGACGGCACGGTGCATCTGGCGCTGGGCGCAGGGTTCGCCGACCTGGGCGGCACCAACGACTCGGCCATCCACTGGGACATGGTCAAGGACCTGCGCGGCGGCGGCCGTATCGAGGTGGACGGCAGAGTCGTGCAGGAGAACGGGGCGTGGCTGACGGGTTAACCTGAGCGCTGTGAATGTGCGCAAGGCGATCCTGATCGGCGTGGTCGCGGCCATCGGTGTGGCCGCCGGAGTCGGGTTCTCGAAGGACATGAACAACGCCACCCTGTTCGACTCGACCTCCACGACGCAGACGCAGCAGCCGTCGTCGAAGGCGCACCCGGCGACCTCGAACGCAACCGCGCCGGCGACGCAGCCGCCCACGTCGGCATCGTCGTCCGATCCGACCACGACGTCGCCCACGTCCACCGCCAGGCCGGCGACCGGTCCCGCGCTTCCGCTGGCCGGCAAGGTGATCGTCGTCGACCCGGGGCACAACGTGCGCAATCGCTACCACGCGGCCGAGATCAACCGGCCCGTCCAGTACGGGCTCGGCCCGGGATCGACCAAACCGTGCGATACGACGGGCACCGCCACCGCCGGCGGCTATTCGGAGGCGCAGTACAACCTGAGCGTGGCCCGCATGGTGGTGGCGATCCTGCGCAAGCGCGGCGCGCGGGTGGCCATGACCCCCGTCACCTCCCGGCCGTGGGGGCCGTGCATCACCGCTCGCGCCGCACTCGGGAACCGGCTGCACGCCGCAGCCGCCGTGTCAATCCACGCGGACGGCGCGCCATCCCCGGATCACGGCTTCTACGTGATCGTGCCGTCGGCGCCGATCGCCTACTCGGGGCTGACGGCGGCCATGATCCATCGCGACCGCCTGTTGGGGGCCGCCCTGCTGCGATCGTTCCACACCGCCACCGGGATGCCGATCTCGAACCAGTACCCGTCCGGCTACCTGGCCTCCGACGCGTACGGCGGCACGAACCTGTCCCACATCCCGCGGGTGTTCATCGAGACCGGCAACATGCCGAACCCGGGCGACGCGGCCAGGTTCCAGTCGGCGGGGTTCCGGCGACTGGCGGCGCTGGGCATCGCGAACGGCATCACTGCCTTCGTCAGGCGCCGCTAGGCCGGTGACGGTCGGGCTGCTGCATCCGGGCGAGATGGGGGCAGCCGTCGGCTCGGCGCTGTGCGCGGGCGGCTCGCAGGTGGTGTGGGCGTCGGAGGGCCGAAGCGACGAGACGCGGGTCCGCGCCGAGGCGGCGGGGCTCGCGGACGCCGGCACGGTGAGCGAGGTGTGCCGGCGCAGCGATGTGCTGATCTCGGTGTGCCCGCCCCACGCGGCCGGCCAGGTGGCCGGCCAGGTGAGCGGGTTCGACGGCGTCTACGTGGACGCGAACGCGGTGTCGCCCGCGACCGCCCGCAGGATCGCCGGCATCCACCGCCGGTTCGTGGACGGAGGGATCATCGGCCCGCCGCCGGTGCGCACCGGTAGGACTCGGCTCTACCTCTCCGGCACGGAGGCTGAACGGATCGCCGGGTTGTTCGCCGGCACGAACGTCGATGCGCGTGTGATGGGGCCCGAGTCGGGTGCCGCCTCGGCCGTGAAGATGGCCTATGCGTCGTGGACGAAGGGCAGCGCCGCGCTGCTCCTCACAGCCCGCGAGTTCGCTCGCGCCGAGAACGTCGAGGCCACGCTCCTGGACGAGTGGCGGATGTCGATCCCGGAGCTGGAGGAGGAGTCGCTGGCCGCCGCCCGCTCGGCTCTCGCCAAGGGCTGGCGATGGGTGGGCGAGATGCACGAGATCGCCGCAAGCATGGAAGCGGCCGGCCAGCCGGCGGGGTTCCACGAGACCGCCGCCGAGGTGTACCGCCGGGCTGCAGACGCCGGCGTGTGATTGGAGCGTCTCAATGTGAGACGCCGCGGGGGCGATCCGCGAGCCAGATTGTGTCGTATCTCACGACATGATGACCACTCGCTCACATAGCCAGTTGCTCGCCGTCCCTGCGGCCCTGCTCCTGTCGGCCGCGCTGG
>JBQCGJ010000174.1:0-4847 GCA_051955775.1 Gaiellales bacterium | reverse complement strand
CTCGAGCACGCTGTCGCTGCCGGGCAGGCTGAAGAAGTAGTTCGTGGCCTCCTTCTCGCCGTTGCGGACGATGTCCATCTCGCGGCTGAAGCTGAACCCCAGCGCCTCGTAGAAGGCGCGGCTCTTCTCCGGATCGGTGATCCGGACCATGGTGTGCAGGAAACTGGTCATGCCGCGGAGTCTATGGCAGGTCGCCGGGCGCGGCCTGCGGCTCGTCGCCGACCAGCGTGGCGATGCTCACCACCGCCACCAGAAGCGTCGCCGCGAGCGCCACGTGCACGGCGATCACCTGCCACGGCAGGCCGTTCCGGTACTGGTACTCCCCTACCCCGAACTGCACCAGGCTGAGGACGACCGTCCCGGCGCACAGCCGGGCGGCGAACGTCGATCGCGCATTCCGCCACAGCCACACGGTCACCCCCAGGAGCAGGATCCCGAATGCCGTGGCCGCCCGCACATGCGTCCAGGTCGCCCAGTAGAAGTTCCCAAGCCGGCGGATCGGCGTCGTCTCGCTGCCCGGATGCGGCCCGGCAGCGGTCACGAAGGCGCCGGTGGTGACCAGCATCACGCAGCACGCCGCGGCGGCCCAGGCGGCCAGCCGCACCCACGGGTGCTCGACCGGCGCCGTGCGCGGATCGTCGGCCCCGCGCCACACCTGCACCGTCATCCAGGTCGAGAAGGTGATCACGATCATGGCCAGCAGGAAGTGCGACATGACCAGGATCGGGTTCAGGTCGAAGGCCACGGTGACGGCCCCCAGGGGGACCTGCGCGACCGTGCCCACCGCCGCCACCATGGCGGCGCCGGTGATCGCGTCCAGCCTGCGCAGCCGGTACGCGACGAACGCGGTGCCCACGGCCGCCAGCATCGCAATCCCGGAGATCACGCGGTTCGAGAACTCGATCAGGGCATGCCGGGAATCCATCGGCAGCACCTGGTTGGCCTCGCAGGTCGGCCAGTGCGGGCAGCCCAGGCCCGACGCGGTCAGCCGCACCAGCGCGCCGGTCGTCACCACCAGCCACAGCAGCGCCAGCGTGGCCGCGGCGGCGATCCGCAGCGAGCGCGCCGAGATCCAGCCCGAACGGGCTTCCAGAACCGGGATGTCGGCCGAAGCCATCCCCCACACTTTACCGAGCGGCCGCATCCGAACGCCTGCTTACCGCGTGTTTACAATGGCGACACCGCCCCCAGCCCATTTGCACGCTATTGTGGGTGCGGCGTGAGCGATCACATGATCCCGAGCGAGGCCGGATTCATCGCCGAGCCCTCTCCCAAGCCCGCGTCCGGCGCGCCGGACAGCGGCGGCCACGACCCGATCTTCGCCACCACCGTGTGTGCGATCGTCGAGCACGGCGGCGAGCTGCTGATGGTGCGCCAGCTGAACCGCGACGGTGAGGAGCGCTGGAATTTCCCCACCGGCTGGATGGCGCCCAACGACGAGGACGGGCGCAGGCAGCTTCCCGAACAGGTCGTCAACCGGAACCTGCTCTCGGAGACCGGCTACTCCGCATCACAGGCCACGCTGGTCGGGCTGGCGCTGGTGCGCGAGCACGACGACGACGGGCGCCGGATCGGCACGTCCACACGGCTGGACTACCTGTGCGGGGGCCCCCGCCAGACCACGTACGCCGTCAACGACCCCGACATCCTGGGCGCTCCCGAGTGGTTCACGCCGGACGAGGTGGAGGGCATGATCGCCCGGGGCGAGGTGAAGGGTCAGCTCACGGCCACGGCATACCAGCACTGGCAGGAGTACCGGCGCAGCGGCGCGGTCACCGCCGACGTCGTGGACATCCCCAACTGAGCTTGCGTACAGCCATCGCCTGCTCCTGCCACGGCTCGCAGTTCAGCCCCACAACGGGAGCCGTGCTCCAGGGCCCGGCGGTGACGCCGCTGGCGAGGAAGCGGGTGCTCGAGCGGGGCGGCGAGACCTACGCGCTTCCGAGTTAGCGACCGGGGTCGTCGAACCCGAGCGCCGACGCCAGCAGCGAGTCGGCGCGGCCGTTCTGGTCACGCGGCACCCACGCGTAGCGGACGCGGCCGACCCGGACGGCCAGGGTGCGGGCCGCGTCGCCCAGCTCGACGAGCTCGGCGCTGCGGGGCACAGTCTCGCCCGAGAGGTGCGCGACCAGCAGGCGTGAGTCGGAGCGGATCTCGAGCCGGTCGAGGCCGAGCACGAGCGCCCGCTCCAGCGCCGCCTCGACCGCCCGGTACTCGGCCACGGCCGCGCTCGCCACGCCGATCGCGCGGACATCGCGGGCCAGCTCTGCACCCTCCGCGTCTTCGATCACGAACGCGCACGCCGCCGGGCCGGGATTGCCACGCGATCCGCCGTCGCACCAGGCGACAGCCGACGCCGCTGATTCCGCGCGTGACGAACCGGATGCGGCGCGCTCGGCGCGCTTCAGCTTGCCCAGCCGCCGCCGCTCGCCGTCGCGCATCGTCCCGCCCGGCCGCCGGCGAGCCCGGGTCACGCCGGCCGCTCGTCGGTGACCAGGTGCAGCACCGGCCTGCGGAACCCGCCCGCCAGGTCGAACGCCACGGCGCGGGCGACGTCGGGCGGCAGGAACGGCCCGGGCGTCGCGTCGGGCGGGTGCCACTCGTGCATACGGGGATCGACCGGCTGCTCGTCGCGGCGGCCGGTGATCTCAGCCAGGAAGTACAGGATCGTCTCGTGGCGGTAGTCGCCCGATTCCACGAACAGGTTCTCGCTGACGTACAGCAGCCGCCTGGCGGCGATCTCGAGCCCTGCCTCCTCGATCAGCTCGCGGCGGAGCGCCTCCTCGGCTGTCTCGCCGGGTTCCACGCCGCCCCCGGGCAGCCAGTAGAACGGCGCCCGCTCCATGTGGTGGGTGCGGTCGAACAGCACCTCGCCGTTCCCATTCGGGATCACCGCCCGCGCCCGCAGCGACATCTGCGGAGATCGCGTCGTACCGGCGCCTGCAGACACAGTTACGGGCGGAGTCCTATGCGAGAGCTCGCTCTGCTTCGTACACGGGCAACACGCGGCGCAGGAACTGGCCGGTGTGGCTCGAGTCCATCTCGGCCACCTCCTCCGGCGTGCCCTGGGCGACCACCTCGCCACCGGCATCCCCGCCCTCGGGCCCCAGATCGAGCACCCAGTCCGCCTGCTTGATCACGTCCAGATTGTGCTCGATCACCAGCACGGTGTTGCCGGCGTCGACCAGCCGCTGAAGCACCTGCAGCAGCTTCTCGATGTCATACGTATGCAGCCCGGTGGTCGGCTCGTCGAGGATGTACAGCGTGCGCCCGGTGGCCACCTTGCTGAGCTCCGTGGCGAGCTTCACCCTCTGCGCCTCGCCGCCGGACAGGGTCGTGGCCGGCTGGCCGAGCCGCATGTAGTCGAGGCCCACGTCGTGCAGCGTCTGCAACCGCCGCCGCAGCTTGGGGATCTTGGAGAAGAAGTCCAGCGCCTCCTCGATGGGCATGTCGAGCACGTCGGCGATCGACTTGCCCTTGAACTTGACCTCCAGCGTCTCCTTGTTGTACCGGCGGCCGTGGCATACCTCGCAGTTGATGTACACGTCCGGCAGGAAGTGCATCTCGATCTTGATCGTGCCGTCGCCGCGGCACGTCTCGCAGCGGCCGCCCTTGACGTTGAAGGAGAACCGGCCCGGCTTGTATCCGCGGGTGCGCGCATCCGGCGAGCTCGCGTAGAGCTGGCGGATGTGGTCGAACAGCCCCGTGTAGGTGGCCGGGTTGGACCTCGGGGTGCGCCCGATCGGCGACTGGTCGATGTCGATCACCTTGTCGAACACCTCGATGCCGTGCACATGACGGTGCGCTCCCGGCTTCATGCGGGCGCGGTTCAGACGGTTGGCCAGGGCCTTGAAGATGACCTCGTTGACGAGCGTCGACTTGCCCGATCCGCTGACCCCCGTGACGCACACGAACTTGCCGACGGGAAGCTCGACGTCGATGTCGCGCAGGTTGTGCTCGCTGGCGCCGGTGACGCCGAACCATCCCGCGTCGTGGATCCGCCGGTCGGGGGTGGGGATCAGCCGGCGGCCGGACAGATAGGCACCGGTGATCGACTCCTTGGCCCGCATCACCTGGCTGGCGGTACCCTCGGCCACCACCCGCCCGCCGTGCTCGCCGGCGCCTGGGCCCATGTCCACGATGTGGTCGGCCGCGCGGATGGTCTCCTCGTCGTGCTCCACCACGATCACGGTGTTTCCGAGGTCGCGCAGCCGCTCCAGCGTCGCCAGCAGCCGCGCGTTGTCTCGCTGGTGCAGGCCGATCGACGGCTCGTCCAGGATGTACAGCACGCCCATCAGGCTGGAGCCGATCTGGGTGGCCAGCCGGATCCGCTGGGCCTCACCGCCGGACAGGCTGGCCGCCGTGCGGTCGAGTGTCAGATAGCCCACGCCGACGTTGTTGAGGAATGTCAGCCGCTCGCGGATCTCCTTCAGGATGCGTGCGCCGATTGCCCGCTCGGTGTCGCTCAGCGTCAGCGAGTCCACGAACTCGATGGCGCCGGTCACGGACATGGCCGTGAACTCCGCGATGTTGCGGTCGCCCACGGTCACCGCCAGCGAGGTGTCCTTGAGCCGTGCACCGTGACACTGCGGACACGGCTTCAGCGCCATGTACTCCTCCAGACGCTCCTTCTGATACTCGGAGTCGGTCTCGCGGTAGCGCCGCTCGAGGCTGGGCAGGATGCCCTCGAAGGCCAGCATGTAGCTGCGCTTGCGGCCCATGCTGTTGCGGTAGCTGACGTACAGCTTGTCGCCGCCGGTGCCGTTCAGGAACAGGTTCCGCTGCTCCTCCGGCAGGTCCTCCCACGGCGCCTCCAGGTCGATCTCGTAGCGGTCCGCGATGGCCTG
>JBQCGJ010000173.1:0-4468 GCA_051955775.1 Gaiellales bacterium | reverse complement strand
CGCGGCGGAGTACCGCCGAGCCGCCGAGTTCCGGATGGCGCTGCGGGACTTCATCTCCCACTCCGACAAGGCCGTCACGCGATCCGGGCTGACGCCTCAGCGCTACCTGCTGCTGCTCGCCATCAAGGGCGGCGGGAACGGGGACGGCACGACCATGACGCAGCTCAGCGACCAGCTGCGGATCGCCCAGAGCACGGTCACCGAGCTCGTCGACCGGGCGCAGCGGGCTGGACTGGTGCGGCGCGCCGGCACGAAGGACGGCCGCGTCGTCGCCGTCCACCTGACCCGGCTCGGCGAGCAGCGGCTGGAGTCGGCATTCCGGGAGGTGCGCGACGAGCGCGACCAGCTGCTGGTGCGCCTGGAGCGCGCGCAGAAGACGTTCGCCGACTGGGCCGGCTGATTTCGGCCGGGTGGCTCAGCCCGCCGTGAACGCCCAGGACAGCGATGCGCCGAGGCCCGAATACGCGTTGCCGGCGGTGGCCGAGAGCCGTACCGACAACCGCAGCTGAAGGGCCGCGCCGGGCTTCAGCCCGGCGGCCCCCAGCAGCTTCACCGGCGGGCCCGCGACCGGCTGCCAGCCGACCAGCTCGGTCGCCGCCTGCGGGCATACGATGGCCTCGCCGGAGGCCTTCCAGGCCACCGGGCAACTGTCGATGCGAGTCTGAAGGCCGTCTGCCAGCGGCGAGGAGCTGCGGTCTGCGACCACGGCGGTGAGGGCGCCGATACGACTCGTACCCGCGTTGACGAGGGTCGCCGTGCGCTGCACGGTGTCACCCGGAGCCAGTGGCTGCGAGGGTGCTGAGAGCCCGCGAACGCCGGGCTTGACGAGCAGGCTGGGGCCTGCCGTGTGCCCGCCGGAGCCGGCCGCGGCGGCGGATACTGCACCTGCGCCGATGCATGCGCACACGCCCGCGATCGCACAGGTGAGCATGCGAGTGCGGGCTGGTTTCCGTCCGTGGTGCATCGGAGCCGTCCCTCCTTGGATGGCCAGGGGCTCCGCAGTACGCAGTGCCCTGTTCTGATTATCGGACAAGAACGGCAGGAATTCACTCGCATATGGATATTTGAGCAGGGTCTCATAACCGGTTTGGGATGCCAGGGATCCCCCGATCGAGGGATCACCGGCCCACGCAAAAAGCACGACACACCCCAGAACGCGTGACACCCGTTACGCCTGTCGTTACTCGTCATCAGGAGACCACATGAGGAACCTGCGCTCGAAGTGGCGCCGGCCCGTGGGCCGCAAGCTGCTGCTCTCGCTCGCTGCCATCGGGGCCGCCGCCAGTATCGCCGGCCTGGCCACGTTCGCGACCTTCACCAGTTCGGTGTCGCAGAGCCAGAGCATCACCACGGGCACCGTGCAGATCGCCCTCGGCGCCACCGGCGCGTCGACGAACCGCCTCAACATCGGCGCCACGGCCGTCGCCCCCGGCGACACCATCCAGCGCAGTGTCGACCTGCTCAACACCGGCTCGCTGAATCTGGCCTCGATCACCCTCAGCACCACCGCGACGACCTCGTCGCTGCTCGACACCGACGCCACCAACGGGCTGCAGATGGTCATCGATCGCTGCTCGGTGGCGTGGACAGAGGGCGGCACCGCCCCCGCGTACACGTATACCTGCTCGGGCACGACGTCGACGGTGCTTGCCTCGACACCCGTGGTCGGCACCAATCTGGCGCTGTCCAACCTGTCGGCTCTGACGGCCGGCAACACCGATCACCTGCGGGTCACGCTGACCCTGCCCGGCACCGCTGGGAACACGTTCCAGGGTCTGACGTCGACCATCCAGTACACGTTCACCGGCACCCAGCGCGCGGCCACCAACCGGTAGGCCGTTGCACGCAGTGCCAGCACTCATTGTGCGGGCCGCCGGGATGGCGGTCCGCACGGTGGTGGTCGCGGCGGTGGTCTCGGCCGTCGGCGCGCTGGCGTTCTTCGGGATCGGGCCGCACATCCTGCCGTACCGCACGATGACGGTGCTGTCCGGGTCGATGACGCCGCGGTTCTCGCCCGGCGACGTGGTCGTCGTGACACCGGAGGCGCCGCAGTCTCTGCGCGTCGGCCAGGTCGTCACCTACAACGTGCCGGTCGCACCGCATGAGCCCATCACGCACCGCGTGGTGGCCATCCTCCATCGCGGCGAGCATCCGGTAATCCGCACCAAGGGCGACGCCAACGCCGCCCCCGATCCGTGGACGGCGCGCCTGAACGGCTCACAGGTGTGGCGGCAACGGTGGGTGATCCCGGATGCCGGCTGGGTGATCGAATGGCTCCGCCGGCCGAGCGCCCGGTACCCGCTCACAATCGGCATTCCGCTGCTGGTGTGCCTGTTGTGGCTGCGGGAGATCTGGGCAAGGCCGGAGCGAAAGCCGGAGGCCGAGGCGCATGCGCCGGATCCTGCGTAACGGCCTCGCCGCGACGGCGCTGGCGGCCGCCATCGCGGCGAGTGCGGCCACACAGGCATGGGCCTCCTTCACCTCGTCCGGGACGGCCTCGATGAGCGTGTCCAGCGCGCACATCTTCCCCACCACGGCCACGGTAACCGGCTACGACGTGGGCGACGCGTCGGCCGGTGGTAGCGAGGTGGCGACGCCCGACCCGGCGGCGTTCACCGACGGCACGACCTACACCTCATCGTCCAGCTTCCAGACGTCCTTCTCGACCACGCGTTACCTCGACTTCACGCTGTCGGGGCCGCTGGCATCCGGCGTCGCCGTGTCCTCCCCGGCCTTCGACTTCGACTTCCATGCGTCCGCCGCGGCGCGAACCGTGTGCTTCTACTTCGAGGTCTACAACGCGACCACCTCGGCCCTGCTGGAGACACACGGCTCCGGCACGACGCCTGTCGGGTGTGTCACCGGCACCACCAACATGACGACCGCAACGCCGCTGACCGCGGTCACCACCAGCAACCTCGCCGACGCGCTTCGCGTGCGCGTCTACCTACGGTCGGTAGCCGCCGGCACCGCCGTCGTCGACCGCGCGGTCGTGGCCGGCTCGACCGCCTATCAGTCGTTCACCCACGAGCCCGACCTGCTCGGCGACTGCTCGGCAAGCTGCGGCACAGCGGTCTCGACTCCCGCCCGTCTGGTGGCGCAGGACACCGCGGGTGTGACGTCCGCGGCCAGTTGGCCGACGGCCTTCAGCACGACCCGCTACATCAGGATCGGGTTCCCTCCAACCGTGCCATCCGCCGCCGACGTCTCGTCGGCCACCCTCACACTCGCGCTGCGAGCGGCCACCGCGGGGCGCAACCTGTGCGTCTACGTGGCGGTGTACTCCAGCACAACGCTGCTCGCGACACACGGCAGCAGCGGCACGCCTGCGATCTGCACGAGCACGGGCAGCAACGTGGTGCTGACGCTCCCCCTGCCCGAGATCACGACCGCGACCCAGGCCAACTCGGCCCAGATCCGCGTCTACGCGGACAGCAACGCCAGTGGCAAGTCGATCTTCGACCAGGCGTCCCTGGCCGTGGCCTACTCCCTCGACTGAGCCCGCAAGGGTTGGCGACCGCCAGCCCAAGCGTAGACTGAAGCCATGTGGCGATGGTTGATTCCCGTTGCCGTCGCCTGCGTCGCGGCCATCGCGCTGGTCAAGACCAGCCAGCACCCCGTGCACGTGGGCGAGCACACCGGACCTACGACGTCCACCGACCCGGTACACACAACCGGGTTCGCCCTGCCGTGCGGGACGCGGAAAGCGCACCCCGCGCACTACAACCACGTGATCTGGATCATGTTCGGCGAGCGCGGGTACCAGCAGGTGATGGGAAAGCACGCCAAGGCCTTCTACATCAAGCAGTTGGCCGGAGAGTGCGGCCTGGCCGCCGGGTACGGATCGATCACCCACCCCGCGCTGCCCAACCTGATCGCCAGCGTCGCCGGCACGACCGCCGGATTGACGCGAAACCACGACACCACGCAGGTCAGCGTCCCCAGCCTGTTCAAGCAGGTTCCAAGCTGGGGCGTGTACATGGAGTCGATGCCCTCCGCTTGCACGACGACCGATGCGCCGCTCGCCCACTACGTCGCCCGCATGAACGCTGCCATCTTCTTCGCCGGGTTGCCCTGCCGCAAGCGCGACCTGCCGCTGGGCACGCCGGCCAGGGGGAAATTCGCCACGGCGCTGGCGGCCGGGAAGCTGCCGCGGTTCTCGTTCATCGTGCCCAACGAGTGCGACAGCATGAGCTTCAGCCATAGCTGCGGCGCCTCCAAGCTCGGGGATTTCGTGGCGTTGGGCGACTTCTGGCTTCGCACCTGGATGAGGCACCTGCTGTCCTCGAAGGAGTACCGGGCCGGGTCGACCGTCATCTTCATCACCTGGGTGGACGGAGTGCCGGGGGCACCGCTTGACCACGACTGCGTGCAGCAGCCGCTACCCAACTGTCATGTGCCGACGCTGGTGGTTGCGCCGTCTGTGCGGCCAGGCACGGTCGCCTCCAGGACGTTCACGCACTACTCC
>JBQCGJ010000172.1:0-16713 GCA_051955775.1 Gaiellales bacterium | reverse complement strand
GGCCCCTACCAACCGGGGCCAGGCCCCATAGAGCCGGGGCCAGGCCCCATAGAGCCGGGGCCAGGCCCCGACCAACCCCGGGGCCAGGCCCCCCGGGCCCGGCCCCGCTGACGCACTCCGGATCAGCGCCGGTCAGGGCGTGTGGTGTGACCTGTCGGAGGTCGAGCCGACGACACCCGAGGCCAGGTACACCGTCCAGACCGCGACCTTGCCCGTCTCGACGTTCACCGTGCGCTCCCCGAGCAGCGCCGCCGTCTTGGGGTCGAACGCCAGCTCGTGCCGGAAGCCGCCGCCCGTGAAACCGATCGCGATCCCGGGCCGGGGCGTCCAGTTGGTGCGGCCGTACAGGTGCACGATGGGCAGCTGCGAAGCGACCTCGTACAGCGCGGCGCGCAGCCTGGGCGGCGCGAAGGTCTCGCGCAGCAGGTCGCCGACGATGGTGAACGTTTCGGCGTCCCCCGGCGGCCCGCCCTCAATCCGGCGCTGCTCGCTCACCGTGCGCAGCTTCCCGGGGTCGGTGGGCAGGTTGGTCAGGTGGAGGTACGACAGGCCGCCGCGCTTGAATCGCTCGCTCGTCGTGCGATCCCCGCCGAGGGCCGGACGTCCCGATGCGATCCACACCCGCCGGTCGCGGGCGGATGGAAAGCTGGCGCGGCCGGTGATCTCCCGCAGCCGCCCGCTGCCGTCCGGGGCGATCCATGCCTCGCGGATGAGCGGCATCCGCACCGAGAACGACTGGCGGTGATCCCGCCCCACGTCGTACCAGTCCGACTCCTGGAGGCTGCGGCTCTTCGTGTACATGTACTGGCCGGCATGCGGCGGGGCGACCGCCGGCTGTCCCGCCGCCGTGACCGCCGCCCTGTGCAACACGGCCGCAACTGCGCTGGTGGGCGCGCCGGTCTCGCCGCCGGGGATCGACGTCGACACCACGAGCACCGCTGCCACGCCCGCCGCCACCGCAGCGGCCAGGAACGGCCACCGCCGTTCCGAGCGTCGGCGTTGCGGCCGGCGGGCGGGCTCCGCGCGGGCGATCGCGTCCATCAGCTCCGCACGCGCCCACGCTGTCACCTCCGCACCGGGCTCCGGCACGTCGTCTCGAAACTCCCGAATCAGTTCCAGGTCGTTCATCACTCCCCCTTGTCCCACACCACCGATAGACCGTGCACGCCGTGCGCCGTCAGCGTCGAGCGCACCTGGCCGCGGGCGCGGTGGATCCGCGATCGCACCGTCCCCGCCGGGATGGCCAGGGCCTCTGCGATCTCGTCGTACGACAGATCCGCCCAGGTGAACAGCATCAGCGTCTCGCGATCACGCGCGTCGAGCTCCGCCAGCGCCTTTCCGACCACCCGCCGGGCCGCCCGGGCGTCGACCCGGTCGAACAGCTCGTCCAGATCGAGCTCGGGTTCCGTGTCCTGACCGGCCCGCTCCCACGCCCGAAGTTGCCGCTGCTCCGCCCGCCACCTGTCTCGCAGCAGGTTCGAGGCGATCCCGAACAGCCACGGCCGGGCATCCCGACGGCTCGTCTCATATCCATGCCGACGCCCGAACGCGACCACGAACGTGTCCACCGCGACGTCGTCGGCCACCTCTCGTCCGGCGCGCCGTCGCACGTAGCGATGAATGGCCGGGAAGTGCCGGTCGAACACCACGCCGAACCGCTCTGCGTGCTCGAGCGACCGGGCGATCACCTCACCGTCGGTCAGCAATGTGGTCGGCGTGTCCATTGTCTGTGTATTGGCCGAAGCCCGGGATCGGGTTCACAACGTTCGCGCCGCATTGGAGAACCGGTGGCCGTCCGGGCCCACCCGTGAGGCCCATTGGTACAGTGGCGGCGTGGGGGTGCGACACGCAGTCGGCGTGATCCTGGGCGCCCTCGCGGTGGTCGCGATCGTGCTGGTGGTACGAGCTCGGTCGTCCTCGTCCTCGCCCCCCGTCGCCATGCCGGGCGCGACGTCGTGTACCGGGGTGGGGGTCTCGCCGTGCTCGGTGGTGCATGACAACACTCCGATCAAACATATCGTCGTGATCGATCAGGAGAACCACTCGTTCGATAACGTGCTGGGGCCGTTCTGTGTGTACGAGCACCGCTGTGACGGCGCCCTGACAGGCGTCACGGCGACCGGGCAACGGGTGCCGCTGAGGCGCGCCCCCGATGTCGTGGCCGCCGTCAGTCACTCGACGAAGAGCCAGCGAATTGCCATCGACGGCGGCAGGATGGACGGGTTTTCGAGGATGTTCGATTGCACACAGCTCCAGTGCTACGTCGCGTATCGCCCGAAGCAGATCCCGAACCTGACGCGGCTGGCCAGGCACTTCGCGCTCAACGACATGACGTTCGAGACGACGGCCATACCCAGCTTCGGCAGCCACCTGGAGCTGGTGGCGGCGGGCACGGACGGGTTCACCGGCGACAACCCCGTGAGGGGGCGCGCGCGGCCGGGGCCCGGCTGGGGCTGCGACAGCCGCCGGGACGCCCCGTGGCGAAGCTCGCCGTCGGCCGCGCCGGTGCTGGTGCCGGCCTGCGTTCCGCAGAAGGACGGCGACGGGCCGTATCGGCCGAGCCCGGTGCAGTGGGTGCCCACCATCCTCGACCGCTTCCAGGGCGCCGGCGTGTCATGGGCGCTGTACAGCGAGACCAGGGGCAACGGGTACGGGTGGGCGATCTGCCCGACCTTCGCGGACTGCCTGCTGACGCCCGAGCACCGGCGTCTGCGGTCCGTGCAGCACTTCGTGCGCGACGCCCGGACGGGTCGCCTGCCGTCGTTTGCGATCGTGACTCCGACCCAGGCCGACTCCCAGCACAACCGCGATTCCATGCGTGAGGGAGACGATTGGATCGGCAGGGCGGTGGCTGCAGTCGAGCATGGCCCGGACTGGCGCTCGACGGCGATCTTCATCACCTACGACGACTGCGGGTGCTTCTACGACCACGTGCCGCCGCCCAACCGCGGCAGCGGGATCCGGGTGCCGATGGTGATCGTCAGCCCGTACGCCCGCCCCCGATTCACAGACTCCCGCCCCGCCACCCTGCTCGGGCTGCTGGCATTCGCGGAGAAGACCCTCGGCGTGGCGCCGCTGTCCACGGCTGACGCCACCGCCTACGACTTCTCGAATGCCTTCGACTACCACCAGCGCCCGGTGTCCCGGGTGCCGATGGTGAATCTCCCCGTGCCGCAGGCGGAGCTGCGGTATCTGGCGGCGCATCCGCCCTCGCTCAGCGACACCACGTAACGATCGGTTGTCAGTTTCTTGACGTGGGCCTGCGCGAGGACGAGACTGCGGCTCGCGGTAGGTGGACGTCCGACTCGAGGGAGGTATGGGGATGCGTCGTTTCGTGTGCGCGATTGCCCTTGCGGCTGTGGCGGTGGTGGTGTCGGCCTCTGCATCCGCCGGCGCGGCCACCGGCTCGTCGTTGAAGCAACTCGTCGCTCAGGACCTCAAGGCGCGCTGGGTATCGCAGGGCGCGCACATGTGGCTCAACCCGCCGCGCTCGACGGGCGCCGGCCCGACACTCCGGCCTGGGGCGTCCGTGGCTCTGGGGACGAACGTGGATGCGGCGGATCCGAACGAGGACCTGTTCGCCGGGCAGAGCGAGACGGCGATCGCGGCTGCCCCCGGCGGCCGGGTGCTGGCTGCCTGGAACGACGCCACGGCCTTCGGCATCCAGCAGACCACCCGGCTCAAGGCGTCCGGCACAGGCGTCGGCTACTCGACCGACGGCGGCCGGTCGTTCACCGACCTGATCGGCCTGCGCAACCCGAATCCGGACCAGCAGTGGACAGGTGACCCCGCCATTGTCTCGATCGACGGCGGTGCGCACTTCATCGTCGGCTCGCTGTACGATCCCTCGTTTTTTGCCTGCGAGGACGGCCAGCCGTCTTCCGCCACCATCGCGCTCGAGGTGCTGACGCCGAACGCCACCGGGGGCATGAGCATGGGGACCCCCGTCGTGCCCAGTGACGCAGGGGATGTGTGCAAGCTGGGCCTGCCCGGCGGATCGCCCAAGACGGCGTTCCTCGACAAGGATCTGCTGTCCTGGGATCAATCCTCACGCACCCTGGTGGTGTCCTTCACCCGGTTCTACCTGACCGGCAACCACTCCGGCCAGGGCGAGATCGACATCGCCCGGGCGCACGTGCCGGCGAACGCGACGACGCTCAGCGCGAGCGACTTCCAGACCATCCGCATATGGTCGGAGGACCGCTTCGACGAGAACGAAGGGGCTGCCCCGGCGGTGGCTCCAGGCGGCACGACGTACGTGACGTGGGAGCGCAACCTCGACACCAACCTGTTCAACGGCGACCCGCGGATCTACGAGCACATCGCGATGGTGCCGGCCGGCGCCTCCAGCCCCAGCAAGGGCAACAAGACGGACCCGATGGTCGTCACGCAGGGCCAGTTCAACTCCACGCCGTCGGGCGGCGTCAAGTCGCTGGATGGGGTGGTGATCGCGGGCTACAACCGCGGCACCGGCAACGACTTCCCGCGGATCGCCTGGGACAAGGCGGCTTCGAGGGTGGTCGTGGTGTGGAACGACGCCAGCGCACACCCGCTGGGCGACATCTGGGCACGCTCGTTCGGGCCGGATCTGGGAGGCCCGAGCGGGTTCGGCCGGGTGAACAGCGACGCCGACTTCACGCTGCACTTCCTGCCTGCCGTGTCGGTACGCGCGGACGGCTCGATCTGCACGTCCTGGTACGACCGGCGGAACTTCGCCCCGGACTCGCCGCTGACCGACGTGTACGGCGAATGCCGGCCGACGGTGCTGACGCAGGTACCGGACTTCCGGATCACCACCGGGGCGTCCGACTGGACGAACACGTCCAGCCTGATCGTGCCCAACTTCGGTGACTACACCGACAACACGAGCGTCGGAAACCGCACGTACTACACGTGGTCGGACGGCCGGCTGGGAGTGCCTCAGCCGTTCGTCGACCACAACGGGTAGACGCACGCGCCGCCCGGGGCCCCCCAGACGGGGCCCCCGGCAGCGATGCGCACGCCCATCCTGGAAACGTGTCAGGTCGCGCGCGCGGCGTGCGGAACTCCGTGCGCCGCGGCCGCCTCGGCCTCGCTGACCAGCACCACGCCCAGTGCGCGCGACCGGCTCAGCACAACCGCTCCGGCAAGCACCGCGCACAGCGAGCCGGCCAGCAGCACGCGGTCGGCCGGGGCGGAGCTCCAGGCCTCACCGGCCAGCACGGGCGCCAGCAGCACCGGCAGCCCCACGTTGAGCCCGAACACGATCGGCGCCACCCTCGTCACCGGCTGCGTCTGCAACGCGGACATCTCGCTGAGTACGGCCAGCGCTCCCACCGCCGCGGTCAGCGCCAGCCATCCGGCCGATCGCTGCCAGGCATGCGTCCGCATGTCGTCGGCTGCGAACTTCGTGGTCACCGCGACCACGGCGTAGCCGACGCCGGCGCTGACCGGGACGAGCAGCGCCGGTGGCGGCGAGTGCCGCCATGCCTGCGGAGCAGCAACCAGCGCCATCATGATGGCCAGTGCGGACGCCAGGCCCGGGCGGTCAGGATGTCCCGCGGCGTGGGCCGGCGCGGCCACGGTCACGCCGGCAACGCCGGCTGCGATCGCCACCACGCCGATCCGCTCGCGGCTGCCGACATGCTCCCCGAGTTGGCGTGTGCCCACCACCAGCAGCAGCACCAGGGTCGTCGCCAGGATGGGCTCGACCAGTGTCAGCGGCGCAAACAGGAGTGCCACCGCCTGCGCGCACCAGCCGAGCAGCCCGATCGTCGCTCCGGCCACCCACAGCGGCCGTCGCACCAGACGGTCGAGCAACGACAGCCGCAGCGAGTGATGCGACTCGACCTGCCGCGCCTCCAGCGCCTGCAGCGCCACCGCGAGCGCGTACAGGCCCGACGCGAGGAAGGCGAACAGGGCTCCAATCAGCTCCCGGCTCATGACTGCGCTGCGCTGGCCACGGGGCGCTCGGCGTCCAGGCGCCGGCGGAGCAGCACGGCCGTGGCGGCGCACGCGGCCCGGGCCGCCTCCACCGGCTCGGCGCCGGCGTCGGCAGCGGTCGCCATCAGGGCCAGGAACGAATCTCCGGCGCCGACCGTGTCGGCCAGTTCGAGCACCGGATCGACCTCGATCCGAGTCGACCGGCCATCCGCCAGCACGATCGCCCCGCGCTCTCCCAGCGTCACCACGACGACCGGCACCCCGGTCACCCGGACGGGAGCGGGATCGATCGCCCCGCACAGCACGAGTGCCTCCTCCTCGGACAGCTTGAGCACGTCCACCGAGCGCAGCGCGTGCGGATCCAGAGGCGCCTGCACGTGCACCGGCCCGAGCCGGCGAGGGCGGGCGGGGCCCTGTCCGTCGAGGTAGATCAGCCGGCCCGGCCGCTCCAGCGCGGCCAGCGTCGCCGCCGGGAAGTCGCCCCGCCACTGCGCGCCGCACACGATCGCCGAGCACGGATCCAGCGCCGCCGCCATCCAGCCGGTCACGTCCTGTGGGGCGAATGCGTCGCCCAGCGCGGTCAGCGACTCCGCCCACGTGCCGTCGCCGAACAGGGTCGTGCGGTACACGGTGGTGCGCTCGGTCGGCCCCACCACCACCTCCAACCCCAGCTCGTGCAGCGGCCTGCGAAGTGCCGGCGTCCCCCCGTGGGTGACGACCACGGCGCTGCGTGATCCGGCCACGGCGCGGGCGCCGAAGATCGGCGCGCCGCCGAGACGGTGCTCGACGCCGCCATCCGGCCAGAAGGTCTGGTCGAGCACGGACTGGCCGGCCAGGGCGATCACGCGGCGCGACCCCCCACGTCGGGCCGGGCCGGCCCGCGGCGGCGGTCGAGCATGCGCGCGCCCAGCAGCGCGGCGCCCTCCACCACCGGCACGGCGACGATGGCTGCTGCGCCCGCTGCCACGTCCAGCACGAAGTGGTTGCCACTCGCCACGACGGAGAAGATGACGACAGCCGGATAGGCGGCCCACATGGCACGCAACCACCAGCGTCGAGTCAGGGCAACGCCGGCGATGCCGAGCACAATGGCGTACGACGCGTGCAGGCTGGGCATCGCCGAGTACGGGTTGTTGAGCGCGTCGATAAGCGGTGACTGCAGATTCACCGTGTTGGTGCGCATGGTGTCTGCCAGGCCGGCGCCGGACAGCATCCTGGGTGGCGCCACGGGGTAGGCGAAGAGCACCGCGATCGACACGCAGTTGACAGCCAGGATCGCGTTGCGGACACGGGCGAAGTGCTCGGCGCGGCGCACGTAGACCCACAGCAGAAACGCGCTCGACACGGCCAGCTGGCAGACGAAGTAGGCGTCGTTGGCGACCGTCACAGCCAGGTGGGAGGGCTGGCGCAGCGCCCACTCCTGAAGGCCGCGCTCCCACGCAATGCCGAGCCGCTGCTCGAGGTTCAGCACGTGCCGCGAGTTGGCCACGGCCTGCGCCGCGTGGTTTCGGCCGTAGATGCCCGACAGCGCGTACACCACCTCGAAGCTCCCCAGCAGCACAACCTGGAGCCAGAAGTCGCGCCATCCCCTGGGCGCAAGCCGACTGACCGCGCGCCGTGCTCCCGGCGCGAGCCGCGTCCCACCTGCATTCAACACGCGCGCAGTCTACGACAGCCGTCCGCTGTCGCTCCGGGCGACGCGGCCAACGCGTCATACTCGGGGGCGGTGGCTGCGATCATGGAGACCCGCGTGCTGGCACGGCTGGATGCCCTGTTCGAGATCGGGCGGGCCGCGGGCACCAACCGGCCGGGCCTGGGGGCAGGGGAGCAGCGCGCGTTCGAGATGGTCGCCGGGTGGATGGAGGACGCGGGGCTCGAGGTCGCGCACGATCCCGCCGGGAACCTGTTTGGGCGGCTGCCCGGCCGGGAGCCTTCGCTGCCGGAGGTGTGGAGCGGGTCGCATCTGGATACGCCCCCGGACGGCGGGCGCTTCGACGGCGCGCTGGGCGTTGTGGCCGCGCTGGAGGCAGTGGCGGCGATCGCCGCCGCGGGCGGTGCGCTGCGCACGCTGGGGGTCGTGGCGTTCCGCATGGAGGAGGGCTGCCGGTTCGGCCGCGGGGTGTTCGGCAGTCGCGCCCTGTGCGGGCAGCTCGAGCGCGACGAGGCCGCGCTGGTCGACGCCGATGGGGTGTCGGTGGGGGAGGCGTTCGCGCGGCTGGGGCTGGGAGCGATGCCGGCACAGGGCTGGCTCGACCCTCCGCCGGCCACGTTCGTGGAGACGCACATCGAGCAGGGCCCGGTACTGGCGGCGGCAGGGGCGCCGCTGGGCGTGGTCACCTCGATCGCCGGAATGGCCGGCCTGGAGCTCGTGTTCGAGGGTCGCCGGGGCCACGCCGGCACCGTTCCCATGGCGCTGCGCTCCGACGCGCTGACGGCGGCGGCGCGGTTCGTCGAGGGGGCCCAGCGAGCCGCCCGCGAGCTGCCCGGCGCCGTGGCCACCATCGGCCGGCTCTCGGTCTCGCCCGGAGCGACGAACACCATCCCCGGCCGCACCGAGCTGTTCGCCGACCTGCGCGCGCCCGCCGCCTCGACGCTCGACGAGCTGGTGTCGCGGGCCACGGCGGCTGCCAATACGGCCGCGGGGTCGTCGGACTGCCGCGTCACCGTCGTTCCCCGCTGGCGGTACGAGCCGGTGCCGATGAGCAGCGAGCCGAGCGCGGCGGTGCGCCGGGCCGTCGCGGCACAGGGCCTGGAGCCGGTCGAACTGCCATCCGGGGCTGGCCACGACGCGGCCATCCTGGGCATGGCGGGGGTGCCTGTGGCGATGCTGTTCGTGCGCAGCGACGCCGGCGGCGTCAGCCACGCTCCCGAGGAGGCCACCGCGGCGGACGCCGTTGCCGCCGGCCTGGCCGCGCTGCAGCACGCCCTGCGGGAGCTGGCCGAGGCATGACCGACTGGGACCGGCTGGCCCGTCCCGCGCTGCGCGGCCTGGTGCGATACGACCCCGGCCCATCGCGCGACTCCCTGCGCGCCGAGCACGGGCTGGACGCGCTCGAGCCGCTGAACTGGAACGAGGATCGGTTCGGGCCGCCGGACGGCGTGCTGGAGGCGGCCGCCGCCGAGGTGCGCAACGCCGCTCTGTATCCAGAGCGGGCGTACGCAGACTTCCGCGACGCGGTGGCGGAGTGGCTGGACGTGCCGCCCACTCACGTGATCCCCGGCCACGGCGCGCAGTCGCTGCTCGCGTCGCTGACAACGGCGTTTCTCGGGGTGGGCACGACCGCGGCCGTTCCGGGGCTCACCTACGGCTTCTACCTGAAGGCCTCCAGTGCTGCCGGGGCCGAGGTCGTGACCGCGCCCCGGACGGGCCTCGAGATCGACCTCGAAGCCCTGGCCGCGACGGCCCGCGCCGCCCGGGCGCGCGTCGTGTGGCTGTGCGATCCCAACAACCCCACCGGGTTCCTCGTCGACCCGGCCGCCTGGGCGGCCTTCCTGGACGAGCTGCCGCCCGACTGCATCGTGGTCGCGGATGAGGCGTACATGGACTTCGCCGACCCGGCCCTGCGCTGCGACAGGCGGGCTGACGTGCTGGCCGGCCGGCCGGTGATCGTGGTCAGGTCGTTCTCGAAGATCTTCGGGCTGGCCGGCCTGCGGCTGGGCTACGCGCTGGCCGATCCCCAGGTGGCTCGGCTGCTGGACGTGGTGCAGGAGCCGTTCAACGTCAACCGCGTGGCGCTGGTGGCCGGGCGGGTCGCAGTCGGCCATCGGGGGTTCGTGGCCCGCCGCCGGGCCGAGGTCGCCGCAGCTCGCGACGTGCTGGGCGGGGAGCTGGAACGGGCCGGCCTGGGGGTGTTTCCGTCACAGGCCAACTTCGTGCTGATGGAGCTGGGGACCGACGATCGCGAGGTGTGCACCGCGCTGCTCCAGCGAGGCCTTCTGATCCGTGGCGGGAGCGATTTCGGGCTGCCCGGGTACGCCCGGGTGACGGCGGCGCCGGAGCCCATCATGCGGCGAGCCGCGGCCGACATCGTCGCGGTGACCCAACCTCTGCGTATGCCGTAGTACGGTATACCAATGCTGGTCGCCGACCGGATCGCCGAGCTGCTGGCGGGGCAGGGCGTCGAATGCGTGGTCGGGTTTCCCGAGAACCGGCTGTTCGACGCAGCCTCGAAGGCGGGACTGCGGCCGATCGTGACCCGCACCGAGCGGGTGGCCGTGAACATCGCCGACGGCTTCGCCCGCATGACCAGCGGCGAGCGGCTGCTGCCGTGCCTGACCCAGTACGGGCCGGGCGCCGAATCCGCGTTCGGCGCCGTAGCCCAGGCGCACGGCGACCGCAGCCCGATTCTCCTTTTGCCCAGCGAGCATGACACGGCCGAGCAGGGGCCGGAGGGCGGCTTCCGCGCTGAGCAGGCGTACCGGCTGATCACCCGCTGGGCGGCCACCGTGAACGACGCCGCGCACGGGCCGGAGGTGTTCCGCCGAGCGCTGCACGCCGCCGGGGCGGTCGGCGACGGTCCGGTGCTGGTGGCGATCGCCAACGACGTCCTGAACGGCCCGGCCGGCGACGCCGACTGGCGGATCGGGACGCCGGCCCGGCGCCGCTCCCAGGCTGCCCCGGATAACGTGCAGGAGGCCGTGCGCCGGCTGCTGGACGCCCGGGCACCGGTGATCGTGGCGGGCCAGGGCGTGCTGTACGCGGGCGCCACCGCGGATCTGGTCGAGCTGGCCGAGCGCAGCGGCGCCCCGGTCGCGACCACGCTGAACGGCAAGAGCGCGTTTCCCGAGGATCACCCACTGGCCCTGGGCACCGCCGGGCGCACCCGGCCGGAGACGGTCGACCGGTTCTTCGAGGCGGCCGACCTCGTGCTGGGCATCGGCACCAGCTTCTCGCGCTCGCTCTACATCACCCCGATGCCCGTGCAGGCGACGCTGGGGCAGGTCACATGCGACCCCCGCGACGTCGGCCGGGGCTATGCGGTCGAGTTCGCCTGCGTGGGCGACGCGCGGCTGGTGATCCGGCAGATGCTGGGCGAGCTGGCCGCGGGCGGGCACGACCAGCCGGCCGTGCGGGAGTTGGCGGTTGCGGGCGTGGCCGAGGCGCGGGCGGCATTCGCCGACCGGTGGGGGCCCCGGCTGCAGTCGGACGCCGCCCCGCTCAACCCGTACCGGGTGGTGTGGGAGCTGATGCAGGTCGTCGACCGCACGCGCACCGTCGTCACACATGACGCCGGCCACCCGCGCGACCAGATCGCGCCGTTCTACGAGAGCATCGTTCAGCGCGGCTATCTGGGCTGGGGCAAGTCCAGCCTGCTCGGCACCGGACTGGGCCTGGACATGGGCGCGCGGCTGGCCAACCCGGACTGGCTGTCCGTCAACATCATGGGCGACGCCGCGTTCGGGATGGTTGGCATGGACTTCGAGACGGCGGTGCGGGGCCCGATCCCGATCCTCACCATCGTGCTCAACAACGGCCTCATGGGCGGCTATGCAGAGTGGATGCCCGACGCGGTCGAGCGGCACGCGGCGCATCGGCTGGGCGGCAGCTACAGCGGAGTGGCGCGCGCGCTGGGCGGCCACGGCGAACTGGTCGAGCGACCGGCCGAGCTGCGTCCGGCGCTCGAGCGTGCGATCACGGCGGTCGAGTCAGGCCGGGCAACGCTGGTCGAGGTCATGACCCACGAGGAGCCCGCGCTCGCGACCGGCCCGTAGTCTGGTCACTCCACGTCGCCTGCACGTGGCCCAGGTGGTCGCGCATCGCATCACGCGCCTCCGCGGGGTCGTGCGCGGCCACTGCGTCGCGGATCCGGCGGTGCATCTGCGACACCAGACGGCGCTCGTTACGGCCCCGCGACAGGTTGCGCCGGCGCACCTCGAGCAGCATCTCGCCCATCGAATCGTGCAGCACCAGGAACAGCTCGTTGTGGGTCGCTCCGGCCAGGGCGCGGTGAAACGCGAGGTCATGCAGGACGCTCTGCTCGAGGTCGGCCCGCTCGCCGTCGAACGCCTGCATGGTGCTGTCGATGGCGGCGATGTCCTCTTCGGTGGCCCGTTCGGCGGCGATCCCGGCGGCCTCCACCTCGAGCACCCGGCGCACCTCGTCCACCTTGCCGTAGTCCAGGCTGGAACCGTGCACGAAGTGGCGCATCGACTCGCCCACGGTCTTGCCATCGACCGCCACGATGCGCACGCCGCTGCCGCTTCGCACCTCCAGCAACCCCTTCGCCCGGAGCGCCCGCACAGCCTCCCGGATGACCGTTCGCGACACCCCGAACTGCTCGCCCAGCTCGCGCTCGGGCGGCAGCTGGTCGCCCGGCTTCAGCTGGTTGGAGGCGATCATCTCCAGGATCGCATCGGTGACCTTGTCCGACAGCCGCGCATCGCGGTGGATCGCGGGAAATACGGTCGGATAGTCGCTCTCGCCGTCCTGGTCGATGGCCTAACCTAGCACGCGGGTTCGCCTGACGATGCTCGGTTAGACTGGCCGCATGGGATCTCTGGAAGCGTCGGCGACGCTGCGCTGGAACGGCTATCTGGGCCAGGTCGAGGGATCGTCCGGGGCGTTGTCCGCGGCGACAGCGACGCAGGCAGAGCTGGGAGGTCCGGGCGGCCGGTCGAACCCCGAGGAGCTGTTCTCGGCGGCGCTGGCGAACTGCTTCACGTCAACCCTGACCGGGATGGCGCGGGCGCGCTCGATCCCACTCGGTGATATCGAGACCACGGTGGCAACGCGACTGGCCTGGGGCGACGGAGCCGACCACCACCTGTCGGATGCCGACCTGCGGGTGCGCGTGGAGTCGCCGGCCGACTCGGCTGTGGTGCGCGGGCTGGTGGCCGACGCCGAGGCTCACTGCCCGGTGTGCCAGGCGATTGCCGGGCGGGTGGCGCTGCGGGTCACCGCCGACGTCGTGACCATCTAGACTCGACTCGCCATGCCAGATGATGGCATGCCAATCTCCGGCAGATGAGCATCGTCCTGTACTCAAACCCGGTCTCGTCCAACGCACTCAAGGTGCGCTTCCTGCTGTCGGAGCTGGGTCTGGGCTACGAGACCAGGCACGTGCCGATCGGCCCCGACCGTCCCGGCTGGTACCGAGCCTTGTACCCGTTCGCGACGATCCCGTTCGTGCAGGACGGGGAGTTCGAGCTGGGAGAGTCGAACGCCATCCTGCGCTACCTGGCCAACCGTGAGGGCCGGGCCGACCTGTACCCGGCCGATGCACAGGGCCGGGCACGGGTGGACTGGGCGCTGGACGCCTTCAGCACCCAGTTCCGCGGCGCCTTCTTCCCCGCCGAACGGATCGGGCTGATGCACGGCGACTGGGAAGCGGGCGGCGGCCGGGCCGAGGACGCAGACCAGGCGGAGCTGGCGGCCGCGATCGCGAACGCACGCCCGAAGTTCGACCTGATGGAGCGGTTCGTGGCCTCCAACGGCACCGTGCTCGGCGAGTTCACGATCGCCGACTGCGCCTTCGCGCCAGTGCTGTGGCGGTGGTACCGGCTGCCGCTCGACTTCGGCCCGTGGCCGAAGGTGGCGCTGCTGCGCGACACCGTCACCGCCCGGCCTGCGTTCGCCGCCGCGGAGCCCGTGGCGTGATCCCCGAGCCGGCCCGCGCCCGCGACCTGGTCGGCTACGGGCGCACCCCTCCCGCCTTCGAGTGGCCGGACGGCGCCCGGGTCGTGATCAACCCGGTGCTGGTGTACGAGGAGGGCTCTGAGTACTCCGTGATGTGGGGTGACGATCGCAACGACGGCTGGGGCGAGTACGCCGACCCGGGCGTGCAGCCGCCGCAGCGCGACCCCGGCACCGAGTCGCACTACGAATACGGCAGCCGGGCCGGTGTGTGGCGGCTGGCCCGCATCTTCGACGAGGCGGGCGTGCCGGTCACCGTGTCCGGCGCGGCGGTGGCGCTGGAGCTGAACCCGGGGGTGGCCGAGTGGATGCGCGAGCGCGGCCACGACCTGATGGGGCACGGATGGCGCTGGACCGAGGCCTGGGTGCTCGACCGGGAGCAGGAGAAGGCGTCCATCGCGCTGGCCGTCGAGACGTTCGAGCGGGTGCTGGGCAGCCGTCCGGTGGGCTGGAACTCGCGCAGCTGGCCGAGCGAGAACACCCGCGAGCTGCTGCTCGAGCTGGGCGGCTTCATGTACCACTCGGAGGGCTGCGCCGACGACGTGCCGTACTACGAGCGGGTGGGCGGCCGGCCGATGCTGGTGGTGCCGTACTCCAAGACCTACAACGACTCGCGCTACCTGATGAGCCCGGGCTTCTCCAGCCCGCGCGACTTCCTGGACACGGCGGTGATGGGCCTCGATGAGCTGCTGTGCGAGGACCGGGTCTCGATGATGACGGTGGCGGTGCACGCCCGCTGGAGCGGACAGGCCGCGAGGGCGGCAGCGGTGCGGCTGTTCCTGGAGCACGCGCTGTCCCAGCCTGGGGTGCGGTTCATGCGCCGCTGCGATATCGCCCGCTGGTGGCTGGACAGCTACCCGCCGGAGTGACCCCGCCGTGAGATGCGTTGTCTACAGAGGCATCGGCGGCCCCGAGGTGATGGCGGTGGCGGAGCGGCCCGATCCCGTCCCCGGCCGGTTCGAGGTGCTGCTCGCCCCGGCCTATGCGGGCGTCAACCCGGCCGACGTGCTGCAGCGCGAGGGCCGGCATCCGGTGCCGCCGGGGTGGCCGGCCGACGTGCCGGGGCTCGAGGTGGCGGGCCGCGTGGTGCAGGTCGGGGACGGTGTGACCGCCTTCGCCGCAGGTGACCGGGCGTTCGGGCTGGTCGGCGGAGGTGGGCTGGCGCAGCGCGTCGTGGCCGCCGAGCGGGAGCTGATTCCGGTGCCCGAGGCCCTCGACGACCGGGCGGCGGCCGCGGTCCCGGAGGCGTTCCTGACGGCCTTCGACGCGATCGTCCTGCAGGCGGGGCTGGCCTCCGGGGACGTGCTGCTGGTGAACGGCGCCTCGGGTGGAGTCGGAACGGCGGCCGTCCAGATCGGGCGTGCGATGGGTGCTCGAGTGATCGCCAATGTGCGCACTCCCGAGCTGCGCCCGCGCGTGGCGGAGCTGGGAGCCACGGCGCTCGGCGCGGAGGAGGCGTTCGCCGAGGCGGCGCTGCTCGGGGGCGCAGACGTGATCCTCGAGCTGGTGGGCGCGCCGCACATGGACGCGAACCTGCAGGCGCTGGCCCGCGGCGGACGCCTGATGCTGGTGGCCGGTCGCCCGGGCGAGGAGGCGACGGTCGTCTTGCGCGACCTGATGAGCCGCCGCGCGCGGCTGATCGGCACCACCCTGCGCACCCGCCCTGCGGAGGAGAAGGCGGCGCTCGCCCAGGCGTTCGGGCGGCGCGTGGTGCCGCTGCTGGCGGTGGGCGCGATCTCCCCGATCGTCGATCGCGTGTTCCCGCTGGACGACGCGGCGGACGCGCTGGACTACGTGCGCCGGCCCGGGAAGTTCGGCAAGGTGCTGCTGGAACTTCGGGCAGGTGCGGCGTGAGGATCGGCCTGATCGGCGCCGGCGCGATCGCGCATCGCCATCTGCTCGCGCTGGAGCAGGAGCCGGAGGCGGCTGTTGTCGCCGTGTGCGACCTGGACCCCACGCGGGCTGCCGAGATCGCGCGGCCGGCAGGTGCTGCGGTGCACACGGAGTGGCGGTCGATGCTGGACGCCGAGCGCCTCGACGCGGCCTTCGTGTGCACCCCGCCGGAGCATCACGCGGAGCCGGTGGCCGAGGCCCTGGGCAGGGGTCTGGCGGTGTACGCCGAGAAGCCGCTGGCCCGAGCCGTGGCGGATGGGCAGGCCATCGTCGCCGCCTGGCGCTCGAGCGGCGGCGTGTGCGCAGTGGGCTACCAGTGGCGCAGCCTGGACGTGCTCGATCGGCTCCGGCTGGAACTCCGGGAGTCGGCGCCGGGGATGCTGCTCAGCCACAGCATCGGCGCCACCGAGGCGGCCCGCGACGATCTCGCCAAGCTGGGCGGCGGCTCGTGGTTCACCGACCCCCGGCGAAGCGGCGGCATCCTGTTCGAGTTGGGCAGCCACAGCATCGACATACAGCTTGCGGTGGCGGGGCGGGTGACGGCGGTTCAGGCCGCTGCGGGCCGCGGGCTGCTCGCGCTGTCAGGTGCGAAGGCGGGCGGCCTGGACGACGCCGTGTCGGTGCTGTTGGAGTTCGCCGGCGGCGGCCTGGGCGCGGTGCACGTGGCATGGACGCGGGCGGCGGCCCAGGCCCGCCACACGCTGGACGTGCTGGCCGCCGAGGCGGAGCTGCACCTGGAGCTGGATCCGGAGTTCCGGCTGACCGGGCTGACGCGCGGGGGAGAGGTGGACGTGACCTCGGACGACGACCCCCGCCATGCCTCCGTCGCGCGGTTCCTGGCCGCCGCCCGGGCCGGCGACCCGGCGATGGTGGCGTGCACGCCTGCGGATGCGCTGCACACGCTGGAGGTGGCGGTGGCGGCGGAGCAGGCGGTGGCGAGCGGCCGGAGAGTCGAGCTGCCGCCTGCCTAGGGGGTGCGGTTACGCCGCAGGACGTCCGTGTAGCGGAACAGGAACCACAGGACGAGCAGCAGCACGATGACCGTGAACGCGCTGCCCATGATCATGCTGGCTTCGGCGGGCGATCCCATGCAGCGCAGACCCTACTCCCGTTTGATTGGCATCCCCAAAAACCGGTACCGGGTACACGCGCCCCGTCTTTACAAATCCCGTGCGTTGGGGGCGCGCGCCGGGCCCCTGATTTGTAACGACGGGGCTCGTGTACCCGGTACCAACGGCTTGCGTCCTACAGCTGCCCAGGCAGCA
>JBQCGJ010000171.1:0-2709 GCA_051955775.1 Gaiellales bacterium | reverse complement strand
TCGAGCGTCGCGGTCGCGATCTCGACGGCTGACAGCTCACCCGCCCGAAGGGCAGCCGCCAGGGCGGGTGCGGACACATACGCGAGCTCGTCGGGCACCTGCCGGTTCTACCACGCCGCGGTCATCGTGGCCGGGCTGTTCCTCGGCATCGTCAACACCGTGCTCACCGAGAAGGTGATGGACATCGGGGCGGACAACCGCGCGGCGACGTCCAGCGCGTACTCGTTCGTGCGCTTCGCTGGCGGAGGCATCGCGCCATTCCTGGCCGGCAAGATGGCCGAGCACGTGAGCGTCCAGCTCCCGTTCTACGTCGGCGCGATATCGGTCGCCGTGGCGGTTGTGTTCCTCTACGCCAACCGCCGGCACCTCGCCGAGACACACGTGCACCACCCACTCGCGGACGCAGCCACGGCCGAGGTGCTGACCGCCGGCGACCTGGACTGACGCGGTCGGGATTGCGTGCGGTCCTCCAGGGGCCTGGCCCCGGTGGGCGTTCATGCGTGGCTAGGATGGCAACGTGCCCAGGGTCGCCCTGCGAACGGCCATCGACGAGGTGGCATCTCGCGATCCCGAGCTGGCGCGCATCGTGGGGATGGTCGGCCCCATCTCGCACCGGCCTCGCGATCCCGACGGGCCGTTCGGCGCGCTGGTGCGCGCGATCGTGTTCCAGCAGCTCGCTGGGCGTGCGGCTCAGGCGATCTACGGGCGGGTGCGGACGGCCGTCGGCGAGGTGGTGACCCCCGAGTCGCTCGACGCGGCGTCAGATGAGGCACTGCGTGCCGCCGGGCTTTCGGCGAACAAGCTGGCCTCGCTGCGCGACCTGTCGGCCAAGGTGCTGGACAGCAGCGTCGATCTGTCCCGGTCCGCCCGGCGCAGCGACGACGAGCTGGTGGCCGAGCTGAGCTCGGTACGCGGAATCGGCCGCTGGACGGCCGAGATGTGCCTGATCTTCCAGCTGCGCCGTCTGGACGTGTGGCCGGTGGACGACCTCGGGGTACGCCAGGGCTACGGGCTGATCTGGGAGCTCGATCCCCCTCCCACCGCGCGCCAGCTCGACCCGCTGGGAGATCGCTTCCGGCCCTACCGCACCGTCGTCGCCCGGTACTGCTGGGCGGCGGTGCCGCTGCTCCGCACGGGCGGCACCGCGGCCGCGCTGCGATAGCCCTCCGTGGTCGCATCCCACGCGAACGCCAATCCGCGGGCGCGATCATTGGCAGATGGAAACCTGGGACAGGCAGGGGGTGGAGTGGCTCTCGGCACGCGACTGGCCCGTTGTCACACCGGTCATGCGGGGGCTGACCGACGCGGGCAACCACGGCCTGGTGTGGATCGCGATCGCGGCGGTGGTGGCCCTGTGGCTGCGGCGCCCGCTGATCCTGGCCGGCGTGGTCGTGGCCGTCGAGGCGGCCTCGTACGTCGACGGCGTGCTCAAATCGGCGATCGGGCGTGCCCGGCCGCCGTTCGCGGACCCTCACGTGCACGCCCTGATCCCGGTACCCCACGATCCGTCGATGCCGAGCGGCCACGCCATCATGGCGTTCGCCGGTGCAGTTGTGCTTGGCGCCCTGGTGCCGGTTCTGCGGTGGCCGCTGCTCGCGCTCGCGACTGGCGTGGCCCTGTCCCGGGTTTACCTGGGAGTGCACTACCCCAGCGACGTGATCGCCGGCGCGGCCCTCGGCGCTGCGATCGGCCTCGGCGCCGCGTGGCTCGTGAACCGCGGCGATGAGATGCTCGCCGCGCGCCGGCGGCCGGTGGCCGGCTAGCCTCCCGCCCCGCTCGCGTCGTCCTCGCAGGCGACGTTGACGTAGCCCGAGCGGAAGGGCTGGGCGTCACCCGTGTTCTCGTCGTACGCATGCCGCCACACGCAGCCGGTGTCGTTGGTGAGCAGATGGATCGACACCGACGTCTGGGGGGAGGTGGTGCGCACGCGGTGGATGTCATCACGGGGAGGGATCAGGGCATAGAAGTCTCCCGGGACCAGCGAGCGTTGCTCCACGAGCTCGAATGCACCGCCCTCGTGCGAATAGATCTCCTCGTCCTGCGTACCGCGATACAGCCCGACCAGGCCCCAGGCAAGATGATCGTGCACCGGTGTTTGCGAACCCGGCGGCACCACCAGCGAGAACAGCGACAGCGAGCCGTCGCCCGCGCGGTAGAGCAGCCACTGACCGATCCCTCCGCCCATGCCGCTGTGCGGCGCGTCGGCCTGGTACTGAGCCGGCAGCCAGTCGTCGTCGGCCAGCAGACGGGCGAACCGGGGGCGGATGCCCTCGCACGCCTCCTCGGGCGACGCGGCGGCGGCGATCACCGCCTGGACGTCCGCCACGAACCCGCGCACCACCGGCGTGTCGAGCTCGTATTCGGCGTCCATCTGGCCATCGTAACGAGATTCGGGGCCAGGCCCCGAAGGAGCTGGATCAGGCGAGCGGCTTCTCCCAGGTCAGCAGCGTGTCGTCGACCTCGAGCGGCCCGGTGCGGATGTGGATCGTGCCCACCACCCGGCGCGGCGGCAGGCCCGTGTCGGCGTACCCGAGCGACCGGTAGAGCGCCTGCGGGCCGTCCCCCTCTGCGCTCACGGTGACCCGCAGCCGGTCGTGCCCGCGACGCCGCGCCTCCGCCTCGACGGCCGCCACCAGCGCGGACGCCACGCCGCGCCGGCGATAGGCGGCCCGCACCTCGACATCCTGCATCTCCGGCGGCTCGGTGAGC
>JBQCGJ010000170.1:0-10312 GCA_051955775.1 Gaiellales bacterium | reverse complement strand
GGTCGACGGGGTCAAAAAGCACGACACCATGTCGCCGTTCAGCGGCCGCGGCGGGAACGTCTGCGGCACACCGAGCACGACGCTGCGGCGGCCGGCCGCCGACAGGATGTCCCACAGCCTGTCCTCGCGCACCTTGTCGTTGGTGGCGAAGGTGAGGCCGTCATACGAGTGATCGGAGCGGTTGCGGAACCCGTACACGCCCAGCCGGCCGGGATCCTTGGAGCTCATCATGCACGACCACGCGGGCACGGTGATCGGCGGGTCGCACGAGCGCAGCGGCCCCCACGCGCCGCGGTCCATGAGGCCGGACAGCACGGGAAGCTGCGAGCGCATGTCGTCGAACACGATCTCCGGCGGGGCGCAATCGAGCCCCACGATCATCGTTCTACGGGCGGTCGGCATGGCGGGCATGCTATCGATGGAGGGCCGCCAGGCCATCCGCTTGCATAGAATCCGCGACCCGTGGCGGACATGAGCGAGGCAACGGCCCGGGTGGAGGTGGACGCGCCCGCCGGCTTCCAGGCCAAGGCGCGGTGGGCGATCGAGACGCTGCTGGCCGGAGGCGTAGGTCCCGCCGAGGTGGTGCGCTATCCCAGCTCGGCCCTGCCCGGGTCGGAGCGGGCGTGGGAGTACTTCGCGGCCGGTGAGTCCGGGACGCCGGCCATGGGCGAGGACGGCCTGCTGGACTTCGGTGACGGTGTCGAGGACGTGGTGGCGAGCGCGTTCTGGCACCTCTCGCGGTGGGAGGAGCGGCCGGGATCGGCGCGGGACGATCGTGGGCGCTTCCCCGCGTCGGCGGCGCTCGCGGATCCGCAACGGCCTGTGAGCGACGCTCTGGCGCGGCGTCTGCGACGCGCGGTGGGTGCGCCGGACGGCGGCGGCCGGTTCACGGTCGCCCTCACCCACGACGTCGATACCCCGCGGCGGTGGTACGGCAGGCGTGCGCTGCTCGGCGCAGCGGGCCGGGCGCGGAGGGCCGGCCAGGAGCGACGGCGGGATGATCTGTCGGTCGAGCTGCGGGGCCTGGCCGCGTGGCCCGTTCACCGCATGCGCGGGACCGACCCGAACTGGGTGTTCCAGCGCATCCGCGAGATCGAGGCTGCGCACGGCGGGCGCTCGACGTACTTCGTGATGGCCGGCCACACGCACCCCGCCGACGGCGCGTCGCCGGCGACGTACGACCGCGCGCGGCCGGCGGTCGTGCGACAGGTGCTGGAGCAGGGCGACGAGCTGGGCCTGCACCCCAGTTACGAGGCCAGCGAGCGCCCGGAGCTGATCGGGCGGCAGGCCGACCGGCTGGCGGCGCTGGCCGGAGAGCCGGTGGCGGGAGTGCGGTTCCACTCCCGGCGCCACCAGGCGCACGGCTCGCTGGCCGAGCTCGACCGGCTGGGCTTCGCCTACGACTCCAGCCAGGGGTTCGCCGAGCGGCCGGGGCTGCGCGCCGGGCTGTCGCACCCCTACCGCCCGTACGACCTGGCCGCCGACCGTCCGCTGCGCCTGCTGGAGCTGCCGCTGGCCGTGATGGACGCGACGCTGGCCGAGCGCCGCTACATGGGGCTGACGCCCGAGCAGGGCCTGCGTCGGGCGATGGACGTACTTGAGCCGGTGGCCGCGGCGGGCGGGACGGTGGCGGTGTTGTGGCACAACGACCGCTTCGACCGGGTGTACGGGCGCGGCTGGGACTGGGCCTACGACCGCCTGCTGGCATGGGTCGTGGAGCGCGGCGGGTGGCTGGTGGGCGCGGCAGATGCGGTGGCGGGCTTCTGATGCCCGTGTCCCGGCCGGGGTTCGTCGTGCTGCGCAGCATCGGAGGTGACCGCTGGGACGTGGTTTGCGAGGTGCCGAGGAGGCCTGGTCTGCCGGCGCGCAAAGCGCGCGCACAGGCCATCCGGGACGCCGTCGGCCGTGAGCCCGAGCCCGGCGAGCAGTTCGCCGCCGTGCTGCGGAGCGAGTGGCGAATCGCGCTCGACTCCTCGTCGACGACGTCGTATGGCCTCAGGGCGGCAGCTCGTGCAGTCGCCCGCCGCGCACCTCGATCCGCCGCCGGCAGCCGATGTTGTCGATGAAGGCGCGGTCGTGGGACACGGTCACGATCGTGCCCCGGAACTGCCGCAGCGCCTCCTCCACCACGTCCAGCGAATCGAAATCGAGGTGGTTGGTGGGCTCGTCCAGCAGCAGCAGCTCCGCGCCGGACGACACCAGCATCGCGATCAGCAGCCTCGAGCGCTCGCCCGGCGACAGCGTGCCGATCTTCCGGTGCATCTGCTCCTGCTCGAACAGAAAGTGGCCCAGGAACGCCCGCGCGTCCTCCTCGTACCCGATCACGCCGGAGCGGTAGAAGTCGAGCAGCCGCCGGTCGAGCGGCAGGCCATGGTGATCCTGCGGCAGCACGCCGGGCGCCGCGGCGGGCTTCGCCGTGCCGCGGGTCGGCTCCAGCTCGCCGCTGATCAGCCGCAGCAGCGTCGACTTGCCCGCCCCGTTGTCGCCGGTGATCGCGATCCGGTCGCGGCCGTGCACGACCAGGTCGGCGCCCACCAGCACACGCCGGTCGCCGAACCGCACCTCCGCACCCTGCAGGGCGGCCAGTCGCTGGCCCGTGGTCGACACGCCGTCCAGCGACAGCGTGAAGCTGGGCGCCTTGGTGGGGTCGCCGATCCACTCGGCTGCCTCCATCTGGCGGCGCAGCCGGCGCTCGCGGGCCTTGGCCTTGGCCGCCACCTTCTTGGCGTATCGCTTCAGCTTGTCCGCGCCCAGCCCGCTGGCCGTCCGCTCGACACCCAGAGCCTGCTCCCGGGTGCGCGCGATGTCGGCCTCCAGGCGCTTGCGGTAGCGCTCCTGCGCCCGATGCTCCTCCAGCAGCCGCTGCCAGCGGTGCTGCTTCTCGGCCCGGTAGTCGGTGTAGCCGCCCTCGTACGTCTGGAGCTGGTCGCACACCCCATCCAGCTCAAGCATCCGCGACACGGCGTTGTCGAGGAATCTGCGGTCGTGGCTGACCACGACCACGGCACCCGAGAAGCCGCGCAGATAGCTCTCCAGCCAGCGCAGCCCGTCCAGGTCGAGGTGGTTCGTCGGCTCGTCCAGCAGCAAGACCGTCGGCCGTGCCAGCAGCACGCCGGCCAGCATCACCCGCGCCTGCTCGCCGCCGGACAGCGTGCGCAGCGGCAGCGACGGATCGAGATGCGCCACGTCCAGGTGCCGGCGCACCTCGTCGATCAGCGACTCGAACGCCCACCCGTCCAGCGCGGAGTACCGCTCCTGCACCTCGCCGTAGCGCCGCAGCACGTCCGCCCGCGGGCTGCCGCCGGCCATCGCGTGCTGGAGCGAGCCCAGCTCCTCGTGCAGGTCGTACACCTCGCCCGCCGAGAGCTGCAGGTGCCGGGCCAGCGTCAGATCGGGCTGTGGCGCCTGCTGGGCGAGGAATCCGACCGTGTCGCCCTCGCCCAGCGTGACTCGGCCCTCGTCCGGGCGGTCGAGCCCGGCCAGCAGGCGAAGCAGCGTGGACTTCCCGGCGCCGTTGGGGCCGACCAGGCCGACCCGGTCGCCGTCACCGAGGACGAACGAAACGTTCGTGAAGAGAGGGTAGGCGTCGAACGCCTTGGCCAGACCGTCGGATTTCAACACGGGCCGTCATACCTCTCTCGGCCCGGAGTGTAGCGAGGTCGACGGGCGGCTGCTAGGCGGCTTCGCTGAACCGCACGCGACGCCTCAGGCCGCGGCGCACGACTGTCTCCAGCGCCTGCACGGCGGCCGGCATGAACTGCGTGCCCGAGCAGCGATGCAGCTCGCGCAGCGCCAGCTCAGGCGACATCGCCTTGCGGTACACGCGGTCCTCTGTCATCGCGTGGTAGGCGTCGCACACCGAGATCACGTAGCTGCCCCGCGGCACGTCGGTGCCGGCCATGCCGTCCGGATAGCCGCGGCCGTCCCAGCGCTCATGGCTGGACCGCACCAGCGACACGACCTGGGACATGCCGGGGATGCCGGCGATGATGTCGGCGCCGATTACCGTATGCCGCTTCATGACCGTGAACTCGTCGTCGGTCAGCGGCCCCGGCTTGTTCAGGATGGCCTCCGGGATCCCGATCTTGCCCACATCGTGCAGCAGCGCTCCCATGCGGATCGCGTGCAGCTCGCCGCCGGAGATGCCGAGCTCCTCGCCGACCGCCACCGCGAAATCGGCGATGGCCTGTGCATGGCCGCCGGTGTAGGCGTCCTTCGCCTCCAGCGCCGCGGCCAGCGCGGCCACCGTGGCCACGTGCTGCTCCTCGAGCTGGCTGGCCATGCGCGCACCCGCCAGGACGATCCCGGCCTGGTCGGCGAGCAGGCGGCAGAACTGCGTCTCCTCGGACGAGAACGCGCGCGCCCGCACGTCGAACAACTCGATCAGCCCGCACGCCCGGCCGTTGATCACCAGCGGCGCCATCAGGATCGACTGGTACCCGCCCTCCACGAGAAACTCGTGCTCGGCCGGGTCGCCGCCGTCGCCGACCGGGGGCGTCACCTCGACCAGCTGCTCGACGACCCTGCGGGTCATCGGGTAGTCGTCCAGCTGATAATCCTCGGCCAGCGAGTTCAGCTGCGCGGGCGGGATCACAAACGCGGCCCAGTCGGTGACCTTGTCCGTGAGCGGCTCGTATTTCGAGATCAGGCAGGCCGACACACCGAACAGCAGCGCCAGCTCACGCGCAAACAGGGACATGGCCTCGCCCGCGTCTTCTGCCGAGGCGAGCGAGCGCGTCGCCTGGATGACGGCGATGAGGTCCGAGAACCTGCGGTCGGTGGGGCGTTCGGCGTGGTCCATGGGTCCTCATGAGGTATCGGCATGGTGTCGCCTGACTTTAGAACGCTTGGGCCGGAAACCCGCTCGGGGACTCGCCTCAGCGGTTACGGCCGTGCGCCCGGCGGCGGCGCCGGCGGGTGGTGGCAGGCGCCGCGGGGGCGTCCACCTGCGCCGCGGGGGCTGGGTGCAACCCGGTGGGCGCGGCCACGGCCACCTGCGGTGTGGCGGCGGTCAACTCGCGGTCTGCGTCCTTGCGGCGCTTCTCGAACGCGGGCTGGCGCTCCAGGAACATGGCCAGCAGCGGCGCGGCGATGAAGATCGACGAGTAGGCGCCGGAGATGATGCCGACGATCAGGGCGAACGCGAAGTCGGTCAGGGCGCCCGTGCCGAAGATGAACAGCAGCACCACCGGCACCAGGGTCACGAAGGACGTGGCCAGGGACCGGGTGATCGTCTCGGCCAGCGACTCGTTGACGATCTTGGAGGCCGTGAACCGGCGCAGGATGGGGATGTTCTCGCGCACCCGGTCGAACACGATCACGGTGTCGTACATGGAGTAGCCGAGCACCGTCAGCACGGCCGCCACGGTGTCGGCGGTGACGGCTCTGCCCGAGATCGAGTACACGCCGATCGTGATCACGATGTCGTGTGCCAGGGCGAGCATGACCGGGATCGCGAACGTCCACTCGAACCGGAACGAGATGTAGATGAAGATGATGATCAGCGAGAACAGGATCGCCAGGTAGGCGTTGTGCAGCACGGACTGCCCGAACGACGACGACACGCTGGTGATCGAGAAGTCGGAGGCGCCGGCGTGCTGCTCGAGCTGATTCACGAGCGACTTGGTCCTCTCGCCCAGGAAGTGCGACTGGACCTGGAAGTGGTTGAACGTCGAGCCCTGCGACTGGTGGGCGCCGGTGACGCCGCGGATGACCGCACCGGAGCCCGTGTAGTTCTGCACCAGGCTCTGCATCTGACCGGTCGACAGCGCCTGCTTTGTCTTGAAGTCGAGCTGGGTGCCGCCGGTGAAGTCGATGCCCTGGTTGAGGCCCTTCACGCCAAGGCTGATGGCGGCGATCACGATCACGACCCCCGAGATCGCGAACCACACGTTGCGGCGGCCGATGAAGTCGTACTTCTTCCAGCGATCGCCGGTGCCGACCTGGCCCAGCACCCGGTTCGAGCCCATGAAGGCGAAGCCCGACAGCATGCCCAGCATGGCCCGGGTGGCCACGACCGCCGTGAAGATGGACGTGATGACGCCGATCAGGAGCATCAGCGCGAAGCCCTTGACGCTGGAGGTGGCCGACGCGTACAGCACGGCGGCCGTGATCAGCGTGACCACGTTGGCGTCGATGATCGTGTGGAAGCCGCGCCGGTATCCGGTGGCGATCGCCGTCTTGATCGACTTGCCGGCCCGCACCTCCTCCTTGATGCGCTCGAAGATGACGATGTTGGCATCTGCGGCGACACCGATGGTGAGGATGGTGCCGGCGATGCCGGGCAGCGTCATGGTGACCGGGATGATGGCCACGATGCCCGCCAGCAGGAGGCCGTAGATGATCAGCGCGATGTCGGCGATCAGGCCCAGGAAGCCGTACACGATGAGCAGGAAGATCAGCACGAACACGATGCCGGCGGCGCCCGCGATCAGGCCCGAGTGCAGCGCGTCCTTGCCCAGCGTGGCGGACACGATGTTCTCGGACTCGGTGGTGAACGTGACGGGCAGCGTGCCGGACTGGATCTCGAGCGCGATGCGGTCTGCCTCGCTCTTGGACAGGCCGGTGATCTGGCTGCCGGAGCCCGAGAAGCGGACGTCGATGCCGTTGGGGTACGCGACTGGATCGACGACCGGCGTCGACACGAGCTGGTTGTCGACCACGATGGCGTTCGGCGCACCGGCGCTCATGCCGGCCGCCTGCGCAGTCGCCACTGTGCTCTGAGTCAGGTTCAGGAAGTTCTGCGCGCCGGCGCCCTTGTAGTTGATTGCGACGATCGGCTCGCCGGTCTGCGAGTCGGTGGTGGACTGTGCCGAGGACACCTCGTTGCCGGTCACGACCTGGTCAGGCGGCGGCTGGTTGAACATGTACCACCACGTGCCCCGCGGGCTGTTGACTCCGTAGCAGGCTTTCTGGATCGCGATCGAGCAGGACACCGCGAACTGCTTGTGCGGCACGAACCTCCACGTGGTGCCCGGCGGCTGCTCCCTCAGGTGCGCCTGCGCGAGCACCTGCTTCTGGGTCGGCAGGAGCTGCGTGCCGCGGTAGAAGTTGTGCGTGTGGGAGTCGAACAGGCCCCACTCGGACGCCGTGTTCTTGTCGGCGCCCTTCTCCTTGCCGGCGGCCGTCAGCAGGTCGTAGGCCGACTTGTGCGGGTTCACGACGTACTGGTTCTGCGGGCTCTGGGAGATCTTGTTCAGGTACTTGAAGAAGTCGAAGTTGAGCAGCTGGCCCGCGGTCAGCAGGTTGGCCACGGCATTGGGATCCTTCACGCCGGGCAGCGCGATCTCGATCGTGTTGTCCTGGGTCGACGTGCGGATCTCGGGCTGCTTCACGCCCTGCGGGTCGATCCGCCGGCCCATCACGTTGGCCGCCTCCTGCAGGACGCTTGCCGTGACCTGCTCGCCCGGCCGTGGCTGCGCCTTCAGCACCACCTCGAGGCCACCCTGCAGGTCGAGGCCCTGTGTGAAGCCCTTGGTGGCCACTGCGACGACAGAGGCCGCGGCCAGTCCGAGGACCACGAGCAGGATGAGGAGGTTCTTGCGCTTCTCGCTCACAAGGCCGCAATTCTAGCCGCGGCCCGGCGCTCTTCCCGCCAACTTTCGAAGCTCCCGTCGAGCAGCGCGGAGCGGGCCTCACCGACCGTCGCGATGACCTGATGCAGGTTGTGCAGCGTGAGCAGGCGCAGGCCGGTGATCTCCTCCTGGGTGACCAGGTGGCGGATGTACGCGCGCGAGAAGCCGCCCTCACACGCGGGGCAGCCGCAGCCCTCGACCAGCGGCGCGGGATCGGCCGCGAAGGCGGCGTTCTTGAGGTTCATGCGGCCCGCAGGCGCGATCGCGGAGCCGGTGCGCCCGAGCCGGGTGGGAAGCACGCAGTCGAACATGTCGACGCCGCGCGCGATCATCTCCACCAGCCCGTCCAGGTCGCCCAGGCCCATGAAGTAGCGCGGCCGGTCGTCCGGCAGCAGGGCGACGGTGTGGGCGACCGTGTCGAGCATCGGCCCCCGCTCCTCGCCCACCGACAGGCCGCCGATGGCGAAGCCGTCGAAGTCCAGCGCGGTCACCTCCGCGGCGCTTCGCTCGCGCAGGTCGAGGTGGATGCCGCCCTGCACGATCCCGAACACGAGCTGGCCGTCGGCGCGCTCCTGCTCGGCGCAGGCGGCGGCCCACAGGGAGGTGCGCCGCACGGCCGCCTCCACCTGCGCGCGCTCCGCGCCGCCCGGGGCGCACTCGTCGAACGCCATGGCGATGTCCGACCCCAGCAGCCGCTGCACTCGCATCGCCAGCTCGGGGGTGAACCGGTGCCGCGACCCGTCGTACACCGACTGGAACTCCACTCCCTCGTCGTCCATGCGCACGGCGGTGTGGCGCAGCGAGAACACCTGGAAGCCGCCGGAGTCGGTGAGGATGGGGTGCGGCCAGCCCATGAACCGGTGCAGCCCACCCAGCTCGGCGATCCGCTCCGCGCCCGGCCGGAAGTACAGGTGGTAGGTGTTGCCGAGCACGATCTGGGCGCCCAGCTGCTCCAGCTCCGCGGGCAGCATGGCTTTCACGCTGGCCTTGGTGCCGACCGGCATGAACACCGGGGTGGCCAGCTCGCCGTGGGCGGTGTGCAGCACGCCGGCGCGGGCGGCGCCGCAGCGGGCGACGATGTCGAAGCGTCCGATCACAGGATCAGGCAGGCGTCGCCGAAGGAGTAGAAGCGGTAGCGCTCGGCGATCGCGGTACGGTACAGCGCCCGCGTCTCCTCGATGCCCGCGAACGCCATCACCAGCGCCAGCAGGGTGGACCGCGGGAGGTGAAAGTTGGTGACCATCGCCCCCACCGCCCGGAACCCGTGGCCGGGTGTGATGAAGAGCCGTGTGCGACCCTCCAGCGGGCCCCGCGGGTCGCCCCACACGGTCTCCAGCACCCGCACCGCGGTGGTGCCGACGGCCACCACCCGGGCCCCCGCGGCCAGCGTCTCGTCAACCGCGGTGGCCGCTTCGGGGCTCACCCGGTAGGGCTCGGAGTGGATCGCGTGGTCGTCCAGGTCGTCCTCCGACACCGGCCGGAAGGTGTCCAGGCCCACGCCGAGGGTGACCGCGACCACGCGGTGGCGGCGGTTCATCTCGGCCCAAAGGCCCTCGTCGAAGTGCAGGCCGGCCGTCGGCGCAGCCGCCGAGCCGGGATCGCGCGCGTACACGGTCTGGTACCGGCCCGGGTCGTCGGGCCGGCGGTGGATGTACGGCGGCAGCGGCATCTCCCCCACCCGCTCCAGCACCTCCTCGAGCGGCCTGCCGGCGACGGGCGTGACCCGCACGCGGCCTTCCCCGAGCCGTTCGTCGATGCGGAAGCCGGCGTCGTCCGCCGTCACCGTCTCGCCCTCTCGAAGCCGGGCATACGGCCGCGCCAGGGCCTCCCACGCGCCATCCGTGAGCGGTTCCAGAAGCAGCAGCTCGACGGCGCCGCCGGTCGCCCGCCGGCCGTGCACGCGCACCGGAAGCACGCGGGTGTCGTTGACCACCACGAGGTCGTCCGGCCGCAGCTCGTCCAGCAGCTCCGAGAACCGGCGATGCCGTGTGGCGCCGGACGCTCGGTCATACACCAGGAGCCGCGAGGACGGGCGCGGCTCGGCCGCCGTCTGGGCGATCAGCTCGGGTGGAAGGTCGTAGTCGAGATCGGCGGTGCGCACAGCACGGAGTATCGGGGTCGCGCCCGCCTGATGGTGTGCACCTGCTCGAGATTGACGCGGTAGCGCTTGCCGGCCACGTCAATCGTGCCGCCCTCCCCGGTCCAGTACCAGACGCTGCCCTGCTCCACCGCCTTTACGTGCGCACGGCCGGTGTGCCAGGAACCAATGACGTCGAACTGGAGGTTGGCCGACCCGGTGCCGTCGGCGTTCTCCTGCACCGGCCCGGACGGCAGGCTGTAGCCGGTGACAACGCCCAGCATCTTCCGCGCCCGGGCGTTCACTCGCAGGCAGGACGTGGAAAGGTGGTAGGCCGGGCCGCGCGAGCTCTTCTCGATCGCGGACACGCCGAGCGCCGATCCGGCGACCAGGAAGGCCAGCGAACCCGCCCCCATGAGGAACCACTGCCGGTGGATGCGCACCGGGTGGAATGATCGCATGAGCGTCGGAGATGCGGTGCCAGACACCAAGCCGTCGGTACCCGGTACGGGGGTTCGCGGGGGCCAGGCCCCAGAGAACCGGGGCCAGGCCCCAGAGAGCCGGGGCCGGGCGCCAGAGAGCCGGGGCCGGGCGCCAGAGAGCCGGGGCCAAGCGCCAGAGAGCCGGGGCCGGGCGCCAGAGAGCCGCGCCCGCAGGCCAG
>JBQCGJ010000169.1:0-7277 GCA_051955775.1 Gaiellales bacterium | reverse complement strand
GCCATGCTGGCCAGCCTGGCCAGCTTCGCGGTGATGGTGTCGGTCATGAACCTGACCGGCTACGTGGTGGTCGTGCAGCACCACCACTCGCAGGACTCGGTGTTCCCGATCGTCGGCGCGCACGTGCTGGGGATGTACGCGCTGGTGCTGGTGGTCGGCGCCATGATCGACCGCATCGGGCGCACCCCGGCGCTGGCCGGCGGGCTGCTGGTGATGGCCGTCTCGACGCTGTGCCTGCAGTGGTGGACGAGCGTGCCGGCGACCGCGCTGATGTTGTTCGGCCTGGGCATCGGCTGGAACCTGTCCTTCGTCGCCGCCACCGCGCAGCTGGCCGACCGCTCCCGCGCCAACGAGCGCGGCAAGCTGCTCGGGTTCAACGATCTGATGGGCGCGCTGCTGGGGGCCACCATGGCCCTGGTCGGCGGGTACGGGCTGGAGACGTCCGGTGTGGCCGCGCTGGCGGTCGGCGCGGCGGCGATCGCCATCTCCCCGATCGCCTGGATCCTGTGGCTGCAGCCGATGGCCGACCCGGCAACCGAGGTTGGAGGAGGCGAGTAGCTGGCCGCCGGAGGTCGTTCCATTATGGCCGCGTCGCGAGGCGCAGGTTGCGGGCACGCAGGCCAGGATCGAGCGGCGGGGCGGAGCGCAGGCGTGGTAAAGCCACGTCGAGCACCGCACGCTGCGTGGGACACAGCCAGCGTGCACGCAGACCAGCCGCAGTAGCGGCTCATCATGGAACGACCTCCTACTCTCGGTGAGGCGCTGTTCGACGAGCTGCTGTGGGTGCACTCCATGGTGCGCCGCGATCTCGCGATCGTGCGCGATCTCGCCGAACGGGTGGACGACGGGCTGGATCCGCAGCAGCTGCGTGCGGAGCTGGATGCGCTGGAGACCACCGGGCCGCTGTGGCAGCTGCGCGCCCACTGCCTTCACTACTGCCGGTTCGTGCACACGCACCACCGGATCGAGGACATCGCGCTGTTTCCGGCGCTCCGCCGCACGGATCCCGGGCTGGAGCGGGTGATCGACCGGCTGCAGGCGGACCACCGGCGGGTGTCGGACCTGCTCGATGGCGTGGAGGCGGCGGCCCGCGAGCTGACCGCCGAGGACGGGCCCGAGTCACGCCGGCGCGTGGCCGCCGGCCTGCGCGAGCTGGAGACCCACCTGCTGGCGCATCTCGCACTGGAGGAGGAGTCGGTCGGCCCGGCCATCCGCCGGTGGGAGGACATGCCGTAGAGGCTCGAGGCGGTGTCAGACACCGTCACGATTCTGTGACGTCTGGCGCCTCAGCCGGCGGCTGCGACGCCCACCCCTACGGGGCAGGAGACGCCGGTGCCGGCCAGGCCGCAGTAGCCGCCGGGATTCTTCTGCAGGTACTGCTGGTGGTAATCCTCGGCCGCGTAGAACGGCCCCGCCTCGGCGATCTCGGTCGTGATCGGACCGAGTCCACTCTCGGCCTTGGCGGCGGCGTAACGATCGCGGCTGGCGATCACGGCATCGCGCTGAGCGGCGCCGTTCCAGTAGATCGCCGACCGATACTGTGTGCCGACGTCGTTCCCCTGCCGCATGCCCTGGGTCGGGTCGTGCTCCTCCCAGAAGCGGCGCAGGATCTCGTCCAGGCTCACCTTCGCCGGGTCGAACGCGACCAGCACGACCTCGGCGTGCCCCGTGCGCCCACTGCACACCTCGCGGTAGGTCGGGTTCGGGGTGTGTCCGCCGGCGTAGCCGACGGCGGTCGTGTACACGCCCGGCGTCTGCCAGAACACCCGCTCGGCCCCCCAGAAGCAGCCCATGCCGAGCACGATCTGCTCGATCCCCTCGGGGTAGGGAGGAAGCAGCGGGGTGCCCAGCACCTCGTGACGCTCGGGCACCGGTATCGGCTCGTCGCGCCCTGCCAGGGCGTCCTCGGCGGCCGGGATCTCCTGCTTCTTGCGGAACATCGTCCACCCTTCCGTCGCTGTCGACCGAAGTGTTGCACGAGCCGGGCGCGATCTGTCTAACAGAGCGCGTACGCCTGGAACTCGTCCAGCTTGCCGAAGTTCAGCCACACCACCGGCCTGGAGAACGTCCCGGCGTCGTACGCCAGGCCGTCGATCCGCTTCGACGACGTGGCCACCGTGCACCCGTGGGAGCTCGACGAGAGTCCCTGCCGGCCGAACTCGACGACCTTCTTCGTCCTGGTCTGCGGATCGGCCAGGAACAGCAGGCTCGAGGACAGCGCGATCCCGCTGTTGCATCCGTTTCCATTCGCCTTCGAGACAGGGCAGCCGAGCATGTTGAAGACGTCCAGCACCGGCGACGTCGACACCGATCCGTCCATGCCCAGCCCACCCATGGGCTGGTCGTAGACGTAGCGGGCGATATCGGTACTGGTCCACAGACCGCCGTTCAGCGGGTCCCACGCCAGCCCGTTGTCACATCCCTGGGTTGACTGCGTCAGCGTGAACACCTGCGTCCAGCGATCGGTATCGAGGTCGATGTAGCCGACGGTGTTCGCGTCCTCGGGCAGCACACCCGATGCGACCGACGGCTCGAGACACGCCCACAGGACGTCGTCACGCGAGTCCCAGGCCAGCGCACCGAGGCCCGGTACCGGCCGGCCCGTGGCTGAGTCGGTGATGGTGACGACCTGCTCGTCCGCCGGCTTCAGCGTTTCGCTGCCGCCGCTCGGCACCGGCAGCATGGTGAGCGACGCATCCCGCCAGCACGTGGAGTAGATGACTCCGTTGGCAACGGCGACTCCCGTGTTGTAGTCCTTGGTGGTGCCGGGGGTCTGGTAGATGGCCCAGCTCGAGTTGTGCACTGGATCTGCATACCGCCTGGCCGGGCACATCGTGCCCAGATGCGGGTACTTGACCGTGGACACGAGGGTCGCGGCGCGCGCCACGCCGGGGACCGCCAGCACCAACAGCGATACGCTCAGAACAGCAAGGCGCATAGTGATCCCCCCGGGCCACCTGGACGCCAGATACACGCGAGCGTATCCGATGGACGCCAAGCTGACAAGGCGGCGATCGTCAGAGGTCGAGGCCCACGTAGTTCTCCGCCAGCGACGCCGCCGCCGGCCGGGACGAGGCGACGTAGCGAAGCTGCGAGAGCTGAAGCTGGAGGTCGAACGCGTCGGCATCCGGGGCGCGATGCAGCATCGATGTCATCCACCACGAGAAGTGCTCGGCGCGCCACACCCGGCGCAGGCAGCCCTCCGAGTACGCCTCCAGCAGCTCCGTGGAGCCCGTCGTGCGCCAGCTCACGATGGCCTGCGCCAGCCGCCGCACATCGGCGATCGCCAGGTTCAGGCCCTTGGCGCCGGTGGGCGGCACGATGTGCGCCGCATCTCCCGCCAGGAACAGGCGGCCGTCCTGCATCGGCTCGGCGACGAAGCTGCGCATGCCGGTGACGCCCTTCTCCAGCACCGGCCCCTCGGCCAGCGTCCAGCCCTCGATCCCGACCCGTCGCTGCAGCTCCTCCCAGATCCGCTCGTCCGGCCAGTCGCCGATGTCCTCGTCAGGACGGCACTGGAGGTACAGCCGGCTCAGCTCCGGAGATCGCAGGCTGAGCAGGGCGAACCCGCGCTCGCTGTGCGTATACACCAGCTCCTCGCTGGAGGGCGCGACTGCCGCCAGGATGCCCAGCCATCCGTACGGGTACTCACGCTCGAAGACACGCAGCACGCCGCCCGGGATGGTCGGGCGGCACACGCCGTGGAAGCCGTCGCAGCCGGCCACCAGGTCGCACTCCAGCTCGTGCTCGGCCCCCTCGTGGCGGTAGCGAATCAGCGGGCGGTCGGACCGATGCCGCTCCACCCGAACGTCGTCGACCTCGAACAGCAGCGGCTCGCCGTCGGCCAGCCGGGCCGCGATCAGGTCCTTCACGACCTCCGTCTGGCCGTAGATCACGATCGTACGGCCGGCGGTCAGCTCGCTGAGGTCGATCCGGTGGCGCTCACCGTCGAACTGCAGCTCCACCCCGTGGTGGACGATGCCCTCCCGGTCCATCCGCTCGCCCACACCGGCGTCGCGGAGCATGTCGACCGTGCCCTGCTCGAGCACGCCGGCCCGGATCCGCCGCTCGACGTAGTCGCGGCTGCGATCCTCGAGCACCACCGAGGAGATCCCCTCCACCTGCAGCAGCCTGGCCAGCGTCAACCCGGCCGGCCCCGCCCCCACGATGCCGACCGGGACCCTCATCCTCCCCGCCGGAACAGCGCGGCCTGGCCCTGCCCGACCCCCACACACAGGGTGGCCACGCCGTACGTGCCCTGGCGCCGCCGCAGCTCGTGCAGGAGCGATACCACCAGCCGCGCGCCGCTCATGCCCAGGGGATGGCCGATCGCGATCGCCCCGCCGTTCACGTTCACGCGGTCGGGGTCGAGCCCCAGCTCACGGATCACGGCCACGCTCTGGGACGCGAAGGCCTCGTTCAGCTCCACCAGGTCGATGTCCTCCACGCCGACACCCGTGCGCTGCAGGAGCTTTCGCACGGCGGGGATGGGGCCGATCCCCATCACCCGCGGATCGACCCCCGCGACCGCGCTGCCCACGAAGGTTCCCAGCGGCTCCGCTCCCAGCGTCCGGGCGCGCTCCTCGCTGGCGATCACAAGCGCCGCGGCGCCGTCGTTCATGCCGCTCGAGTTGCCCGCGGTGACCGACCCGCCGGAGCGGAACGCCGGCCGCAGCTCGCCCAGCCGCTCGAGGCTGGTGTCAGGCCGCGGATGCTCGTCGCGAGCCAGTTCGGCGACCTCGATCAGCTCGTCGGCGAACCTGCCTGCCGAGTCGGCCGCAGCCCATCGCTGCTGCGAGCGCAGCGCGAATGCATCCTGGTCCTCCCGCGAGACGCCGTACTGCTCGGCGACGTTCTCACCCGTCTCGCCCATCGACTCCAGCGGGAACATGGCCTCCATCCGGGGGTTGGGAAACCGCCAGCCGAGGGTGGTGTCATACACCGTGCGGTGGCCGCGCTGAAACGCGCGCTCGGGCTTGAGCATGGCCAGCGGCGCGCGGCTCATCGACTCCACGCCCCCGGCCACGAACAGGTCGCCGTCGCCGGCTGCCACGGCGTGGCAGGCGGCCACCACCGCCGACAGCCCCGACGCGCACAGCCGGTTGACGGTCACGCCGGCCACCGACTGCGGCATACCGGCAAGCAGCACGGCCATCCGGGCCACGTCGCGGTTGTCCTCGCCGGCCTGATTGGCGCAGCCCAGAAAGACGTCCTCGACGTCGCCCGGCTCCACGCCGGCCCGCTCGACGGCCGCCCTGACCGCCGCCGCCGCCAGATCGTCCGGCCGCGTCTCGGCCAGCCCACCGCCGTAGCGTCCGACCGCTGTGCGCACCGCCGACAACACCACGGCCCGGCTCATGCGCCCACCTCAGGCTCCTCGTCGCGCACCCCCTGCAGCGCGGCGAACGCCGCGTTGGCGGCCGGCACGCCGCAATACACGGCGCAATGCAGCAGGGTCTCCGAAAGCTCGTCCCAGGTCAGCCCGTTGCGGCGGGCGGCGCGCAGATGCATCCGCAGCTCGCGGTCGTGGCCCTGCGCCACCATGAGCGCCACGGTGAGAAAGCTCCGCGTGCGGCGGTCGATGCCGTCCCGCGACCAGATCTCGCCCCACGCATAGCGCGTGATCAGGTCCTGGAAGTCCTCGGTCAGCGGCGTCGTGGCCGCAACGGCGCGGTCGACGTGCGCGTCGCCCAGCACCTCGCGGCGCACCGCCATTCCGCGCCGGTGGACGTCGTCGCTCATGCTGTCTCCCTTCGCCCGGCGTGGCTCATGAGGTGGGCCATCGCGGCCTCCCCGAACGCCTGCGGCTGATCGATGTTGGCCAGGTGAGACGCGTCGGGCAGCACGAGCAGCCGGCTGCCCGGGATGCGCGACGCGGTGTCCCGCGCATCCGCCGGCGTCACGACCGGATCGTCGGCTCCCGCGATGACCAGGGTCGGCGCCGCGATGGAACCTGCGATGCTCCCGAAGTCCCAGGCGCCGACCGCCTCGCAGCATCCGGCATAGCCCGACGCCGACACCGCCAGCAGCGCGTCGCGGAAGCGGGCCACCAGCCACGGCTGCTGCTCGCGCAGACGATCGGTGAACCACCTGCCCGGGGCCGCGTCCGCCACCGCCGCCGTGCCGTCCCGCCGCACCAGCGCGGCCCGCTGCTGCCACTGCGCGGGATCGCCGAACCGCGAGGTCGTGCACGCCACCACCAGCCGCTCGACCCGATCCGGCGCCTGCACCGCAAGCCACATCCCGATCGCGCCGCCCAGCGACAGACCGCACATGCTGAACCGTCGGATGCCGAGCTGGTCGAGCAGCTCGACCAGGTCACCCGCAAGCATCGGCACGGTGTAGCCGCCGGCCGCAGTGGGGGAGCCGCCGTGGCCGCGCAGATCCCATCGCAACACCCGGTATCTCTGAGTGAAACGGGCCAGTTGCGACTGCCACAGGTCGAGCGTCGTGCCCAGTGAGTTGCCGAGCACGAGCACCTCCGCTCCCGGAGGGCCGTCCAGCCGGTAATGCGGGATCACGCGTCCCGCTCCTGCTCGTATGCCGCCAGCGCCCGATCGACGAAGGCGGGCGCCGAGCCCAGGTAGCGTTCCGGCTGCAGGGCGTGCTGCAGCTCGCCCGGCCGGACGCCCTCGATTCCGGCCTGCTCGAGCTCCTCGGCCAGCGTCCGTCCCGACGCTGCGGCCCGGCCCGCCGCCGCGGCCACGGCCTCACGGGCGGCGGCCCTGCCGATCCGCTCCGCCAGCAGGGCAGCGGCGGCCTCGGCCATGATCGCGCCTCCCGCGGCATCCAGGTTCTGCCGCATCCGCCCCGAGTCGAGCCGCAGCTCCGAGACCACGTCGGCCACGGCCGCCGCGGCCGCGCCGGTCATGGCCAGGACGCCGGACAGGGCGTCCCATTCGGCATGCCAACCACCCACGCCACGCTCGTGCTCGAGACCCGCGCCGCTCAGCAGCACCGAGGCGTGGCCGGCCGCCAGCCGGGCGCAGGCGACGGCGATCGTGGAACGCACGGGGTTCTGCTTCTGGGGCATCGTGGACGACACCCCGCCCGGCGGCTCCGCGGCCTCGCCAACTTCTGTCTGCGCGAGCAGCGCCACGTCGCGACCGATCTTCTCCAGCGCGGCTGCGGCCACCGCCAGTGCCGCCGCCAGCTCGGCGATCCGCGTGCGATCGGCGTGCCATGGCACGGCGGGCTCTGCCAGGTCGAGCTCGCGCGCGTACAGGCGCAGCACGTCGGTCCCGGAGCCACCCAACAGGGCCAGCGTGCCGGCGGCG
>JBQCGJ010000168.1:0-7304 GCA_051955775.1 Gaiellales bacterium | reverse complement strand
CGGCATCCACGTAGCTGATCGCGCCCGCCTGCCTGGCCAGGTCGACCAGCCGCGCCACGTCGTTCACCGTGCCCGCTCCGTTCGACGCCCAGCCGAATGCGGCCACGCGAGTGCGGTCGCCGAGCTGTCGCTCGAAGTCCGCGACGTCGATCAGACAGGTCTGTGCGTCGATGCCAGCCGTGCGCACGGTGGCGCCGCGGTCGGCCGCCGCCAGCATCCACGGCGCCACGTTGGCGTCGTGGTCGAGGCCGGTCACCAGCACCTCGTCGCCAGGGCCGAGCCCGCGGCACAGGGTGCGGCTGGCATGCATCGTGAGCGTGGTCATGTTGGCCCCGAAGATGATCTCGGCCGGCGAACCGGCGCCCATGAACCTGGCCGCCGCCGCCCGCGCCGCCTCCAGCATCTGCTCCGATGCCAGCGATGTTTCGAAGGGGCCGCCGAGGTTGGCGTTCGAGTGCTCCAGATAGCCGTTCATGGCCTGGATCACCGACCCGTGCACCTGTGTCCCGCCGGGGTTGTCGAGGTACACGCGGCCGGGTGTGAGCGAGGGGAATCCTGCCCGCAGCCGGGTGGGATCGAGTGTGGGAGTGGTTTGGCTCATCCGGCAGAGTCTACGATCTCGCCCATGCGACTTGCCATTCTGGGTGGCGGCCCCGCCGGCTACGCGGCCGCCACGACCGCGGCGCACCTGGGCGCCGAGATCGTGCTGATCGAGGACAACGAGCTGGGCGGGAACTGCACGATGACCGATGCCGTCCCGTCCAAGACACTGCTGACGACTGCGGACGCCATGCTCGAGGTGGGCCGCGCGGTCGCCACCGGCCTGGACTTCCAGCATGGCCTGCCGCGCGTCAACCTGCGCCGCACGCTGGCCCGTGCCCGCGCCGTCGCGCTGCACCAGAGCCGCGGCGTGCGCGAGCGGATGGACGGCATGAACGTGCAGGTGCTGCCCGGCAGAGGGCACGTGATGGGCGCGAACACGCTGTCGGTCGAGGTCGACGGCCAGACGCACACGGTCGAGTTCGATGCACTGCTGGTGTGTACGGGCGCATCGCCCTTCGTGCCGCCCTTCGCCGATCCCGACGGCCGCCGTGTGCTGACCACCCGGCAGGTGTTCGACATGCGCGAGCTGCCCGAGCACCTGGTCGTGCTCGGCGCCGGCCCCACCGGCTGCGAGTTCGCCGACTTCTTCTCGCGCTGCGGGTCGCAGGTGACGCTGGTGTCCGCCCGCGACCAGATCCTGCCCCAGGACGATCCCGATCTGGCGGAGGTGCTGGAGGAGGTGTTCCTGCGCCGCGGGATGGACATCGTGGAGCACGGCCGCGCAACCGGGGTGCACATCGACGAGGAGCGGGACGACGTGCGGCTGCTGCTGGAGGACGGCCGCGAGCTGGACGCCTCGCACGTCCTCCTGTGCATCGGCATGCGACCCAATACCACCGGCCTCGGCCTGGAAGCGGCCGGTGTGGAGCTGGGCGAGCGGGGCACGCTGCCGGTGGACGAGTTCTGCCGCACCAGCGTCCCGCACATCTACGCGTGCGGCGACGTCACCGGCCAGATCATGCTCGCCAACACGGCCGCGATGCACGGCCGCACGGCTGCCATGCACGCAATCGGCGCGCCGGTGGAGAAGCTGCGGTACACGGGGGTTGCATGGTGCGTGTTCACACGGCCGGAGATCGCCAAGGCCGGCCTGTCGGAGCGGCAGGCGCGGCTCGACGGGACACCGGTGCGGATCACCAAGCACCTGATCCGGGCCAACCCGCGGGCGGTCATGGAGTCCGAGACCGACGGGCTGATCAAGCTGCTGTCCGACCCCCAGGACGGCACCATCCTGGGCGGCGCCATGGTCGGGTTCCGGGCGTCCGAGGTGATCACCGCGGTCGCGCTGGCCGTGCACGCCCGGCTGTCGGTGCAGGACATGGCGGAGACGGCGGCGGTCAATCCGTCGATGTCGGAGAGCCTTCAGCGGTGCGCCGAGAAGGCGGCGGAGGGCATGCTCGGCGTGTCCCGCGTCACCCTCACCGCCTAGAGGTCGAAGCGCAGCCCCGGCCGCGCGATCGAGAGCGGGCCGGAGAAGTGCGTGCGCGCCCGCTCCAGCACGTTGTCCAGATCGTTCTCCGCCGGCACGTGGGTGAGCAGCAGCTGCCGCACGCCGGCGGCCGCTGCGGCGGTTCCGGCCTCGTCCGGATCCATGTGGCCGCGCTCATCGTCGTCGCGCCCGGCATCGGCCAGCGCCGCCTCGCACACGAACAGGTCGGCGCCCCTGGCGAACTCGATCAGCTGCTCGGTGGGGCCGGTGTCGGCTGAGTAGACGAGGATCGAGCCGTTGTACTGGATGCGCACCGACCAGCACGGCGTGTAGTGCTGGCAGGGGGCGAAGGTCAGCTGCATCGGCCCGATCGGCAGCATCCCATCGGGGTCGAACTCGTCGGTCTCGAAGGCCGCTTCGAATGTGGACAGCCGGCCGCCCCAGCTCATCGCCACCCTGTCCAGCACGTCCAGTCCGCCGGGCGCCAGGTGCAGCTGCGGATGCGGCCGGTCGTGCCAGCTTCCGAACAGGTAGGCGTAGTGCAGCGGCACCAGGTCGAACCAGTGGTCGGCGTGAAAGTGCGTGATCACGATCGCGTCCAGCGGGCCCGGGTCGTGCGCCCGCAGCTCTGCGGCGATACCCGAGCCGCAGTCCACCAGCACCCGGCAGCCGTCGGCCTCCAGCAGGTACCCGCTCGCCGCCTGTCCAGGGTTGGGCCACGCTGGGCTGCCTCCCAGCACCGTCCACGCAAGCCCCATCTACATGCCCATGGCGTGGTAGCCCGAATCAACGTACAGCGTCGTGCCGGTGACCATCGAGCCCAGTGGGCTGAGCAGGTAGAGCGCGGCGTTGCCGACGTCGGCCGCCTCGATGTTCCGGCGCAGCGGCGACCGCTCCTCGATCACCCGCTCCATCTCCGAGAACCCTTCGATGCCCTTGGCGGCCAGCGTGCGCACGGGGCCGGCCGAGATGGCGTTGACGCGGATGCCGGCCGGGCCGAGCTCATAGGCCAGGTAGCGCATCGAGCACTCGAGGGCCGCCTTGGCCGCCGCCATCACGTTGTACTTGGGGAACGCCCGCTCGGAGGCCATGTACGTCATGGTCACCATCGCGCCCCCGCCGCGTGCCGTCATCAGCGGCTCCGCCGCCCGGGCCATGGCCACCAGCGAGTAGGCCGAGATGTCCAGCGCCACCCGGTAGGTGTCGCGGCTGGTGTCGATGAACCGCTGCTGAAACGCCTCGGCCGGGGCGTACGCGATCGAGTGCACCAGGATGTCCAGCCCCCCGAGCTTCTCGCCGACGGTTGCGAAGGCGGTGTCGATCGACTCGTCGCTGGAGGCGTCGCACTCCACCAGCACGTCCGACCCGACGCCGGCGGCGAGCTTCTCGACTGTGTCGCGCAGCCGGTCTCCCTGGTACGTGAAGGCCAGCGTGGCCCCCGCCTCGTGCAACCGCTGGGCGATCGCCCAGGCGATCGAGCGCTTGTTGGCCACGCCGCATACGAGCGCCAGCTTTCCGTCCAGGATGCCCTCGGTCACGCAGTCCTCCGTCGTCGAATCCGCACGAGGGTAGCACCTGATTGGAAGGAGATGCCCTTCACGCGCCGTACTCCCGATGCGCCCATGTGCGCCCTGCGTATCCCCGAATGACAACCGAGACGACCACCACCGCGCCAGATCATCTGCGCTTCCACGCACGCTACGCGCATCTCGCGAGCCCCTTCGGCGAGGGCGGGTTCGGCGCCGCCGCCGAGCGCATCGCGCGGTTCTTCGGCACGCCGCGGTACCTGATCGGTCAGACCGCCGTGGTGCTGCTGTGGATCGCCCTGAACTCGATCGGCATCATCGCGCACTGGGATCCGTACCCGTTCATCCTGCTCAACCTGGCCTTCTCGCTGCAGGCGGCGTATGCCGCGCCGCTGATCCTGCTCGCCCAGACCAGACAGGCCGACCGCGACAAGGCGCTGGCGGACGCCGACGCCCGGCACCGAGAGGCGCTCGCCCGGGCTACGGCCGAGCGACAGCAGATGGCCGAGCAGCAGGTTGCGGCGTTGAACAGCCTGCTGGAGCAGAACACGCGGCTGACGGAGCAGGTCGAGAAGCTGACCGAGCAGATCCACCACCGCGTCGTCAGCTCCTAGCGGGCCGCGGCCACCTCATCCAGTGCGGCCGGGTTCTCCAGCGACGACAGGTCGCCCTGCTCCTCGCCCAGCGCGGCCGCCCGCACCGCGCGGCGCACAATCTTGGCGGTGCGGGTCTTGGGCAGCGCCGCCACGAACCGCACCTGAGCCGGCGCGAACGCCTTGCCCAGGACGCCGGCCACATGCGCACGCACGTCCGCCCGCAGGCCGTCAGACGCCTGGTGCCCGGGTCCCAGCACGCAATACAGCCAGGCCACCTCGCCCTTCACCTCGTCGGGCATACCGATCGCGCACGCCTCCGTGACGGCCGGGTGGCCGACCGCGGCCGACTCGAACTCAGCCGGCCCGATGCGCTTGCCGGCGATGTTCAGGGTGTCGTCGGAGCGTCCGTGCAGGTACCAGAACCCGTCCTCGTCCACGGACGCCCAGTCGCCGTGCACCCACACCTCCGGCCAGCGCGCCCAGTACGCCTGCAGGTAGCGGTCGGGGTCGCCCCACACGCCGCGGGTCATGCTCGGCCACGGCCTGCGGCACACCAGCTCGCCCACCTCGCCCGCAGGCAGGTGCTCGCCGGACGGGCCGACCACGTCCATCGCCATGCCCAGCGACGGCATGCCCAGGGTGCACTCCCGCAGCGGCATGACCGGCATCGGGGACAGGAAACAGGCCGCCACCTCGGTGCCGCCGGAGATGTTGATGATCGGACACCGGCCCTCGCCGCACACCTCGTGCAGCCACCGGTACGGATCGGGGTTCCACGGCTCGCCGGTCGATCCCAGAATGCGCAGCGAGGAGCGGTCGTGGGCCAGCACCGGCTCGTCGCCGTGCGCGCGCAGCGCGCGGATCAGGGTCGGCGACACGCCCAGCACCGAGATCCGATGGCGCTCGACCAGCTCCCACAGCCGGCCCGGGCCGGGGTAGTCCGGCGCGCCCTCCGAGATGACCATGGTCGCGCCCACTGCTCCCGCCCCGACCACCAGCCACGGCCCCATGATCCAGCCCATATCCGTGGCCCACATCACCCGGTCGGCCGGCCCGGCGTCGGCCTGGAAGGCCATCTCCTCGGCGATCTTGACCAGGAACCCGCCGTGCACATGGACCGCGCCCTTCGGCTTGCCCGTGGTGCCCGAGGTGTAGATCACCATCATCGTCGTCTCGGGATCGAGCGGCGGCGTCGGCAGGTCGGCCGGCCGGCGGCTGACGAGCTCGTCCCAGCGGTGGTCCCGCCCCGGGGTCATCGGAGGGTCGCTGCCCAGCCTGTCGCACACGATCACGTGCCGTACGCTCGGCGCCGCCCGCAGGGCGTCGTCGGCCACCGCCTTCATGGGCACCGCACGGCCGCGCCGCGGAACGGCGTCGGCGGTGATCAGGGCAACGGCACCGGCGTCGGCCAGCCTGGCTGCCACCGCCGGTGCGGCGAAGCCCGAGAAGATCGGCACCACGATGGCCCCGATCTTGCACACCGCGTAGAACGAGGCCACCACCTCCACCGACCTCGGCAGGTACAGCCCGACCGCGTCGCCGCGGCCGACTCCCAGCTCCAGCAGGGCGCCCGCGATCCGGTTCACCTCGGCCTCGAGCTCGGCGTACGTGGCGGTGCGGATCTCCCCGTCCTCGCGCTCGCAGATCACGGCCGGCCGCCCGGCCGCCGGCCCGCGGGCGTGGCGGTCGACGCAGTTGTGCGTGAGGTTGATCTCGCCGCCGCCGAACCAGGTCGTCCACTGGGGGCCGCGGGAGTCGTCGAACAGGCTGGTGTACGGCGTGGAGAACTCGATCCCCAGGTGGTCGACGACGGCGTTCCAGAACCAGCCGATGTCGTCCTGGGCACGCGCGTGCAGCTCACGCCAGTCGCTCAGCCCGAGCTCGCGGCAGAACGCGGTCACCCGCGCCCGCTCGATCGTCTCGGCCGTCGGTTTCCAGATGTAGCCGGGGTCGATGGTGTGATGCTAACGCCCGAGTCGGAGTAGGGTCGGAGCGGTGCGACTGCTGCTCGCTCCCGACAAGCTGCGCGGCACCTACACGGCCGCCGAGGCGTGCCGGGCGATCGCGCTCGGCTGGTCGCAGGGGCGCACGGGCGACCAGCTCGACGCGCTGCCGCTGGCCGACGGCGGCGAGGGCACGGCGGACGCGCTGGTCGCAGCTCGTGGCGGGGAGTGGCACGAGGCCGACGTGCACGACGCACTGGGCCGGCCGTGCCGGGCCCGCTTCGCGATGCTGGAGGACGACGCCGCGGCCGTGGACGTGGCCGAGGCATGCGGGGCGTGGCGCGTCGCCGACCGTCCGCTCGACCCCTCGGGGCGAGCTCCCGCGGCGCCGGAGAGCTGATCGCGGCGGCGATCCGGGCAGGCGCCCGGCGGGTCATCGTGGGCGTGGGCGGCACCGCCAGCAGCGACGGCGGCGCCGGCCTCCGGGAAGGGCTCGGCAGGCTTCCGCCGGGCATCGAGCTGGTGGCGGCGCTGGACGTCGAGAATCCCCTGCTCGGATCCGATGGCGCGGCCGCCGTGTACGGCCCGCAGAAGGGCGCCTCGCCCGAGCAGGTGGCGCTGCTCGAGCGGCGGCTGGAGGCGCTCGGGCTGCCCACGGCCCGGTGTCCGGGTGCGGGCGCCGGGGGCGGCATAGGCGGCATGCTGATGGCGCTGGGAGCAACCGCGTGCCCGGGCGCGGAACTGGTGATGGCGGAGACCGGGTTCGTGCGCCGCCTGACGGGCGCATCCCTGTGCGTGACCGGGGAGGGCAGGATCGATCGGCAGACGCTGGCCGGCAAGGTCGTTGCGCGGGTCGCTGACAAGTGCGCCTCCGCCGGCGTCCCATGTGTAGCCGTGGCGGGTCAGGTCGACCCGGGCGCGGCCGAGGAGCTGCGACGACGGGGATGCCACACCCACGAGCAGGGCGACCTGGAGCAGGCGGGGCGCGAGCTGGCGCGCTCGTATGCGTCGCTCTGACCCTGGCTGCCTGCTCGCACGGCGGCCACACCGCGGCGCCTGCCGGTTCGACGACCACCACCGGTGACAACACCGGTTCCGCGTGCGCCTCGCGCCCGGCGTATGCCCAGCCCGATCCGCACCGCCCGCGCTATCGCATGCAGCTGGCGGTGCACGCGGGCTCGCCCGTGGTGACAGGCGACGAGACCGT
>JBQCGJ010000167.1:0-18481 GCA_051955775.1 Gaiellales bacterium | reverse complement strand
CCCTCCTGGATGCGGGCGCCGCCCGAGTCGTTGATGCCGATCACGGGACATCCGTAGCGCAGCGCCATGTCCATGACCTTGCAGATCTTCTCGGCGAACGCCTCCCCCAGCGATCCGCCGAACACGGTGAAGTCCTGGGAGAACACGAAAACGCGGCGTCCCTCGATCGTCCCGTGGCCTGTGACAACGCCGTCGCCCAAAGGTCGCGTTTCCTCGGGGGCCGCCGTGGGCATGCGATGTTGGACGAACGCGTCCATCTCGACGAAGGAGCCTGGATCCAGCAACAGCTCCAACCGCTCGCGAGCCAGCAGCTTGCCGCGTGCCCGCTGACGGTCGACCGCGGTCGTCGAGCCCGCGTTCATGGCCTGTTCACGCAGCCGCTCGACCGAATCCAGGCGCTCTTGCGTCGTATGGTCGGGCACTGCGAGCAGCCTAACCGACGCAAGCCTGACAACGCGGTAGGATCAGCGGTTCAACTGCACCGGTTATGGGACAGCTCTAGCGCCGCGGGCTTTCTGAATTGGCAGGCCAATTTGCAAAATTTCCGTGAATTCCCGCCTTGACTGCGGGACCCTGCGCGGGTACGTTCAACGATGCGAGGCACGAAACGAAGGGTGGGCTTTTCCGTGGGCGATCAACAGAGCGTTGAGCGGATATCTACGGTGACCGTGGACCGCGGTCTGACGAGTGTCGCGCCGGTTGCTCCCGAGCACGGCCCGGCGGCTCCAGATCCGCGCCGGCCGAACGCTGAGCGCTCCCGCAGATCGCTGGTCCGGCTGGCCCTCGTGTGCTCCGACCTGGTGTCGCTCACGTTGTCCGTCGGGCTCGTGTGGCTGGCCATCGACGACACCGCGCAGATCCTGCCGCTCTTGATGATCCTGCCCGTGTGGGCGGTGCTGTCCGGCTTCTACGGGCTGTACTACCGAGACCGCGTGGGTGCCGACAACGCCACACTGGACGAGATCTGGCCGATCTTCCACTGCATCACCGTCGCCTCCTGGCTGGTCTTCGTGGTCACCCAGATCACCGCGTTGCCCAACCTGCACGGCGGGCACATGGCCGCCTTCTGGCTGCTGGCAGTGATCACGCTGCCGACCTCGCGCAGCATCGTGCGGATCGGTCTGCGCCGCCACTCGACGCTGAAGCAGAAGGCGGTCGTGGTGGGCGCCGGCCTGGTCGGGCAGGAGATCGCGCGCAAGATCTCGCGACTCCCCAGCTACGGGCTGGAGCTGGTCGGCTTCGTTGATGCCAACCCGCTGCCGTTGCATCAGGAGCTGGCGGACGTGCCGGTGCTCGGCTCCACCGACGAGCTGGCGGACATCCTGGAGCGGCACGGCGTGGAGCACGTGGTGCTCGCGTTCACCGCCGACCACGAGGCCGGACTGGACGTGGTGCGTGTGTGCAACGAGCTCGGCGTGCAGGTCGACATCGTGCCGCGCCTGTTCGAGGTCGTGGGCAGCCGGGCCGCGGTGTACTCGCTGGAGGGCACGCCGCTGCTGGGCCTGACGCCGCCGGTGCTGGGCCTGTCCCACCGCATCGCGAAGCGCACCATGGACATCCTCGGCGCGTCGGTCGGCCTGCTCATGCTGGCGCCGGTGTTCCTGTTCACCTCGATCGCCATCAAGATCAACAGCCGCGGGCCGGTGTTCTTCCGCCAGACCCGCATCGGCAAGGGCCAGAAGCCGTTCACCATCGTCAAGTTCCGCACCATGGTGAAGGACGCCGAGGACCGCAAGGAAGAGGTGGCGCACCTCAACGCGCACAGCGGCCTGGGCGACGCCCGCATGTTCAAGATCCCGGACGATCCGCGCGTGACCGGCGTCGGCCGGCTGCTGCGCCGGACGTCGATGGACGAGTTTCCGCAGCTGTGGAATGTGCTGCGAGGCGAGATGAGCCTGGTCGGGCCCCGCCCGCTGATCCCGCACGAGCACCAGTTCGTGAACGACTGGGGCCTGCGCCGGCTCGACCTGACTCCCGGCCTGACCGGACTGTGGCAGGTATGCGGCCGCAGCGAGGTGACGTTCAGCCAGATGCTCGTGCTCGACTACCTGTATGTCACCAACTGGAGCCTGTGGGGTGACATCAAGCTGATCATGCGCACGGTGCCGGCACTCCTCGGCAAGACCCGGGGCGCCTCCTGACGCGCCCCTAGCAGCCGACGATTCGCGGCGCACCTGCGGAGGGTGGGCGCCGCAATCCCCGGGGCACCGGCCAGTCTCAGGAGAACCGGTGCCCCATCCGTACCGCCGCCGCTGCTCCAGGCGCGGCCCCTAGCCCCAGGCGACGGATGCTGGCGTGGTGGCAAGGATCGAGCGGCGTGCGGTGCGAAGGCGTGGTCAAGTCCCACGTTGAGCGCCGCACGCCGCGTGGGACACAGCCACCGCGTCAGCAGACGAGCCTGGCTAGGGGCGGGCGCGTTCTGCGTCGTAGGTGCCCCACTCCTCGCGCAGCACGTCGCACACCTCGCCGATGGTAGCCAGGCTGCGCAGCGCCTCGCGCATCGGCGGCAGCAGGCTGACGTCGCCGCCCGCCGCCTCCCGCACCACCGCCAGTGACGCCTCCACGGCCGCCGCGTCGCGGCGCGCACGAAGCGCCTGCACGCGGTCGACCTGCTCCCGCTCCGAGTCGGGGTCGATGCGCAGCAGTTCGACCCGCTCGTCGCTCTCCGACGCCCACCGGTTCACGCCCACGATCACGGTCTCCCCCGACTGCACACGGCGGTGGTGCGCAAACGCGGCCTGTTCGATCTGATCCTGCACCCAGCCCGACTCGACCGCTGCCACCGACCCACCCATCTCGTCCACCTCCGCGATCAACGTGCGGGCCTGCGCCGCCAGCGCGTCGGTCAGCGACTCAATGTAGTAGCTGCCGCCCAGCGGGTCGGCGGTGTCGGTGGCGCCGGCCTCGGTGGCCAGGATCTGCTGCGTGCGCAGGGCGAGCGTGGCGCTGCGCTCGGTGGGCAGCGCCAATGCCTCGTCGAAGCCGTTGGTGTGCAGGCTCTGCGCGCCGCCGCAGACCGCCGAGAACGCCTGCACGGCGACCCGCACGATGTTGTTCTCGGCCTGCTGTGCGGTCAGGGTCGAGCCGCCCGTCTGGGCGTGGAAGCGAAGCATCTGCGAGCGGGGATCGTCCGCGCCGAAGCGGTCACGCATGATCTCCGCCCACAGCTGGCGGGCGGCCCGGAACTTGGCCACCTCCTGGAAGAAGTCGTTGTGCGCGTTGAAGAAGAACGAGAGGCGGCGGGCGAAGGCGTCGACCTCCAGGCCCGCCTGCACGGCCGCGGACACATAGGCGATGCCGTTGGCCAGCGTGAATGCCAGCTCCTGAGCGGCGGTCGATCCCGCCTCGCGGATGTGGTATCCCGAGATGGAGATCGTGTTCCAGCGCGGCAGCCGCTCGGTGCAGTAGCGAAAGGTGTCGACGGTCAGGCGCATCGACGGGCGGGCGGGAAAGATGTAGTTGCCGCGCGCGATGTACTCCTTCAGCACGTCGTTCTGGATCGTGCCGGACAGCCGCTCGGCCGGCACGCCCTGCCGCTCGCCGACCAGCTCGTACAGGAGCAGCAGGAGCGACGCGGGGGCGTTGATGGTCATCGACGTCGACACCTCGTCAAGCGGGATGCCGTCCAGCAGCCGCTGCATGTCGTCCAGCGAGTCGATGGCCACGCCGGTGCGGCCGACCTCGCCCCTGGCCAGCCTGGCGTCCGAGTCGAGGCCCAGCTGGGTGGGCAGATCGAAGGCCACCGACAATCCGGTCTGCCCGCGCTCCAGGAGCAGCCGGAACCGGCGGTTGGTTTCATCCGCCGACGAGAAGCCGGCGTACTGCCGCATCGTCCACGGCCGCTCCCGGTAGCCGTCGGATCGGACGCCGCGGACGTAGGGGTAGGTGCCGGGATCGGGCCGCGCGGGTGGCGCATCCACGGGCCGGTACACCGGCCGGATGGGGATCCCGGAATCCGTGCGCCGGTCGGAGTCGGTGGCTGCCATCCACACACTCTATGCGAGCGCCATCCTCGCTCCGGCCGAGTGGGACCGTGGTGGGGAGCCGGGTGCGGACGCCCGGCTCCCCACGGATTGCGTCGCTAGTTGATCGTGGTCCCGCCCGTCTGCTTCGCGATCGAGGTGTGATCGCAGGCGCCGGTGTTCGTCTGCGCGGCGGCGCAGCCCGGGGCGGGCGGACTGGCCGCGGTGTTGATGTACTGATCGTCCGAGTAGACGATCGTCGCCAGGCCGGTGCTGGGCCCGACGGCGACGCCGAAGTCGTCGTACAGGTCGCGGTTGCCCTGGCAGGTGACGCCGCTCTCACACACTCCGCCAAAGTGAATGACGGGCGTGGCGGCGACCTGGCTGAACGTGCCGCCAGTGGTGGCCGTCACGTCCTGCGCCAGGAACACCTTCCACTGGGCAGTCGACGGGTAGTTATCCGGCGTGACACCGCTCTTGGAGTATGGCGAGCCGTAGTACACGACGTCGATCTTGCCCGGAGCCAGCGCCACTGCCCAGGGCATGATGGCTGTGGCCACCGTGTTGACCTTGACGGGCGCCGACCACGTCACACCCTGGTTGGTCGAGTAGCTCATGAACGTCGCGTGGTCGTTCGAGTACACCGAGTACACGTTGCCGGCTCGATCCACAGTCACGTTCACGAACTGGTGGCCGTAGCTGGTCGTTGCCGTTCCTCGGTGCACCAGGTGATCGGTGAACGTCTGGCCGCCGTCCGTCGACACGGCCACGAACACGTCGCGGTAGTTACAGGGGCCGGTGGAGATGCAGGTGGCCTGATCCGCCGTGCTGTTGACCGCGCTGAACGTCTGATAGACGGTGTGGTGATAGGGCGACGCCGTGCTCGTGTCGATCGCCATGTTGCCGGTCTCGTTGGCGTTGATCGCGTACGCATGGCTGGTGTCGATCGCCTCGCCAAGCTGCGTGAAGGTGGCGCCGGCGTCGCTCGAGCAGTTGACGTCGATGTTGAAGGTGGCGGCGTCGTGGTACGACATGCACACCTTGCTCGCCCCGTCGGCCGCGATCCATTCCCGGTCGTCGCCGGAGATGGTGGCGCCGATGGGATTCAGCGACCAGGACGCGCCGTTGTCCTGGCTGGTCGAGACGTCGACGTTGGCCAGCGACAGGCTGGCGACGTAGACGTTGTAGTTGCCCGAGCTGTTCTTGACCGGAGCGATCGCCAGGTCGGTGTCGCCGCCGCCCGGTGCGAAGCCGGTGGAGTTGGTCTGCGAACCGCAGTCTGGGCACGGCAGCTGGGTGAAGTGACCGCCGCCGTCCAGCGAGCGCCAGGCGTCGGTGCCGGAGCCGAGCCCGTTCTCGGAGGAGGCGAAGAACTTCCCGGCGGGGCTGACCCGGATGGCCGGCTCGGCCGCCTGGTTGTAGCAGTTGGAGTGGCCAGGACATGAGACTCCCGCCGGCGCCCCCGGCAGCCCGGCCAGCTCGTAGTTCGTGAACGTCGCGCCGCTGGGCCACGCCGCGGGTGAGGCGCCTGCGACCAGCGCCACCGTCGAAACCGCAATTGCAAGCGCTGCCCCGCGCATCGCGCGTCTTTTCACCATGTCCCCCTTCCCCCAGTAGGGATCGTTACATGCGGGGGCAACGCTACCCGCACCACATTGCCCCTAAACATGGCTCACTGGCGGAGCCCCGGCTGTCGCCGGCCGCCGCCTTCTTCGGCTCGAAAATGCTTCAGCCTCTCGCGCCTCCAGCGGCGCCGCCGGACCTCCGGGGCTCCGGCGGCAACGCTACTCCATCAGCCACTGGGTTGCAGGAACCCGCTGCAAGCGGCCACCTCTGGCGGCGCCCGGTACGCTTCCCGGGCATGCGGGTGACCGTCAGGCGGTTTGCCGTCCTGCGGGAGCGGGCGGGTTGGTCGGAGCGAGCCGTCGAACTGCCGGACGGCGCATCCGTGGGCGACGTGTGGGCGGCTCTCGGGCTCGGCCAGGAACCGGCCGGCATGGCGTATGCGCGCAACCGCGAATACGCCGAGCGGAACGCCGGCCTCGCCGACGGCGATGAGGTGGCGGTGCTCCCTCCGGTGTCGGGCGGCGACTTCCGGGTGCAGTCGCAGCCCCTCGACCTGGCCGCCGTGGTGGCGCAGGTCAGCCGCCCCGACGCGGGAGCCGTCGCCACCTTTATCGGCACCACCCGCGAGCACAGCCGCGGCCGCGTCGTGACCAGCCTCGAATACGACGCCTACCCGGAGATGGCGGAGGCGGAGATGGCCCGCATCGCGGACGCGATCCGCGGCCGGCATGACGTCCTGGACGTGGCCATGGCCCACCGCGTGGGACCGGTGCCGATCGGTGAGGCGAGCGTCGTGATCGCCGTCTCGGCGGCCCATCGCGGCGCGGCGCTGGAGGCCTGCCGGGAGGCCATCGACACGCTCAAGCAGACGGTGCCCGTGTGGAAGAAGGAACTGTTCGAGGGAGGAGAGGAGTGGATAGGGCGCGAAGGCGGCTGAGCGGCTACTGCGCCTCGCAACGCCGCGAGTCTGGAACAAGCGCTGCGGCCCCTATCCGGCGGCCCTGATGGCCGCTACTCTGAGGCCATGAGCAGCGACCCCTGGAGCGGGTCCGTCTGGGAGCCCACAGAGCGCCCGCCGGCCCCGGCCGAGCCTGAGCCCGAGTTTCGCACCCCGGTCAAGCCCGAGCGCGGAATCCTGCGCCGGATCGGCTCCGCGATCGTGGCGGCGGCGCTGGCCGTGCTCAAGTTCGGCGGGCTGATCCTCAGCGGGCTGCTCAAATTCAAGTTCCTGTTCAGCTTCCTGATCAGCGCCGGCCTGTACGCGTGGGTGTGGGGATGGCGGTTCGGGATCGGATTCATCCTGCTGCTGCTGATCCACGAGATGGGACACGTGATCCAGCTGCGGCGCGAGGGCGTGCCCGCGTCGGCCCCGATGTTCGTGCCGTTCATGGGCGCGGTGGTGGCGATGCGCGGGATGCCGAAGAACGCGTACGTCGAGGCCAAGGTCGGTCTGGCCGGCCCCCTTCTGGGCAGCGCAGCAGCCCTGGTCACCCTCCTGGTGGCCCAGGAGCTCAACTCCGATCTCCTGCGTGCGCTGGCCTACTGGGGCTTCCTGCTCAACCTGTTCAACCTGATCCCGGTGGTGCCGCTGGACGGCGGCCGCGCCGCCGCGGCGCTGCACCCGTTCTTCTGGGGCATCGGGCTGTTCGTCGTGGCGCTGCTGGCCGTGTACTACGAGAACCCGTTCTTCTTCGTCATCCTGGCCTTCGTGGCATTCGAGCTGTACAACCGGTGGAAGAACCGCACATCTCCAGAGGCGCGCGCGTACCACGCGGTGCCATGGGCGCAGCGGCTGGAGGTGTTCGCGGTGTACATCGCCCTGGTTGTCGCGCTGGTTGTGGGCATGCATGCCGCCCACGTCACGGTCCAGCGCTAGGGCGCCCCAGCGCGCGTGCAGACCACGGCTCAGCGGTCGTGCCGGAAGCCGAACGTCAGCAGCCTGGCGGCTGACGCGAACGGGTCGCCGCCGGCGTGCAGCTCGACGGCGATCAGCGTGCGTCCGTGGCGTTTCGCGGCGGCGGCCAGGCAGTTCCCGGCCGCCGTGGTCGAACCGGTCTTGATGCCGATCGCACCCTTGTACGTCCACAGCAGGCGGTTGCGGCTCACGTAACCGGTCGTCTGGCCCGTGGCGTACAGCCGCCGGGCGACGATCGAACGCAGGCTCGGCACGGCCATGAACCGCCGCGAGAGCTCGGCGATGTCCCATGCGGTGGAGTGGTTCCCCGAGTCGTAGATACCCGACGGATTGCTGTAGCGGGTGTCGGCCAGGTGCAGCCGTTTGGCCCAGGTGTTCATCAGCCTCACGAACGCGTGCACCGATCCCGAGCGGTGCACCGCCAGGGCGTTGGCGGCATCGTTCGCCGACGCCACCAGCGCCGCCGCCAGCATGCCGCGCTCGGTCACGCGCTGCCCCGTGCGCAGCCCAATGGTGTATCCGGGCACGCCCAGCATGGCCGGGGTGATCGTGAACGGCTTGTTGGGATGCGCCGCGGAGTGCGCCGCGATCAACGTGGTCATCAGCTTGGTCAGGCTGGCCATGGGCAGCTTGCGATGGGGGTGCAGCTCCCAGATCACTCGCCCGCTGCTCGCGTCGACGACCATGGCGGCCGACGCCCGCACGCCGAGGTTCTGGCGCGACGCCGACGTGTCCCACAGCGGGGGCAGCGACGATTGTCCAGACCGCGCCTGCGGCGTGGACTGGGCGCCCGGCGGTGGCTGCGAGATGACGCCCGCAGACGTGTGCGTGAGCGGCCATACCCGCCACGCCAGGAACCCGCCGGCGACCAGCGCCACCGCGAGCAGCGTCACCGCCAGCAGCCTGAAGATCGAGATCCGGGGCCAGTGGCGGGGTCTGCGGTGTCCGGGCTCGAGCGCGAACAGCTTGGGGCGAGGGGAGGTGCGGGGCATTCCCGCCACGTAGAATTGCAGCTATGACGGCCCACCCGCTGCGCCACCTGCCATCGGTGGACGCGCTGCTCCGATCGGCCGAGGGAACGTCGCTGGCCGACCGCCACGGCCGTGCGCCCGCGGTGGATGCGCTGAGGACTGCCCTAGCCGAGGCCCGGTCGGCGGGCGCGGCGACGCCGGCTGCGCGACTGCTCGATCGCGCTCGCGAGCTGCTCGAGCGGCCGCCGAGTCTGCGCGCGGCGCTCAACGCGACCGGGGTCATCGTGCACACCAATCTCGGCCGCTCGCCGCTGCCCCAGGCGGCCGTCCGGCGGGTGGCGGAGGTCGCATCCGGGTACTCCAACCTGGAGTACGACCTGGAGGCCGGCGCCCGCGGATCGCGCCACGACCACCTCAGCGGGCTGCTCGCCTCGCTCACCGGCGCGGAGGCCGGGCTGGCGGTCAACAACAACGCCGCGGCGGTGCTGCTGTGCCTGGCGGCCGCGGCGGCTCCGGGCGAGGTCGTGATCAGCCGCGGCGAGCTGATCGAGATCGGCGACGGCTTCCGCATCCCCGACATCCTCTCCCAGTCCGGCTGCCGTCTGGTCGAGGTCGGCACCACCAACCGCACCCGCACCGCCGACTATCGCCGCGCCCTGACCGAGCACACCCGGGCGCTGGTGCGCGTACACCAGTCGAACTTCCGCATGCTCGGGTTCACGGAGCAGGCGCCGCTGGACGAACTGGCCGAGCTGGCCCGTGAGCACGGGCTGGCGATGATCGACGACCTCGGCTCCGGTCAGCTGATCGACCTGCCGGCCCTTGCCGACGAGCCGACCGCGCGTTCGAGCGTCCAGGCCGGCGCCACGCTCGTGTGCTTCTCGGGCGACAAGCTGCTGGGCGGGCCGCAGGCCGGCGTGATCGTCGGTACCGCCGCGGCCGTGGGGGCGGTGCGCCGCCACCCGCTGGCTCGGGCGCTCCGCATCGACAAGCTGTCGCTGGCCGCCCTGGAGGCAACGCTCGAGCTGTACCGCGACCCCATCTCGGCCATCCGCGAGGTGCCCGTTCTGCGCATGGCCGCCGAGGACGACGCGGCGGTGCGAGCGCGAGCCGCCCGGCTCGCCGAACGGCTGGGCGGCCAGGTCGTCGCCACCACGGCCCGGGTGGGCGGCGGAGCGGTGCCGCTGCTCGAGCTCCCCAGCTTCGCCTGTGCCGTCGACGGCGGCGACGCGCTGGCGGCGCGCCTGCGCGAGGGCCGCCCGCCGGTGGTCGCCCGCGTGCAGGAGGGGCGCGTCCTGCTGGATTGCCGCACGCTCACCGACGACGAATGCGACCGGATCTCGATCGACCGCTGACACTCGGCACTGCGGGCCACATCGACCACGGCAAGACGGCCCTGGTCGCGGCGTTGACCGGGATCGACACCGACCGCCTGCCGCAGGAGAAGACCCGCGGCATCTCCATCGAGCTGGGGTACGCCCCGCTCGAGCTGCCGTCCGGCCGCCGGCTGTCGGTGGTGGACGTGCCGGGGCCCGAGCGGTTCGTGCGCACGATGGTCGCCGGCGCCACCGGCGTCGATCTGTTCCTGCTCGTGGTCGCGGCGGACGACGGGGTGATGCCGCAGACCCGCGAGCACGTGGCGATCGTCGACCTTCTGGGCATCGCAACGGGCGTGGTGGCCGTCACCAAGCGTGATCTGGTGGACGATGAGCTGGCCGAGCTGGCACGGCTGTCGGTTGATGAGCTGCTGGACGAAACCCCCTATTCCGGCGCCCCCGTCGTCGAGGTGTCCGCCGTCACGGGGGCCGGGCTCGACGAGCTTCGAGCCGCGCTCGACCGGGTCGCCGGGGGACTCGAAGGGCGTGGTCATACCGGGCCGGCACGACTCCCGGTTGACCGCTCGTTCACACTGCGCGGGATCGGCACCGTGGTCACGGGCACGCTGTGGTCGGGAGACGTCGGGGTGGGCGACCGGCTGAGCGTCGAGCCGGGCGGGCGGGAGGCGCGCGTGCGCAGCGTCCAGGTGCACGACCAGCCGGTGGAGCGGGCAGGTGCGGGACAGCGGGTGGCCCTGGCGCTGGTGGGGGTCGAGCGCGCCCAGGTGCAGCGCGGCCACACCCTGGCCACCCCGGGCACGCTGCGGCCGTCCTACAGGCTCGAGAGCGAGCTGCGGGTTCTGCCGGGCGCGCCGCAGGCGCTGCGCAGCGGGCTGCCGGTGACGGTGCACCACGGCACGGCCGAGGTGCCGGCCCGGGCCGTGGTTCGCGGCTCCGGCGAGATCCCGCCCGGCGGCACTGCCCGTGCCCAGCTCCGGCTCTCCCGGCCGCTCGCGGCGCTCGAGGGAGACCGGCTGGTGGTGCGGCTGACCGCACCCCAGTCCACCATCGCCGGCGGACGGGTGGTCGATCCCAGCCCGACCCGCTCCGGGCGGATACCGGTGGCGGCGGAGCAACCAGCGCAGCCCGTGGCGCCCGCCGGGCCACCGCCCGGCGTCGACGAGCTGCTGGCACGGCTTGCCGCAGAGCCGCTGACGCCGCCGGCGCTGACCGCCGGCGACCAGGCCGCCGCTGCGTGGCTCGCCGGCGAGGGCCGCATCGTGCGGGCCAGCCGCGAGCTCGCGTTCACATCGGAGGGGTTCGAGCAGGCGCGGGCCGCCGCGGTCGAGCTGGCGGGGGCGTCGGGCAGCGTCACCCTGGCCCAGCTGCGTGACCGGCTGGGCGTGTCGCGCAAGTTCGCACAGGCGCTGCTGGAGGCCATGGACGCCCAGGGGGTGACGCGCCGGGTGGGCGACGAGCGGGTGCTGCGACGGCGCGGCCGGCACGCCGCCCTCGACGTTCCGGACGCCGGGTCATGAGGCAGGTCCGCGGGTATCACCCCACGGTTCGCATCGCGCTTGGCGCGGCGCTCGGGACGGCGCTGCTGATCGTGGCGCTGCGCCTGCGCTCGGCCGCCGGCGACGTGCGGGGCGTGCTGCCCACACTGGCCAACGCGGCGCCCGCCTGGCTGGCCATCGCCGCTGCCCTGGAGTCGCTGTCGTACCTCTCGCAGGGCGAGGTGCTGTCGCGGCTGACGGCGCGGCTGCTGGGCCTGGCCACCGCCACCCGCGTGATGGTCGCGTCCCTCGGCGTTGGCAGTCTGCTGCCCGGCCAGCCCGTGCCGGCCGGCGCCATCGCGTACCCCGAGATGCGCCGGGCCGGGATGGCGACGGGCCGCGCCACCGCCGCCGCCACCGCCGCCATCGTGCTGGTGCCCGCGTGCTCCATGCTGCTCCTGGCCGGCCCCGCGCTGACCGTGTCCGGCCTGTTCGTGTCGATGCCGCCGGGGTGGGCGGGCACGGTGATCGCGGCCGGCGTGATCGCGCTCCTGCTGACCACCGCCGGCGCGGTCGCTCTCGCCATGCCGACGCTCCGCCGGCGGCTGCCCACGGTGGGAGCCGTCAGCGACATGGGGCGCAGCGCGCCGGCCCTGCTGGGGTTCGGCCTCGTGGCGTGGCTGTGCGACGCCGGCTGCCTGTGGGCGACCGGCCACGCGCTGCACGTGTCGTTGCCGCCGGCAGCCTTCCCGGTGGCGTACGTGACGGCGACCGCCATCATCGCGGCGCCGGTGCTTCCCGGCGGCCTGGGCGGGGTGGAACTGGCGGTGCCGCTCGTGTTCGCCGCCTCGGGCGCCTCGATCGCGCAGGCCGTGCTGGCGGTGCTGGTGTGGCGCGTGCTGGCGTTCTGGCTGCCCGCGATCGCGGGGGTCGTGTCGTTCGTCAGCCTGGAGCGAGACCCGCTGTGGCCGCGTCCGACGTGATCCAGGGCAGCGCGTCGACCGCCTCCCAGAGCTCGGGTTCGGCACCGATCCACGCGCTCCACTGATCGGCCAGAGCCTGCACCAGAGGCTGCTCCGCGGATCGGTCGCGGCGCGGCGGCGGCTCGAGCTCGGGGCCCAGCACGACCGCCCACGAGCGCGGCGCGATCGGCCGCACGCAGAACGGCACGACCGGCGCCCCGGACAGCCGGGACAGCGCAGCCGGACCGGCCGGGAGCTGCATACGGCCGTCGAGGAACCGTACGGGGCACGTGCGCATACCGGGCTTGGCCATGTCGGCCACAACCACCACCACTCCGCCGGCTGCCAGCGTGGTCAGCGGCGCCCGCGCGGAGCCGGTGCGCAGGGTCAGCTCCACGTTGTCGCGGCGGCGGTGCCCGGCCACCGCGAACGACACCCAATCGCGCTCGACAACCACGGTCACCAGACGATCCGGAATCAGGTCGCCGAGCCCGGCCGCCACCACCTCGTAGCCGCCCACGTGCGGCCCGGCCAGGATCACACCGCGGCCACGGCCCAGCGCCGCATCGAGCGTGGGGCGGCCCTGGACGCGGCACCGGGCAGCCACCTCGTGCGGCCGCGCGAACGCCCACAGGAAGTCGGCGGAGCGGCGCGCCTCGTGCGCGAACTCGGCCCGTACGAGCCGCCGCACGGCCGGGTCGCGCGGCGACCTGCCGACCGCGTGTGCCAGGTTCTCCGCCAGCCTGGCCCGCTTGCGCGGGCGCAGCATCCACTCGGCGGTGCCGCCGGCCGCGGCCAGCTGCCACGCCCGCCGCGGCGGGATGCGCGAGCCGACCATTGCGGACGCCGCGATCACCCAGTGCAGCGCGCGTCCGCCGATATCCGCTCCGTTGTCGATCGTCTAGGGTAACCGCATGGCCGTGCGGGCTCCCGCCCTCCCCACCGATGCGCCGTGGCTGAACGTCTCGAGGCCACTGGAACCTGCGGACCTGCTGGGCCGGGTGGTGGTGCTCGAGTTCTGGACCTACTGCTGAATCAACTGCCTGCACACGCTGCCCGTGATGGCGGCGCTGGAACGGGAACTCGACGGCCAGCCGTTCCTCGCCATCGGCGTGCACTCACCAAAGTTCCCCAACGAGCGTGACCCCGACCGCGTGCGGGACGCCGTGCGCCGGTACGCCGTCACCCACCCGGTGGTGGTCGACTCGGGGATGGAGATCTGGCAGCAGTTCGGCGTGCGCGCATGGCCGACCCTGGCGGTGGTGGATCCCACCGGCCGGCTGGCGGCGGCGGGCTCGGGTGAGCCCGACCGCGACCGTCTGCTCGAGGTCGTCCGCGACCTGATCGAGGATGGCCGCCGGCTGGGCACGATCGACCCCAGGCCCCTTCCGCTGCAACGCGAGCCGTGGCCCGCGGGCATCCTGGCGTACCCGGGAAAGGCCGTTGCCGGCGACACCCGGGTGGTGGTGGCGGACACCGGGCACGACCAGGTCGTCGTGATCGACGGCGACGGCGAGCCGATGCGGCTCGGCGCGCCCGACGGCGGGTTCGCAGACGGCGCGGCAGAGACCGCCCGCTTCCACCATCCGAACGGGCTCGCACTCGACGGTGACACGCTGTGGGTAGCGGACACCGGTAACCACGCCATCCGCCGGATCGACCTCGCCGCCGGCGTGGTCGAGACGGTCGCCGGCACAGGCGAGAAGGGCATGGGCGCCACAGCCGGCAGCGGCATGCAGACAGCTCTGCGCTCGCCGTGGGACCTCGCCCTGGACGGCTCCCGGTTGTACATCGCCATGGCCGGCGCGCATCAGATCTGGCTGCTGGACAGCGAGACGGGGCTGATCGAGCCGTTTGCCGGGGCGGGCCCGGAGATGGTGCGCGACGGGCCGGCCGCGGAAGCGGCGTTCGCGCAGCCCAGCGGGATCTGCATGGCACCCGACGGTTGTCTGTACGTGGCCGACAGCGAGGCTTCGACCATCCGCCGGCTCGACGATCTGAGCGGGTCGCCCCGTGTGAGCACCGTGTGCGGTTCGGGCGACCTGTTCGGGTTCGGTCTGCGGGACGGGATCGGCGGCGACGCCCTGCTCCAGCATCCGATCGGCATCGCCGCGGGCGCCGACGGCATGCTGTACGTGGCCGATACGTACAACCATGCCATCCGTCGCGTCGATCCCGCCACAGGCGAGTGTGTCACGCTGTTCGGGAACGGCGAGCCCGAGACGCTGGCGGAGCTGTTCCCGGGGCAGCCCCTGGCTCCCGCCGGCCCCGACGCTCCGTGTCTGTTCGAGCCGGAGGGTGTGTGGGTACGGGAGGGCGAGGTTCTCGTGGCTGACACGAACAATCACCGGCTGCTTTCGATCGACCTGACCACCGGCGAGCGCCGACATGCGATCTGAAACGGGCCGGCGGCTGTCCGCGATCGTGCTCGCGGGCGGCCGGTCGACCCGGATGGGAACGTCCAAGGCGCTGCTCGACTGGCACGGCCACCCTCTCCTGGAGCGCCTGTGCGGACTGCTCGGGCGCATCGCGGCCCCGGTCGTGGTCGCCCACGCGCCCGGACAGCAGCTCCCCGCGCTTCCTGCGGAAACCGAGCTCGCAGTCGACGTGCGCGCCGGCCGCGGACCGCTCGAGGGCCTGGCCGCCGGGATGCGGGCGATCGGAGGCCGGGCCGACCTGGCGTTCGTGTCGGCTGCCGACCTGCCGCTGCTGCATCCCGCCTTCGTACTCGCTCTGGCCGACCGGCTCGGAGAGCACCAGGCTGCCGTCCCGGTCGAGGACGGCCACGAGCAGGGACTGGCGGCCATCTACCGGACATCGGTGCTGACGGAGGTCGAGCGGCGGCTCGGCGCCGGCCGCCTGGCCGTGCGCGGTCTGCTGGGCGACCTCGACGTGCAGCGCGTCCCCGCTGCGGAGCTGCCCTACGCGCAGTCGCTTCGGAATGTCAACGGGCCGGCAGACCTCGCGGCAGCCCTGGCGGAGCCGCCTCCCTGCGTGCAGGTGTCGACGTCCGCGGGTGGACGGTGGGTGCGGGCCGCGACGCTGGGCGACGCGCTGGCGCTGACCGGCGCCGGCGCCGCGGCGGCCGCGTCCGCGGTCGCGCTCAACGGCACCTCCCTGATCACCCTCGACTCGAGGCTGCCGCTGGTCGACGGGGACATGCTCGACCTCGTGCAGGCCGTCGCGCGATGAGCCCGCGCGGACGCATCCTGATCGGCTGTTCGGGCTGGAATTACGCCCACTGGCGCGAGCCCGTCTACCACCGCCGGCCGGCAAGCCAGTGGCTGCAGGCGTACGCCGGGATGTTCGACACCGTCGAGGTAAACGCGACGTTCTACCGTCTGCCCACGGAATCGGCCGTTCGCGGCTGGACCGAGCAGACTCCGGACGGTTTCGTGATCGCCGTCAAGGCCAGCCGCTACCTCACCCACATCCACCGGCTCGCGAACATCGAGGAAGGCGTGCGACGGTTCTTCGAGCGGATCGCGCCGCTGGCCAACGCCGATCGAATGGGCCCGGTGCTGTGGCAGCTGCCCGAGACCTTCCACCGCGACGACGACCGCCTGGCGACCGCGCTCGAGCTGCTGCCGCCGGGCCGCCACGCGTTCGAGTTTCGCCACCCGAGCTGGTTCTGCCGTCCCGTCGAGGAGCTGCTCCGCCGGCACGCGTGCGCCCTTGTCATCGCCCACCACCCGCAGCGGCCGTTCCAGACCTCGCGCCGCACGGCCGACTGGATGTTCGTCCGGCTGCATTACGGACAGCGCGGGCGCGGGGGCAACTACAGCCGTGCGGAGCTGGTCGAGTGGGCCGGGCGGATCCGCCGCTGGGCGGCACACGGGGACGTCTACGCGTATCTGAACAACGACTGGCTGGGAACGAGCCGCGGTGAGCCGTTCGCCGTGGTCAACGCCCGTCTGCTGCAGCGGCTGTGCGGGGCGCGGTGAGCGAGGCCGGCGGCCAGAGGCTAGTGCGCCCCGATCATGGCCGCCGGTGCTTCGACGCCGTCCCGGGCATCGTCGAGCGGCTCCTGACCGGCCCGGAGCCGCGCGAGAAGGTGGTGCTGGTGTGGGTGGACGCGTTCGGGTGGCGATTCTGCGAGCGGCACGCCGAGCATCCGTTCCTCCAGCGGATCGACCGCGACGGAGTGCTGGAGCGGTGGACCAGCCAGTTCCCGTCCACCACCACGCCGCACGTGGTGACTGCGCACAGCGGTCTGCCGGTGGCCCAGCACGGGTTGTACGAGTGGTTCGTGTACGAGCCCGCGCTCGATCGCATGGTGTGCCCGCTGCGGTTCAGTTTCGCAGGCGACCACGACCCCGGGACGCTGGCCGCCGCCGGCCCGGCAGTGCAGGCGATGATCCCGCCGGTGGAGACGGTGTACCGCCGGCTGGCGGCGCACGGCGTGCGGTCACACTGTTTCCAGAGCTCGGCGTACACACCCAGTGTGGCCAGCGACATCGCCTTCGCAGGCGCCACCTTGCATCCGTATTCCACCCGCGCCGAGGGGCTGGCCGACCTGGCCGAGGCGATGCAGGAGCCGGGCCCCGCGTACTACGTCATGTATCTCGACGAGATCGACACCGTCGGCCACGAGGCCGGCCCGGACGATGCGCGGTTCGACGCCACCGTGACCAGCGTGCTCGACGCGCTCGAGAGCTGGTATGCGACCGTTGCCGGGCGAGACGGCGGCGGGCACCTGTTACTGACCGCCGACCACGGGATGACGGCCGTCCATCCCTCGACCACGGTGTACGTGAATCGCCACCGCCCGCATTTCGAGCGGCTGCTGCGACCCGGTGCCGACGGGCGGCCGCTGGCGCCGGGCGGCTCGGCCCGCGACCTGTTCCTGCACGCCGCGCCCGACCACCTCGACGAGTTGGTCGCCGACCTTCAGGAGCTGACGGCAGGGGACGCCGGCGTGCACCGCGTCGCCGACCTGGTCAGCGACGGATTGTTCGGACCGGATCCCGCGCCACGCCTCCTGGAGCGACTGGGCGACGTGGTGGTGCTTCCCGGGGCAGGCGGGTCGATCTGGTGGTGGGAGGAGGGCCGGTTCGAGCAGCAGTTCCGCGGCCACCACGGAGGCCTCAGCGCAGACGAGATGGAGATCCCGCTGGGCCGACTCGACTTCTAGCCCGGTCGCGGGGCGATGGTCGGCCATCCGGTAGGAGATCGCGGCCGCGCGTTGAACCAACCGGCATGGAGAATCCGGAGAATGTCGACCTTCGCCACGCCGCCGACATGCCGATCCTGGCCCGCATCGTCGTGCCGGTGTCGGCCGTCGAGAAGGAGGCTGTCGGCGAGGTGCGCGGAATGACCCTCGAGCATTGCCGGGTGCCGCTGCCGCCGAACGCCAGAGTCGTTCAGGCAGAGCGCACCGAGGGCGCTTGGGTCGTGTGGTTCGTGGAGAAGGTCGAAGCGATCTAGGCTTGCCTGCCGGCGCGCGTCAGTTCTTCTGCTGCCCGGTGCCCGTGGGGGCGCCGCCGCTCTTCTGATCGCCGCCGCTCTTCTGACCGCCGCCGGCCGGCTTCGCGCTCCCGCTCTTGCCGCCGCCGTTCGAGGAGGTGCCGCTCTTCGCGCCCGCTGACCCGCCGGAGCCACCGCCGTTGTGATGCGGTTTTCCGCACTGGCCCTTCTGCGTGTGCCCGGGAGGCGACGTATGCGACGCGCGGTGATGCGCGGGAGGCGCGGTCTTCCTGTGGTGCGCGGCGCCGTGGCTGGTCCGGCCGTTGCCATTTCCGTCCGAGCGGTGACGATGGTGCGAATGATGCGCGGGCGATGGATCGTGGTGTCGGTGCGGCCGCGTGTGATGCGTCCCATCGTGATGGCGAGGCGGAGGCACGTCGTCATGGTGCCGCTTGTGATGGTCGCGGTCTGGGCGGTCGTGGTGCCTGTGATGCCTGTGATGATCGTCGTCGCGCCCGCGATGGTGTTCGTGGCGGCGGTGATGGCCGTGATGGTGCTCGGGCCGGCCGTGGTGATGCTCATGATGATGTCCGTGGTGCGCCGGGCAGTCGGCCGACCGGCACCCGTGGTGGCGCCACCAGGGCAGGCACCGGCCGTCGTGGCAGCGATGCAGGCGCCCGCACCGTCCATCGTGATGGGCGTGCCGGTCGCAGCGCCCGGCGCAATCGTCGCCTCCGGGCTGTCCCGGACGATGGGCGCCGCAGCCGTTTCCGTGCGAGCCCTGGCCACCGCCCGAGCCACCGCCGGAACCTCCACCGCCCGAGCCACCGCCGATCGCTCCGCTGCCTCCGCCACCGGAGCCACCGCCGACGGCGCCCGTGCCGCCA
>JBQCGJ010000166.1:0-2797 GCA_051955775.1 Gaiellales bacterium | reverse complement strand
GCAAGCGCCTGGGCACACTGGACACGGTCGGCATCGCCGGCACCCTGCGTCTCGAGCGGCAGGTGTCGGATGTCCGCCCGGTGGCCACGCAGGGCATTCGCTAGCGCGGATCAGGCGCGTAGCTTGGCGCCGAACCGCTCGCCCAGGGCAGCCACGACACGCGCTCGGGCGGCGTCGCCCTCGGCGTCGGTCAGCGTGCGGTCGGCGGCCTGGACCACCAGGTGCAGGGCGAGGCTCTTGCGGCCGTCCCCCACCTGTGGCCCGCGGTACACATCGAACACCTCCACGCTGGCCAGCTCCGAGCCCCCCGCCTCGCGGGCGGCGGCCACCACCTCGGCGGCCGCCACGTCCTCGGCCACCGCCACCGCGATGTCCTGCCGAAGCGGCGGGAAGCTGGTCACGTCGCGGTACGCGGTGACGCCCGTGCGCAGCGCGGCCAGCTCCGCCACGTCAAGCTCGAATATGGCCACGGTCGCCTCGATCCCGAACGCCTCGGCCACCAGCGGGTGCAGCTCGCCCAGGAACCCGGCCTCGCAACGCGCCGCCCGTCCCGGATGCAGGAACGGCTCGCCCGCACGCTCCACGTCCAGCTCGGCGTGCAGGCTGCGATACAGCGCCTCGGCCACGCCCTTCAGCTCGAGATACCCGGCGCCGCGGCCGGCCAGCACGCCGGCCACCCGGCGCGGCTGATCGGGCAGCTCGCCGTCGGATGCCAGCGAGACCTGCGCCACCTCGAACAGCGCCACCGACTCGGCGCCCGCGGACAGGTTGCGATGCACGGAGTGCAGGAGCCCTGGGAACACCATCGTGCGCAGAAGCGCCTGATCGGCCGTCATCGGGTTTCGCACCGGCACGGCGGCCCGCCGCGGATCGCCCGGTTCCAGACGCAGCCGGTCGGCCACGTCGGGTTCCCAGAATCCGAGGGTGACCGACTCGGACAGGCCCGCCCCGCGCAGCACGTCGACCAGGTGGCGGCGGAACCGCTCGTCGTCGCCCAGCGTGCCGACGGCATCGGCGTGCGGCGGCATCTGCGTGGGTACCCGCTCCAGACCGATGACGCGCGCCACCTCCTCGATCAGGTCGATCTCGCGCGTCGTGTCCTGCGCCCGCCAGGTGGGCGCGAGCCAGGCGCCGTCTTGCCCCTCGTAGCCCAGGCGGGTCAGCGAGCGCTCCACCTCGGCCTCCGAGTAGGAGGCGCCCATCACGTGCTCCAGCCGCTCCCGGCGCAGCGGCACCACGGGCGGCGCGGGCAGCTCGCCGTGCAGGTCGATGGTGCCCGGCACCAGGCGCGCGCCGCACACCTCGACCATCAGCTGCGACGCCAGCGCCAGCGCCCGCGGCACCAGGTGCGGGTCGAGGCCCTTCTCCCACCGGCTCGACCCCTCGGTGCGCAGGCCCAGGCGCACCGACGAGGCCTGTGTGGTGGGGCCGTCGAAGTTCGCGCACTCCAGCAGCACGATGGTGGTGTCGTCGCCCACCTCGCTCCACTCCGAGCCCATCAGGCCGGCCACGGCCGAGGGCTTCTCGGCGTCGGCGATCACCAGCACGTCGTGGTCGAGCGTGCGCTCCTGGCCGTCCAGTGTGACAACGCGCTCCCCGTCGGTCGCGCGGCGGACGATGATCTCGCGCCCGGAGACCTTGTCCAGGTCGAACGCGTGCGTGGGCTCGCCGATCGCCAGCATCACGTAGTTGGTGATGTCGACCACGTTGGAGATCGGGCGCATGCCGGCACCCACGATGCGGGCCTTGAGCCAGGCCGGCGAGGGCCCGACCTTGACGTCCGCGAACACCCGCCCGGCCCACCGCGGGCACATGTCGGGGGCGTCGATGCGGGCGGTCACCCAGTCGCCGGCGTGGTCGTCCCCGGAAGGCTCGGGGTCGCGGCCCGGCCAGTCGGCCAGATCGGTGTCCAGCACGGCCGACACCTCGCGGGCGACCCCGTACACGTTCTGGCAGTCGGGGCGGTTGGAGGTGATCTCGAACTCCATCACCTCGTCGGAGATGGCGAGGTGCTCGGCCAGCGGTTCGCCCACCGGCCAGTCGGCGGGCAGCACCATGATCCCCGCGTGCTCGGTCGACAGATCCAGCTCCCGCTCGGACAGCATCATGCCGTCTGACTCGACGCCCCGCAGGGTCGCCTTCTTGAGCTTCGTGCCGTCGGGCAGCACAGCCCCGGGCAGGGCCACGGCCACCGTGTCGCCGGCCGAGAAGTTGGAGGCCCCGCAGACGATCTGGCGCGGCTCGCCCTCCCCCACGTCCACCTGGCACAGGCTGAGCCGATCCGCGTTCGGGTGCTGGTCGCGGCTGACCACGCGGCCCACCCGGAACTGCTCCAGCGCGGCGGGCGGGACACCGCGGCGGTGCAGCGCCTCGAGCTTGGTGCCGGTCATCGACAGCAGCTCGCCCAGCTCGTCCACGGGCATGTCGAAGCTCACGTACTCGCGCATCCACGACACCGGCACCCTCATCCGAACTGCTCCATGAACCGCAGGTCGTTCTCCCACAACAGCCGGATGTCCGGGATGTCATGGCGCAGCCCGGCCACCCGCTCCACGCCCAGCCCGAACGCGAACCCGGTGTGGATCTCGGGGTCGTAGCCGGACACGAAACCGAACAGGTTCGGGTCGACCATGCCCGCGCCCAGGATCTCGACCCAGCCCTCGCCCTTGCACACCCGGCACGGCGAGCCGTCGCGCGCGCAGTTGAAGCACGATACGTCGACCTCCACCGAGGGCTCGGTGAAGGGGAAGAAGTGCGGGCGCAGGCGCACCTCGCGGTCGTCGCCGAAGATGGCCCG
>JBQCGJ010000165.1:0-26375 GCA_051955775.1 Gaiellales bacterium | reverse complement strand
CGCCGCTTCAGGATCTCGTCGATCGGGCAGCGCACGCCGACCAGGATTGCGGGCAGGCCGGCCAGGCGGCGCGCGCAGGCGGCGAGGATCTCGCGGTCGTGATGGCCCACGTCCGCGACCACGCCGAGGCCCAGCCTGCTGTGCGCCGCGATCGAGTCGTAGAGCGCGGCGTACAGCGTGGGCACGAGTGCGGCGACGGGATGACCGGGCTCGCCGGGCCGCAGGCCGATGCCGGGCTGGTACCGCGGGGGAGTCGTGTGCCGGGCAACGTCCACCCCCAGGTTCATCCACACGCCCTCGAACGTCTCCTGCACGGCTGCGGCGATCGAGGACTTGCCCGACCGCGGCGCGCCGTTCAGAACGATGATCTGGCCGGGAGGAGCGGTGTCAGACACCGTCACAGGAGTGTGACGGTGTCAGACACTGCCCGCTTTCACTCCGCAGTTGAGCCCTCGAGCCGCAGCACCTCGCCCAGCGCGGCGCGGGCCACCTCGAGCTCGTCGGGCGTGGGCTCGCGGGTCGCGGCCACCCGCTGCAGCTGGTACCCGGGGCTGGCCAGGGCGCGGGCCACGGGGTGGGAACGGTTCCGCGTCATCCATGCGAACGCCTCGGTCGCCACACCCACCGCTGCCACGCCGGCCACCAGCCGGGCCGGGCCGCGGCGGTGCGCCGGCATGCGGGCCACCAGGGCGTTGCCGGCCACCGTGGCTGCCAGGATCGGGCCCACCATGTGGGAGCCGCACCGCTCGTGCTCCTTGGCCACGTCGATCGCGTCCGTGCCCTGCTCGTAGCCGCCGATGGCCTTGTGCTCGGCGCCGTGGTATCCGGCCAGCTGAGATCCGCGCACGGCCGCCAGCGCCGGAACCAGCGAGACTCCGGCGGCCAGCGACTCGATGACCACGGCGGGCAGCTTCGAGCGGCGGACGACCGCTGTCAGCGCCGCCGAGCCGGCCACCGCGGCCGCCAGCCCCGGGCCCTCCATCGGCAGCCGCGCTTCCGGGAGCCGGCGGCGCAGCGTAGGCAGCAGGTACGCCAGCTCGGCCATCCGGGCCACGCCGCGCAGCAGGGGAGTGGTGACCAGCGGCTGGGGTAGGTCGGGCTTGCGCCCGGAGGCCACCTCGATGCGGCCGTCCGGCGTGCGCACAGCCGCCGCCCAGTGCTCCATGCTGTGCACCAGGATGCCGTTTCGAAGCGCCATCCCGCCCAGCCGCACGCGTTCCTCCTGGGGCTCGCTCATTCCAGCTCTCCGATCGCCCGAGCCAGGTGCATGAACGAGCGCACGCCCAGCTCCAGGTCGTCCTTGCCGATCCGCTCGTCGGCCGAATGCACCAGCTCGCCGATCAGAGCCGGATCCATGCGCACCGGCATGAATCCGTAGGCAACCGAGCCCAGGGCGGCGCGGTGAAAATGGCTGTCCGTGAAGCCGGGGCTGATCGTGGGAGCGGCCGTGGCGCCCGGCTCGACCTCGGCGATGCAGCTCTCGATGGCCGCATACAGCGGCGTGTCGACAGGCGAGCTGGTCCCGCCCTCGTCCTCGATGAACCGCATCTCGTGCTCGATGCCGTGCAGCGCCTCGGCCACCGCGGCGCGGATCTCCTCCGGTGTCTGCCCTGGAAGGATGCGACAGTCGCAGCGCAGCTTGCAGCGGCCGGGGATCACGTTCAGGCGGGTCGAGGCGTCGATCCCGGTGGGGCTGATCAGCGCGCCCAGCATGGGCTCGATCACCGCGGCCAGGTACGAGCTGCGGCGGCGCGCATTCTCCGCCAGCACGCGCGGGTCCTCGCCGGAGGCGCCGATGGCCGCCAGGAAGGTCTGGAGCTCGGGCAGCTCGCGGGTGGGCGGCGTCATCCGGCCCAGCCGCTCGATCACCGGCGCCATCTTCAGCAGCGCGTTGTCGGCCAGGCTCGGCGTGGACGCGTGGCCGCTCTTGCCGGCCACCGTGACCTCGAAGCCGGAGCAGCGCTTCTCGCCCACGCACACGGTGTAGGCCACCCGGCCCTCGTGCTCGATGCGCTCGCCGCCACCCTCGTTGATCACGTAGTCCGCGGCCACCAGGTCGGGATGAGCCTCCACGATCCACGCCGCACCGGCGCCCATGCCGACCTCCTCGTCGGCCACCGAGCACAGGATCAGATCGCCGTTGCCCCGCCAGCCCTCACGGGCCAGGGCGGCGAACGCCACCGCCTCCGCCGCCACCTGCCCCTTCATGTCCAGGGCGCCGCGGCCCCAGATGTGGTCGTCCTTGTCCACCCCCGAGAACGGCGGCACCGACCATTCGTCCGGATCGGCCAGCACGACGTCCGTATGCGAGAGCAGGAGCAGCGAGGGCCCGCTCCCACGGCCCGGGATCCGAGCCACCAGATTGTCACGGCCGTCGTATCGGGAGACCAGCGTGCTGTCGACGCCGGACCGTTCCAGGTAGCCGGCCAGGTGCTCGGCCGCGGCGGTCTCGTTGCCCGGTGGGTTGGTGGTGTCGATCCGGATCAGCTCGCTGAGCAGCGTGCTGGCCTCGGACCGCAGGTCGGTTGCGATCACGGTCCCGAGTATAGGCTTCCCTGCATCGCCGGCGATCTGTTCTCCGACTCCGCCGAGGAGGCGCTGCTTTCCGGCGCCCCGCTGGCGCAGCGCCTGCGCCCGTCCACGCTCGACCAGTTCGAGGGCCAGACCGACGTTGTGGGAGAGACCAGCGGGCTGCGGCGGGCAATCGCCGCCGACCGCGTGCCGTCGATGATCTTCTACGGCCCGCCGGGCAGCGGCAAGACCACGCTGGCCCGGATCATCGCGCACACCACGCGGGCGCATTTCGAGGAGCTGTCGGCGGTGCAGACGGGGGTGCCCGACGTGCGCCGGGTGCTGCGCGAGTCGACCGAGCGGCTGGGCGCCACCGGCAGGCGCACGATCCTCTTCCTGGACGAGATCCACCGCTTCAACAAGGCGCAGCAGGACGCGCTCCTGCCGGCGGTCGAGTCCGGCCTGATCACGCTGATCGGGGCCACCACCGAGAACCCCTACTTCGAGGTCAACTCGGCGCTGCTCTCGCGCTGCCAGCTGTACCAGCTCGACCCGCTCGACGAGCAGGCGCTGGGCCGCATCGTCGACCGGGGGGCGGCGGTCCTGAAGGCCACCATCGACCCCGCCGTCCGCGACCAGATCGTGCAGTCCGCGGGCGGGGATGCCCGCAACGCACTGAACATCCTGGAGGCCGCGGTGGGCGTGGCCGGTGACGATCCGGTGGGCGAGCAGCACGTGCGCGACGCCGCCCGCAAGGCGCCGCTGCTGTATGACAAGGGCGGTGACCAGCACTACGACGTCATCTCCGCATTCATCAAGAGCATGCGCGGTTCGGACGCCGATGCTGCGGTGTACTGGCTGGCGGTGATGATCTCGGGTGGGGAGGATCCCAAGTACATCGCCAGGCGGATGATCGTGTTCGCCTCCGAGGATGTGGGCAACGCCGATCCGCGGGCGCTGGAGGTGGCGGTGGCGGCCGCCCGCGCGGTCGAGTTCGTGGGTCTGCCGGAGTGCCGTATCAACCTGTCCCAGGCCGTCGGGTATCTGGCCCGCGCGCCGAAGTCGAACGCCGCGTACAGGGCGATCAACGAGGCCATGGCGGATGTCCGCGAGCGGGGCAACCTGCGGCCGCCGCCGCACCTTCGGGACGCCTCGTATCCGGGCGCGCGGAAGCTCGGCCACGGCGTCGGCTACCAGTACCCCCACGACTACCCCGACGCCCAGGTGGAGCAGCAGTACCTGCCCGACGAGCTGGTCGGGCGGCGCTACTTCCCTGAGGAGTAGCCCGGCTCCCGTTCGCTGCGCGGCGTCCCGCGCTTCACGCAGATGTATCCGGCGTACGCGCCTGTGTCCGCGTAGTCGGCGCTCAGGATCTCGAGCCCGGATCGCGTGATCATCGGTTCGAGCAGCCAGGTGAACGTGCTGTACTCGTCGCGCAGATGGGCTTCCAGCTCCTGGCGCGTCCATCCGTCTTCGGGACGCTCGGTCGACATGGCGTCCAGCCAGCCCGCGATGCGCGCCTGCGCCTCGGGTGGGTCGAATGAGAAGGCCAGATCGCGGAGCTGGAGAATGCCGCCGGGCGAAAGCAGGGCGGCCATTCGGCTGAGCGCTACGCCCTTCCAGAAGTCGGGCAAATGGTGCAGCGCGTTCCGGGTGTAGATGACGTTCGGCGGGTCGCCCTCGTGCTCGTAACTCAGGAAGCCGGCCTGTACGCACTCGACGTTGGCCACACCTCTCACCGCTGCATTCCGACGGATCGCATCCGTCATGGCCGGCGAGACATCCACGGCGACCACCCGCCGGCAGATCATCGCGGCGGCAAGCGCGAACGTGCCGGTGCCGGCCCCGAGTTCGATCAGCACGCTGTGCTGATCGAGCCCGTGGGCGCGCAGCGCGTCGAGATCGCCCGCGGGGTCGAATCCCGCCTTGCGGTCATACCCCGCCACATATGCCGGGTCGAGATGCTCAGATCCGGCGAGCGCGATCTCCCGAGGGTACGTCACGGTCGTGCGGACGAGGCTAGCGGCTCGAGACGACGGCCCGGGCGAACGCGTCCGGCTGTTCCATGGCCGACAGGTGGCCGGCACCTGGAATCTCCACCACCGTCGCGTTCGGGATCTGGGCGGCCCACTCGCGGGTCGGGCCGGGCGGAGTGATCGAGTCGTGCTCGCCGCAGATGACCGTCACCGGCACCGAGATGCCCGGCAGTACGTCGGTCGAGTCCGCGCGGTCGCGCAGCGCCTCCAGCATCGCCACCAGCCGCTCGGTGGGCTGGGCGTTCGCGATCGCCTGTGCCCGGCCGGCCACGGCGGGATCGGGATCCGGGCGAAGCAGGGTCGGCCCGACGCGTTCCCACAGCGCCGACGGTCCGTCCCGCCGCACGACCTCGATGTTGGCATCGCGGGCGGCCCTGCCCTCGGCCGTATCCGGGCCGGGACGGGTGTCGGCGAGCACCAGCCGGGTGATCCGGCCGGGATGCCGGCGCCACAGCTCGAACATGGCGTAGCCGCCCATGGACAGGCCGCACACCTCATCCGGATCGGGCATCTCGGCGGACACCATGTCCGCCCAGCCGGCCAGCGAGCCGTGGCCAGGGTAGTCGATCCGCCGGCCCGCCAGGTCTCCCCACATCGAGCCGTCCAGCGGGAAGGCGTGCAGCAGGATCACAGGATCCGCGCGCCCAGCGCGGACCGGGCCAGGTCGACCGCCAGATCGCCGGTCGTGTTGCCGATGTCGAGGATCGGGTTCACCTCCACCAGCTCCAGCGAGTCCATGCCGCCCTGGGTGAACAGGAGTTCCATGGCCAGGTGCGCCTCCCGGAACGTGATGCCTCCGCGCACCGGCGTGCCGACGCCGGGCGCGTGTTCGGGGTCGACCACGTCGAGGTCGAAGCTGACGTGCAGGAAGGCGCCGCCCGACGCGATGCGCAGCGCCGTCTCCATGACCTGATGCATGCCCAGCCGGTCGATGTCGCTCATCGTGTACACCGTGACCCCGGCCCGGCGCACGAGCTCGCGTTCCCCGGCGTCCACGCTGCGGGCGCCGATGATCACCGTGCGGTGCGGGGCGACGGTGGGCCGCGGCCACGAGTCGACGTGGAACCGCGGTTCGTCCACCAGGCCCAGTGCGATGGCCAGCGGCATGCCGTGCACGTTCCCGGACGGGGATGACGCCGGGGTGTTGATATCGGCGTGGGCGTCGATCCAGATCACCCCTCCCGACGCGCCGTGGGCCTGCGCGAGCCCGCCCAGCGTGCCGATCGAGATCGAGTGATCGCCGCCCAGCACGAGCGGGAACTGACCGCGGCCGACCGCGTCGGCCACCTCCACCGACAACCGCTCGCAGGTGTCGCTGATGGCGTCCCAGTACCGGGCCGCGGGGTCGCCCTGCTGCAACCGCTCCAGCGTCGGAGCCACCACGTTGCCGCGGTCCTCCAGCGGATGGCCGAGCGCCGTGAGCGCGTCGTTGAGTCCGCCGTAGCGGATCGCCGATGGGCCCATGTCGACGCCGCGCCGCCCTGATCCGAGGTCCAGGGCGCAGCCGATGACGGCGATCGGGGTCTTCGGATCGGGCATCGCCGCCAGCCTACCGCCAGGGAAGGCAGAAGTCGCGCTAAAGGCATTGTTCGAGTTGCCGATACCGGAGGGGACCCCCCGGTCGATTCACCGCTCCGCGTCCCCCAGGAGGCGACCTCTGATGATTGATCTGGCGAGCATTCGCAACGCCTCGTTCTCGCTGACTCCCACCGGCTACAACCCGGAGGAAGTCGACCAGTTCCTGTCCGACCTCGCGGATCAGCTGGCCGCCATGCCGGCCGCTCCCGCCCCCGAGGCGGCGCACGAGGCCGAGCTCGTCGTCTCCACGCACGAGCCCGAGTCCCCGCTCCCCGAGCGCCCCGAGCTGCCCGAGCCGGTTGCTGTCGAGCGCCCCATCGACCAGCTGGATGGACTTCAGCACGCGGTCGAGCGCACCATCGCGGCCATGGACTCGTTCGTGCAGACCGAGCTGCACGCCGTCCGCGAGGCCTCGATGCTCGAGGTCGATGAGATTCATCGCGAGCGTGAGCGGCTGTTGGAGGAGGCTGGAGAGGCTGCCCGGGCGCACCTGGACGAGACTCGGGTTCGCGCCGAGCGGATCGTCGAGGAGGCCCGCCACGACGGCGACGAGATGCGGCGCCGGATCGAGGCCGAGCTGCATGCGGAGCGCGATCGGTTCGAGCAGGCCCTGGCGCAGCGGGATGCCGAGGCGAACGCCCGCGTCGAGGCCGTCCTGGCCGACGCCGAGGACCGCCGCCGTGAGGCCGAGCAGATCGTGGCCAACGCCGGCCGGGTTCAGCAGCAGGTGCTGGCCTCGATCGAGCATGCCCGTGACAGCCTGTCGGTGTCCGCCGGCCAGCCCGCCGTCGAGCCCGGCCCGGCCGAGGCCCAGGAGGACGATCCCTGGGGCCCGCCGGCCGAGATGCCGCGGCCGATGTCGCTGCAGAGCCTGATCGCCGAGCAGCGAGTTGACCAGCCGGTCGAGTCCGAGCCCGCCGCACCGGCGGACGAGGCTGATGCGACCGATGCCGCCGCTTGATCATCGACTCGATTCGTTCGACCTGAGGGACGCCCGCGGCGGTGCCGTGACGCTGGACGAGCTGGTGAGCTCGGGCCCGGTGGTGCTGGCCGCCGTCGAGGGCGGCGGCTCGCCCGATCCACGCCTGGCCATGCTGCGTGAGCTGGGGCGGGGAGCGTCCGAGTACGGATCGCGGCTGGTAGTCGTGTCCGACGGAGACTGTCCCGCAGGGCGACAGCTGGAGGCCGCGCGGATCGCCGGATGGCTGCGAGACGCGGGCAACGCCTTCCGCGCCCTTGGGCTGACCGAGCGCAAGCTGGGCCGCACACGGCGGCGCAGCGGTGTGTTCGTGGTCGACGCCGGACGCACGCTGCGATTCGCCTTCAGCTCGCGCGAGCCCGCCGAATGGATCCCGGCGTCGGTGGTGCTCTCGCGCCTGCGCCGCCTGGCCGCGAGCGCGTCGCCCTGCGCGCCCGAGTCTGTGGCCGAGCCCGCGGCCGAGGAGCCGGCGGTGCCGCCGGCCGAGGCGGCGATGGATGCGCTCGTGCGGGGTGTCGGCCGGCAGCTGGGCATGGGGCCCGACGAGGTGTCCGAGCTCGCCACGGCCAGCCGTTTCCGCGACCTGGGCATGGCCATGGTGCCGAACTCGATCGTGACCAAGGACGGGCCGCTGAGCGCGGATGAGTGGGACGTCGTCAAACAGCATCCGCTGCGCTCGGCCGAGATGCTTGGGGACGGAGCCACCCTCGATCGCGTGCGCGAGGTCATCCGGGCCAGCCACGAGCATCTGGACGGCACCGGCTACCCGCGCGGGCTGCGCGGCGACCAGATACCGATGGGAAGCCGCATCCTGCTGGCCGCCGAGGCGTACCTCGCGATGTCGCAGGAGCGGCCCTACCGCGAGCTGCTCGGCCTCGCCGATGCGGCCAGCGAGCTTCGGACATACACGGGGACGCTGTATGACCCGGTGGTCGTCGACGCGCTGCTGGCGGTGCTGGCCGAGAGCGATTAGATGGTTGGTCGATAGCTCTCGCGGTGTCCTGGGCGGCGAGAACCACGCGCGGAAGGACGCAGGGAGCGACCCGGGCTGGTCTTGTCCCGGGCGCGACTGAGGACGCCCCAGCGCGCCGGTTCGCAGCCGCAGCCCCAGCCGGTCATCGAGCCACCATCTACAGCTTGAGCGGCCAGGCCCGCGAGAGTTGTCGATCAACCATCTCGTCCGTGGCGTAAACGGCTGCCTGCTTCTGGCAGGATCCGCCGATGCTTGCCGTCGCGCTGGGTCTGGGATCGAGCGTCGTGTGGGGCACCGCCGACTTCCTGGGCGGGCTGTTCACGCGCCGGCTGACGCTGTCCGGCGTGGTGATCGCCTCGCAGTTCGCCGGGCTGGCGGCGCTCGTGGTCGCGCTGATCCTGCTGGGCGGCCACGCGACTCCCCGCTCGCTCGGCATCGGCGCCGCGGCCGGGCTGTGCGGCGCGGTGGGGATCGCCAGCTTCTACGCCGCCCTCGCGGCCGGAAAGATGTCGATCGTTTCCCCGGTGTCGGCGTGCGGGGCGCTGGTGCCGATGGTGCTGGCGCTGGCCACCGGCGAGCGGCCCGGGACGCTGGCGCTGGCCGGGGCGGTTGTGGCGCTGGCCGGGGCCGTGCTCGCGTCGATGCACGAGTACGCCGGCGAGCAGCCGGGCTCGCGGTTGGCCATCGTGCTCGCGGGCGTCGCCGCGCTCGGCATCGGCGGGTTCCTGTTCCTGATCGCCCACGCGGCTGCCGGCGGGCAAACCCTGCCCGCCCTGCTGGGGGCCCGTATGGGCTCGCTGACCATTCTCGTGATGGGGGCGGTGATCCGTTCGCAGCCGGTGTCGGTGCCTCGCTCGGCGTTCCCGGCGGTGGCCGGCGTCGGTCTGCTCGACTCGGGCGCCAACGGGCTGTTCGCTGTCGCCACCCAGCACGGCTACCTGTCCATCGTGTCGGTGCTGGGGTCGGTGTACCCGATCGTGACCGTGATCCTGGCCCAGGTGCTGCTGCGGGAACGGCTGACGAGCATCCAGGTGGTTGGCGTCGCGGCCGCCGTGCTGGGCGTCGCGATGGTCAGCGCCGCCTGACGGATCAGCGAAGACCGAACGCGTGCAGAAAGTCCGGTGCGGTCTGGGCATTGGCCAGCGGCGCCACTCCGGTCAGCTCGGCCGTGCCCCGCATCAGCGAGTAGTGGTCGAGCGGCATCCGCACCCGGCGGCCGGCCGGCACGTACCTGCTGACCACGATCAGCGGCACGTGGCAGCTCTCGTCGTCCAGGTGGGCGGCGCAGTCCTCGCCCTTGCCGATGTGCCCACCCGAGCCCTCGTCGACCGTGATGAAGATGGCGGTGGACTGGTGCTGGTAGACCGGGCTGCGGACGATCGCGTTGACCCACCACGACACCCACGCATCGCCTGTGCGGATGGAGCAGTCGTGCATGTCGTGACAGCGGTTGGGCGCGATGAAGACGTACCGGGCCAGCGTTCCCTTGCGCAGCGCCGTGGCCATCGGCCCTTTCAGCGGCGTGCCCAGCGGCAGGTCATGTGCCGCGCACGTCGACTCGACCTGCCGATAGAAGACGGGCGGGTTGTGGTGGGCCGTATACGACACCTGCAGGGCGTCGGTCGACTGGCACGGGGACGGCATCGACTCGGCGTACGCGGCCCACGACCCCCCGTTCGCCGCCAGCTCGGAGAAGATGCTGGGATCGCCCACCTGGCACTGGCAGTCGCTGGTGATGCCGAAGGTCGAGCCGCCGGTCGCGGCCAGGTAGTTGGGGAGCGACGGGTGCGTGATCGCCCGGTAGCCCGTGGCGATCCCGCAGTGGGTCGCCAGCGCGTTCAGATACGGCGCCTGGCCGGCGGCGGCCCCTCCGATCAGCTGGTCATAGCTGTGGTTCTCGAGCAGGAGCACGATCACGTGGTCGAACGTCCCCGGCGGTGAGGTCGCGGCGCCGCAGATGCCTGCCGGCGGCGCCTGCTCGACCGGGACCGCGGGTCCGGTCGCAGGCTGGGCGCCCGACGAGCCGCAGGCTGCCGCTGCCAGGGTCACGCAGGCGATGCAGATGGCGTGGAGCGCTGTGCGCATTCGGGAACTGTCCTGGGACCGGATTGGACGATCCTATGGCGGGGCGGCCCCGGCCCCAGCCTCGGCGGGGCGATTTGCGGCAGCGGGCAGGATCCGCTCGTAGGCCAGCGCGGCGGGCACGGCCAGTGCGCAGGCGGCCGCCAGCGAGATCAGCAGCGGGCCGCCCTGCCCGGCGCCGATGGCCGCCCCTGCGATGGCGGGGCCGATCATCGGCCCGGCTTGCCAGGACAGGCTGTAGAACGCGACGTACCGCCCCCGCGTCTGCTCGGAGGTGAGGTCGTTGACGATCGCGGGCAGGCTCGGCGAGAGGAATGTCTCGCCCACTCCGAACACCGCCGCTCCCAGCATCAGGCCGGCCGCGGTGACCCACGCGATGGAGGCCTGCCCGGCCGCCAGCACGATCAGCCAGCAGGCGGCGAACAGCAGCCCGCACACCGCCACCGCCCGCGTTCGCCTGTGCCGGCGGGCGAGGACCAGCACCGGGAACTGGGCCAGCGCCACCGCCCACGTGTTGGCCGCGAAGGCGAACCCGACCACGCTCTGGCCGGCGCCTGCCGGGCCGGTCGCCCACGCCGGAAAGGCTGCCAGCAGCTGGCTGTAACCGGCCACCACGAGCAGCAGGTTGATGGCGGTTGCGACCAGCAGCCGTGTGTCGCGGGCCACGGAGCCGTAGCCGCCGCCTGAACGCTCCTCATGCGTTGTCGTCGCGCCGCCCACCTCGCCGAATGCCACCAGCAGGACGGCGAACAGGAGATAGGACGCGGTATCCACGACGAACAAAGGCGCGAAGGTGCCGGGGCTGAACGCGAGCAGGAACCCCGCCAGCGAGCTGCCGATGCCCAGGCCGACATTCGTGACCGCGTAGTTGGCGCCCAGCACCTCGGATCGCAGGCCCGGCGAGACCGCGCGGATCAGCAGCGGAAACATGCCGATCCACGTGACCGCAAACCCGGCGCCCTGCAGGCCGGCGGCCACGATCGCGGATACGGGGCCATTCACGACCAGGAAACCGGCGGTGCCCACCGCCGCCAGCAGCAGGCCGCCCACCGCCGTGCGACCCGCTCCCAGCCGGTCCGCGCTGGTGCCGGCGGCCACCGTGCCGACGAGCCCGGCTGCGCCCATCGCCGACAGCGCAAGACCCGCCGAGGTCAGGCTCAGATGCCGGGCCTGGTGCAGATACACGATCAGCAGCGGCAACGTCATGCCGGTGCCGATCTCGAACAGCAGAACGCCGGCCAGAAGGCGCCACGCCCTGGGCCCGAGGGGCGGCACCAGCGTGCGGGCGCGCGCGGCGGCGGCCGGGGACATGGGCTCACCCTATCCGGGCGATGCGGGGTGGTCGCACACTGGCAACACTCCCAACCCGCCCGACGACCAACGCACGAGGAGACCGCGCATGCCCCTCCACAACCGACGTCATGCCGCTCACAAGGGGCGCGATTACCTGGCCACGCGGCCGCAGTTCGCGCGTGCCGGGGAGATCCAGCCGATCCCCCGCCTGCGCATCCCGGACGCCGAGATGGACGCCGACACCGCGTACCAGATCATCCACGACGAGCTGATCTTCGACGGCAGCTCGCGGCTCAATCTGGCCACGTTCGTGACCACCTGGATGGATCCGCAGGCTGCCCGGCTGATGGCCGAGACGCTGGACAAGAACATGATCGACAAGGACGAGTACCCGCAGACCGCCGAGCTCGAGCTGCGCTGCGTGCACATGATCGCCGACCTGTGGAACGCCGGCGACGCGGAGGATGCGACGGGCACGTCGACGATCGGTTCCAGCGAGGCTGTGATGCTGGGCGGGCTGGCAATGCTTCGCAAGTGGCGGCAGCGGCGGATTGCCGCCGGCAAGCCGGCCGACAAGCCGAACCTGGTGACCGGCATCAACGTGCAGGTGGCGTGGGAGAAGTACGCGCGCTACTGGGACGTCGAGCCTCGGCTCGCCCCCATGGCCGAGGGGCGGCTGCACCTGACCGGCCCGGAGGCCGCGAAGCTGGTGGACGAGAACACCATCGGCGTGATCGCGGTCCTGGGCTCGACCTTCGACGGCAGCTACGAGCCGGTGCAGGAGATCTCCGAAGCCCTCGACCAGGTGCAGGCCGACACCGGCCTGGACGTGCCCATCCACGTGGACGCCGCATCGGGCGGATTCGTCGCACCGTTCATCGACCCGGACCTGGAGTGGGATTTCCGGGTGCCGCGGGTGCGGTCGATCAACGCCTCAGGCCACAAGTACGGACTCGTGTACCCCGGGGTCGGCTGGATCGTCTGGCGCGACGCCGCCGACCTGCCCCAGGATCTCGTGTTCCACGTCAACTACCTGGGCGGCGACATGCCGACGTTCGCGCTCAACTTCTCACGGCCGGGGGCGCAGGTGGTGGCGCAGTACTACAACCTGATCCGGCTCGGCCGCACCGGCTACACGCGCATCCAGCAGGCCAGCCGCGACATCGCCATGCACCTGTCGGGCGCCATCGCCGAGATGCCCGCGTTCGAGCTGCTCTCACGCGGGGATGAGCTGCCCGTGTTCGCCTTCAAGGTGCGCGACGGGGCGGCCAACTACACGGTGTACGACCTGGCCGCGAAGCTCCGCGAGCGCGGCTGGCTGGTGCCGGCGTACTCGCTGCCGGCCGACCTCGAGCACACGCACGTGATCCGGATCGTCGTCCGCAACGGGTTCTCCCGCGACATGGCGGACATCCTGCTGGACGACATCGGGCACGCCTGCCGCTATTTCGAGAGCCTGACGGCGCCGCTGCCGCACGACCCGGACCACGGCCCCTCGTTCCATCACTGAGACAGACGTCACGGGCCGGCACGTTCTGGGGGGCCGTGTGCTTCCTGGTCGGCGCGCTGTGGCTGTTCCCGGAGGCGGCCGCGGGCCCCTGATCAGCCGCCGAGCCTGGCCTGGATGCGGTCGAGACGCGCGTCCAGTCGCTCGATCGCGCTCATGGTCTCGTGCAGCGCGTCCACGATGTGCTCGGTTCTCTCGTCCCGCCGGGCGGACTCCTCCTGCTCCTTCTCGAGGCTCGCGCGCTGCACCACGGCGCTGGTCACCGTTGCGGTGAGGAATGAGATGAACGACACCCCGAGCACCATCTCGACTCCCGCCACCGTTCTGCCCGTATCGGTGGTGGGCACGATGTCGCCGTAGCCCACGGTGGTGACGGTCTGCAGCGCCCACCAGATCGCATTGCCGTAGGACTTGAAATCGTGCTCGTCGAGCAGTTTGATCACGAACCCGCCCAGAATGCCCATGATCAGGAACGTGATCGCGAGGCCGAGCGTCACGGATCGCGCGTTGGCGATCCGCCGCGCACGGCGCTCGACCAGGCTGCCGCGCGCCCGGGGCTTTCCCTGCTCGTCACTCACGGTCCGGGGATTTCAATGCCGGCGCGCGCGATTCCTGCCCCGCGACGGTTCCAGGAAACCGTCTGCGCCCCCGGCCGGTACCTAGGACGGCAGGGCTGAAACGACGTCTGAGGAGACTCACGTGAGCGACGGACAGGGCACGACGCGGGGCAGGTTCCTGGGTGTGATCACGATCGGTATGGGCGCGGCGATCGGCGGGGCGGTGGCGGCGCCGTCGCTCGCCTACGTGCTGGCGCCGGCGACACAGGAGGCGCGGTTCACGCCCGTCTCGCTGGGGCCCGCAAACCGGTTCAGCTCCGAGGCCGGGTTCCACCCGACGCCCGTTGCCTACGTGCAGGACGCCGCGCAGCCTGACGTCTCGAGCGGCCTCGCGTACGTGCATTCGACCGGTGGCAAGAACACGGACTGGCTGGCCACGGACGCGATGTTCGTCGTCTTCTCGAACCGCTGCACCCACGTCGGGTGCCCGGTCGAGGCGACGATCGTGGGGTTCAGCTGCCCGTGCCACGGGAGTCAGTTCGACCGTCAGGGCGCGCGCACGGCCGGCCCCGCGGTGAGGCCGCTCGACCGGTTCCAGTGGGAGGTGCGCGCGGACGGGGATCTGTGGCTGACACAGCGCTGGAGCGTGCTGATCGATGACAGCCGCGTGCGCTACTACCCGGTCAAGTCGCCGGGGCAACCGCTCGACGGCCAGATCCCTGCGGCCGATCTGCTGTATCCACCGGTCACGTACACGAGGCCGCCAGGTCGGTCATGATACGGCCATGGCGCACAGCCTGGACGAGGTGCACGCGCGCAGCCTCGCCGACCCGGAGGGTTTCTGGGGGGAGGCGGCGTCCCTGGTCGCCTGGCGTACGCCGCCGGCGCGGGTGCTGGAGCCGGGTGAGCGCCCCGGAGACCACAGGTGGTTCGTCGGCGGGGCCCTGAACACGTGCGAGAACGCGCTCGACCGCCACGTGCAGGCGGGGCATGGAGATCGCACGGCGGTGATCCACGACAGCCCGGTCACGGGGTCGTTGCGCAGGTACTCCTACGCGGAGCTGCGCGACGAGACGGCACGCGTGGCCGGGATGCTGGCCGGGCTCGGGGTGGCCAAGGGCGACCGCGTCGTGATCTACATGCCGATGGTGCCCGAGGCGATGATCGCCATGCTGGCGTGCGCGCGCATCGGCGCGGTGCACTCGGTGGTGTTCGGCGGGTTCGCCCCGCACGAGCTGGCGGTGCGCATCGACGACGCGCGGCCAAGGGTGCTGCTGACCGCCTCGTGCGGCATCGAGACGGCGCGGGTGATCCCGTACAAGCCGATGGTCGACAGGGCGCTGGAGCTGGCCGAGCACCCGCCCGCCCACGTGGTCGTGCTCGCGCGGCCACAGGCCGAGGCGGAGATGGTGAAGGGGCGCGACCAGGACTGGGCCGAACTGGCCGCCGCCGCGCCGCCCGTCGACCCTGTCACGGTCGAGTCCACCGATCCGCTGTACATCCTCTACACCTCCGGCACCACCGGCCGTCCCAAGGGCGTCGTGCGAGACAACGGCGGGCATGCCGTGGCGCTGGCGTGGAGCATGCCCAACGTGTTTGACACCCGCGCGGGCGACGTGTACTGGTCGGCCTCCGACGTGGGCTGGGTCGTCGGCCATTCGTACATCGTGTACGCGCCGCTGCTGGCGGGGTGCACGACCGTGATGTACGAGGGAAAGCCGGTCGGCACGCCGGACGCGGGGGCGTTCTGGCGGGTGATCGCAGAGCACGGCGTGAAGACCCTGTTCACGGCGCCGACCGCGATCCGCGCCATCAAGAAGGAGGACCCGGGTGGCGCGCTCCTGGCCGGGCACGATCTGTCGCGGTTCCAGGCCCTGTTCCTGGCCGGCGAGCGGCTCGACCCCGACACCTACCACTGGGCCGCGGGGCTGCTGGGCGACCGTCCGGTGGTCGACAACTGGTGGCAGACCGAGACCGGGTGGCCGGTGGCCGCCAACTGCCTGGGCGTCCAGCGGCTGCCTGCCGTCCCCGGCTCGCCGACGCATCCGGTACCGGGCTACGACGTGCGCGTGCTGCGGGCCGACGGCTCGCCGGCGGACGGCGGGGAGGAGGGCGCCATCGCCATCCGGCTGCCGCTGCCGCCCGGCACGCTGACCACCCTGTGGGGAGACGACGAGCGCTACCGCACGTCGTACCTGTCGGCCTTCCCCGGGCACTACACGACCGGCGACGGCGGCATGTTCGACGAGCACGGCTACCTGTTCGTGATGGGCCGCATCGACGACGTCATCAACGTGGCCGGGCACCGGCTGTCGACCGGCGCCATGGAGGAGGTGGTGGCGCAGCACCCGGACGTGGCCGAGTGCGCCGTGTTCGGCGTCCCCGACGAGCTGCGCGGTCAGGTGCCGCTGGGCCTGGTGGTGCTCAAGTCCGGCGTCGAGCGCGAGCCGGACGGGATCTGCGACGAGCTGGTGCAGATGGTGCGATCCGAGATCGGCGCCGTCGCCTGCTTCCGCGACGCGCGGGTGGTGGCCCGGCTGCCCAAGACACGGTCGGGCAAGATCCTGCGCGGCACCATGCGGGCCATGGCCGAGGGCCGCGACCCGGCGGTGCCGTCCACCATCGAGGACGCCTCCGTACTGGACGAGATCGCTGCGGTGTTGGGCTCAGGCGCGCAAGCGCCCACTGGTTCCTGACGGCACCCGCCGACGGTCACGACGGATCCCGGGCAACCTGGTCGGGCTCGGCCAGACCGGTCTGGTACGCGAGCACGACGGCCTGCACGCGATCGCGCAGGTGCAGCTTCTGCAGGATGTGCGTGACGTGGGTCTTGACGGTCGTCTCGGTGATGTAGACCTGCCGTCCGATCTCCGCGTTGGACAGCCCCTGCGCGACCAGCTGCAGGATCTCCCGTTCACGGCTGGTGAGCTCGTCGAACTCCGCGGGCGGCGACGGACGCGGGATGCGAGTGAACTGGGCGACCACGCGCCTGGTGACGGATGGGGACAGCAGCGCATCGCCGGCGGCGACCGTGTGGATCGCCGCGATCAGCTGCTCGGGCGGGTCGTCCTTGAGCACGAAGCCGCTGGCGCCGGCGCGCAGCGCCTCGTAGATGTAGTCGTCGAGATCGAACGTGGTCAGGATCAGCACGCGCACCGAGCTGTCTGTGGCCAGAATGCGCCGGGTTGCCTCGAGCCCGTCCAGGTTCGGCATGCGGATGTCCATCAGCACGACCGTGGGGTGGAATCGCGCGGCCTTCTCGACAGCCTCGAGCCCGTCGCTGGCTTCGGCGACGACCTCGATGTCCTGCTCGTCGGACAGCAGCATGCGGAATCCCGCGCGGACCATGGACTGGTCGTCGGCCACGAGCACGCGGATGCTCATCGCAACGCTCCCCGCAGGGGCAGGCGCGTGCTGAGGACGAATCCGCGCCCGTTGACGGCGCCGGCCGTCATCTGGCCACCGTACAGCTTGACGCGCTCGCGGATCCCGACCAGACCGTGGCCGAGCCCATCGCTGGTCGACGGGCCGCGGCCGTCGTCGCGCACGTCGATCTGAAGCTCGTCGACGGCGTACCGCACGATCACGTCGGCCCGGCTGGCGTGGGCGTGCTTGAGCGCATTCGTCAGCCCTTCCTGGATGATGCGGTAGGCGGACAGGTCGACCGCCTCCGGCAGCGGCACAGGCTCGCCCTCGACCTCCAGCTGCACGGGCAGGCCGGCGCGCCGCACGTCGTCCAGCAGCGGTTCGAGGGCGCCCAAGCCCGGTCGGGGTGTCAGCTCGAGCTCGTCCTGCTCGCCGCGCATGGCATCCAGCAGGCGTCGCATCTCTGCGAGTGCGGCGCGCCCCGTCTGCTCCACATCCTGCAGGGCCTCGCGGTTCTGCTCGTACTCGGCAGGCAGCTTGTGCCGCACCGCCCCGACCTGCAGCACCATCACGCTGACGGCGTGCGCGACGATGTCGTGCAGCTCGCGTGCGATCCGCGCCCGTTCCTCGGCGACCGCCACCCGTGCGGCGATCTCCCGCTCGCGCTCGGCGTCGCGGGCCCGCGCCTCGGCGGCGTCGGTCTGGGCCTCTCGCTCGCGGAACCCGAACCCGATCAGCCAGCCCACAGCGAAGATGAGTGGCGTGAAGACGAGCTCCCCGGGGCTTTTCTGGGGGTCGTTGTAGACGATCACGGCCGCGCCGATGAGGACGACGGCGAGCCCGATCCGCCCGCGCTCGGTGTCGCGCAGCTGACCGAGCATGAACGCGGCCGCGAAGCCGTTTACGAAGAGCGCGTTCGTGCGGGGGACAAGCTGACCGCTGGCGAACGACGCGGCAGCGGCCAGGATCCACATCGCCGCCGGGGCGGCGAACGGGAAGCGGTGACGGCCCAGCAGCACCAGCACCATTGCGATGACCGCCGGAACCGCGAACCCGAGCGGGGAGTGGCTGTCCCGCGTGAGCGCGACCTCCAGTGCGCACGCCAGGGCGGCGAGGCCGATCAGGAGGTCGGCGCCATGTCTGCGTGTGTCGGGCCAGTACCAGCTCACACGCCGACGGTACTCCTGCGCAGCATCCCGCGCCTCCTACCTGAGTAGGAGCCGGGATCGTCGCCGCGTCTGAGCGCGAACACACCCCGGCGACGAGGCCGGCTCGAGCGCGCCCTCATACCGTCGAGCCATCCACTCGACCACCACCGCTTCACAGGAGGACCGACCATGGCGAATGCACCACGACACGCAGGACTCCCGGCCCGCATGGGCCGCTGGAGCGCTCGACACTGGAAGACGGCCACGTTCGGGTGGCTCGTCTTCGTGGCTATCGCCGTCGCACTCGGCGGCGCCGTCGGCACCACGTCCATCGACCCGAACGCCACCGGCCCCGGCCAGTCCGGCCGGATGGACAAGATCCTGCAGGCGGGCTTCAAGCAACCCGACGGCGAGAGCGTGCTGGTTCAGAGCCGCTCGCTCCACGTGGGGGATCCGGCGTTCCGGGCGGCAATCCAGGACGTGATGAAACGCGTCTCGAGCGTGCCGGTCACCCAGCATGTGCACCGCGGCGCGATCTCGAAGGACGGCCACTCGGCGCTGATCGACCTCCAGATCCGCGGCGACAAGAACCACGCCGTCGACAAGATCCAGCCGGTTCTGGACAGCGTCGCCGCTGCCCAGGCGGCGCACCCGGGATTCGTGATCGGCGAGTTCGGCGACGCCAGCGCGCAGAAGGGCGTCCAGGGCGCGTACGCGGGGGATCTGGGGAAGGCCGGGGTGCTCTCGATCCCGGTCACGCTGATCATCCTGCTGCTGACGTTCGGCGCGGTCGTGGCGGCGGGCATCCCGCTGCTGCTCGCGCTGACCGCGGTGTTCGCGACGTTCGGGCTGATCGCGCTGCCCAGTCACCAGCTGCCGGTGGCGATGGAAGCACCGGCGATGGTGCTGCTGATCGGGCTCGCCGTCGGAGTCGACTACTCGATGTTCTATCTGAAGCGAGAGCGCCAGGAGCGGGCGGCGGGACGCACCGCGGCCGAGGCGCTCGAGATCGCCGCGGCAACGTCGGGGCGGTCCGTGCTGATCTCCGGGCTGACGGTGATGACGGCCATGGCCGGCATGCTGCTGACCGGGAACTCCACCTTCTCCTCGCTCGCAGTCGCCACCATCGTGGTGGTTGCCGTCGCGGTGCTCGGGTCGCTGACCGTGCTCCCGGCGCTGCTCTCACGGCTCGGCGACAAGGTCGACCGGCTGCGCGTGCCCCTGCTCCGCCGCGCTCGAAGCGATCAGGGCCAGAGCCGGATCTGGGGGGCGATCGTCGACCGCGTCCTGCGCCGTCCGGCCGTCTCGGCCGGTGCTGCCGTCGCCCTGCTGCTTGCGCTTGCGGCACCGGCGCTCCAGCTCCACCTGGCGCCTCAGGGCACCGAGTCGTTCCCCAAGTCACTCCCGGTGATGAAGACGTATGACCGCATGCAGCGGGCCTTCCCGGGCTCGGCGATGCCGGCCAACGTCGTCGTCAAGGCGCCGAGCGTACGCACACCGGCGATGCAACGGGCGATCGCGCAGCTCGAGCGGCGGGCGCTGGCCAGCGGCCGAGCATACCGGCCGATCACGGTGGACGTGAACAGGGCCGGCACCGTCGCGAACATCACGATGCCGATCGCGGGGAACGGAACAGACGCTGCATCGAACGCCGCCTTCCACACCCTGCGCGACTCGATCGTCCCGCAGACCGTGGGCGGCGTCCCCGGCGCGCAGGCCGGTGTCACCGGGCGCACCGCAGAATGGAAGGACGAGGCGTCCGATCTGCGGTCGAACCTGGCGCCCGTGGTGGGATTCGTGCTGCTGTTCGCGTTCCTGCTGATGCTGGTCGCGTTCCGGTCGATCGTGGTCGCGATCAAGGCCATCGTGCTCAACCTGCTGTCCGTCGCAGCGGCGTACGGCGTGCTGGTGCTGGTGTTCCAGCACGGCATCGGCGCCAACCTGATCGGCGCCAGCTCTGCGAACGGGATCGAAGTGGTCGTGCCGCTGCTGCTGTTCGTGATCCTGTTCGGTCTGTCGATGGACTACCACGTGTTCATCCTCAGCCGCATCCGCGAGACATTCGATCGCGGCGCCTCGATGGACGACGCGGTGCGGGATGGGATCAAGGCCACCGCCGGCGTCGTGACCAGCGCCGCCATCGTCATGGTGAGCGTGTTCGCGGTGTTCGGCGCGCTGTCCGTGCCGTTCTTCAAGCAGTTCGGCGTGGGCCTGGCCGCGGCGGTCCTGATCGACGCCACCATCATCCGCGGCGTGCTGCTGCCCGCCACGATGAAGCTGCTGGGCGGCTGGAACTGGTACCTGCCGCGCTGGCTGCGGTGGCTGCCCCGTCTCGAGTCAGAGGACTCGCCGGCTGCGCCGGCGCACTCGGCGGCTGCCTCTGCGTGATCATGACCCGGGCGGTCCCGGCGGGAGCGATCCCGTCGGGGCCGCCCGACGCGTGCCGGAGCCCGGCACCTTGACACCCTCTGGTTGAGGCGACACAATCCCCTCGGTCGGTCAAATCGCGAGCCGTCCTGCCTGCCCGGGCTTCGGGCAGAGGGAAGTGGCTGTTGGACCGATCAGCGCCTCTGCTTCTTCCGAGCGGGCAGGATCATCCAGGGTCGCAGGAGCCGGAGGTCGAAATGGACGAGATCGCCCAGATCGGCGGAGTCAGTGTTGATCGTGAACACGATGTGTCGGTCGTGACGCTCTCAGGCGAGCACGATTTGATCGCGGCGGTAGGGCTCACACGCACGCTGGAATCCCTCCTTGCACCGGAGGAGCTGCCACTCTCCCGTCGCGCTCTGGTGGTGGTGGATCTCACCCAGGCGACGGTGATCGGCACCAGCGTGATCAGCGCCCTGATGCGGGTGCACCACACGGCCTGCAACGTCCCCGACCGGGAGCTCGCGATCGTGGTCGAGTCGCCAGAGCGCTTCGCTGCTCGCGTGGTGCAACTCGTCCACATGCCGTGGTCCGTGCCGACCTACCCCAACCGCACCCTGGCGGTGGCACACCTGCTGTCCGCCGAGATCGAGGCCCCACGCCTCTCCAGCTGACCCGCTGACCGCGCGACCAGTCTCCTCCGGCGCGTTCCAGGGGATCGAAACCCGCACAACAATCAGAACGGAGGCGCCTCCGCCTCCACCGAGCATGCCCGTCTGGGGCTGGGCATCGTGGTCAAGGTGGGCAATCGTTGTGCCGATAGTTCTGCTTACCCGCGGGATGGAGGAGCGATGCTCGAAGAAGATGGATCTTCTGTGGACGCTGTAGCTTGCTACGAGGTGGCGGCCGGGATGGTCGCCGACCGGGTGGTGCAGGTGGGACTCGAGCGCGGCGGTCTCATCGAGGTGTCCGTACTTCGGCATCAGGACGGCAAGTTGGTGGGAAGAGTGCGCCGCGATGGCGTCGCCACCGCCAGCACTCTCGTCTGCCGGCGTCTGATCACTGGCATTCCTCACCTTGTGTGCATCCACGTGGACGAGGTCGTGCGCTGCGCAGACGGGCACGATGAACTTCTCCTGCGGGTGATCTCGGCACAGCCCGATCCGCAGCACCGCCTGTCTGATCGACATGCCCTTGCCGTCGGCGCGTCGCTGACCGCCGTTCGTTGCCACCAGGTCATGGAGGGCGAGCGGATCCCCGTGCATGTGGTCGACCTTTCCGCCCGAGGAGTCGGAGTCACCACCACCAACCCCCGCGTGCTCGTCTACGACGAGTTTCGATTCGAATGTCGCGTGTTTGAGGGCAACGTCGAGTGCGACGTTCAGATCGTGCGTGTTGTGACCGACTGGCCACGGCCGAGCACCAACCTGGTCGGCTGTGCGTTCGCCAACCTCACGCCCGAGACCCGCGGCATCCTCAGCCGAGTCGCCGACCGCCTCGAGCATCCACCGACATCGTCTGGCCAGCCGTCGATTCGCGCCCTACTCGGCATCACCTAGATCCGCCGTCTGAGCTGACACTTTGACGAACGGGCGTCGACCGAGCTGAAGTCACGAGCCGGCCGCGATGCACTGTAGTGGGCTGCCTATATGGCGGCGCCCCCATGGGCGTTGGCCGTGGGGGCACAGATCTCGGGCCGTTTCGGTGGCTCCCGGTGACACCCGAGTGACACCCGACGCCGTGTACGCTGGAATGCTTGATCCACTGTCTGAGCACCCCCGTGGGCGCCGCGTTTCGGCGGATTTCTGCTCGGGTGTTTCGACTCAGGCGACGAGGTTCGCCACGGCGGCGCGGAACCATGCGCGGTATCGATCGGGTGACCACCTGCGTTCGATGACGAGCATGCGGTAGCTCTCCGGCGCGGTGTAGAGCCAGAGAAGGTCCGTAGCGATCTCCACGCTGGTTCCGTTGCGGAGGGCGCCGAGTTCCGCGAGGCGCTTGGCAACAGTCCTTTGGTTCTTGCGCCTAGCCCGGATCCTCTGGCCGTAGATTTCGGCGATTGCTGGGTCGGTTGACGCGGCGTCGCGTGCGATCTCCATCACGTCCCAAGAGCGAGCGTGGACCGCAGTAGCGAGGGCGGCGAGGCGGTCTAGGAGCGTGTCCAGGTCGGTGGCGGCGAGCACCGCTCGGAAGGCCTCTTGATCCTGGAGCAGATGTTCGGTGTCCTCGCCACGGATGGCGAGTCGGAGTAGGTGCTCGACGAGGTTCGGCTTCGTCTTGAAGATTGCACGCACGGTCGGCTCGGCTACGCCCGCCTTCAGGGCGATGTCCGCGAGAGTCGTGGCGCCGTAGCCGTCCCTGCGGAAGGCCTCGCGAGCGGCGTCGAGTATGCGCTGGCGGGTGCGTCTGGCTTGCTCCGCGCGAAGCGGTGAGTTGTAGTTCTTGACAGGTGCGCCCACAGTGGCTAGCTTACAGCGGTATTCGTTATCGTTCAACGATATCGAATAAACAAGAGAGTCCGGGTCTACCGAGGGGGGACTGAATGAACGCGACCAACGTGCGGCCAGCGGGGCGGACCGCGGCTGCGATGGATGGCCATTTGCTTCCATTCGCGGGCGATTGGGCGTTGTGGCGCGATTTTGCTGTGCGCAGTGCGGGGTTTCCAGTGAGCGGGCTGGATGTGTTCGGGGCGGAGGATGAGAGCGCGCGTTTGGGCGAGATCGCGACCGACAGCGCGTTCAGGGAGGCCGTGATCTGGCAGAACCGCTCTGCGTATCGGACAGCCGTCGCCAAGATCGCCGGCCGCGGCGCCGAGGCGGGCAGTAAGCGTCGCCAGCGCGACGGCGTGGTGGCCGGGTATTGGCAGCGCTACTGCTCCAAGAACGACACGGTTGGCTTCTTCGGCGCACTGGCGTGGGGGACGATCCGCGATCACGGGCCTGCGGTCGCGGTGCGCTCACGTGGATTGATCGCCGAGCGCGAGGTGCATTTCGAGAGCTGGTGTTTGGAGGCGCTCGCGCGGGCGATCCACACGCCGGCCGTGGTACCGCTCAACCGGCGACCCGGCGTCGAGTTCCGCGAGCAACTCGAGGCGCTCCGCGACGAGCGAGGATTGCGCGCGCTCGACCGCCTGGAGCACGCGCGAGCAGCGGTAGCCGGTGCGGTGAGTCACGAGGAGTTACTCGCGGCGCTCGACTCATTCGACGAGACGCTGGAGCGACTGACCGGCGCGCCGCCGTTGCGAAGCCAGGGGGCCGCGGAGGGGGGACGGACACCGCTGTATCTGGATTGCACGCGCGATCTGGACGTGGATGTCGGGCCCGCAGTGGTGTCTGAGCTGGCAGGGTCGCTGCCGGTGCTCTTTGAAGCCTCGCGTTGGTGGTGCGGGCGGGTCTTCGCGCACGCCCAGGGGATCCTGTCCAGGGCCATCGGGAATGGGCCGCTCGAACCGCAATTCGACCGCGCGTTCGACGCTCTATGGCAGCTGCCAGGGTTGCTCGCTGGCGAGCGCGAGCAGCTCCAAGACCGCTGCTCCGCGCTGCTCGATGGTAAGGATGATGTGACGGTCGCAGTTCGAGCGCACGCGGTATTCGCCGACCATGGCCCCGCCTGGCCCCTCTCAGTGTTCCAGAGCGCAGATGTGCAACTCGCGGCGGCCGATCTCGCCGCGATCCAGGGCGGCGACTTCCTCGCTGTCGTGGGCGACTTCCATCCAGGCAACCCACTCACCCAAAGCCTGTTCTCAACTCGATTCCCGGACCCCGACCGGTTTCGCGCCATCTGGCACTCGGATGTCGGCCAGCCGACGCTGGCGCCGATCCTCAGGCGCAACCCGGCCATACGAGTGACGTCGCGCAACATCGCTGACGCGTACAACCCAGACGACATCCACGTCGCCGGCTCCGGAATCGCTCCCATTCACGTGGGCCAGAACTCGCTGCCGATCGCTGAGCTCGAGGTGCAGGATCACGAAGTCGTCCACGCCGGCAGCTCATTCCGAGCGCCCCTGACGGATCTGTTCTTCCTGCCGATGTTCATCACCGCGATGAAGACGTTCGAGCCGTTCCCAGCGATCGGCCCGAGGATCACGATCGGCCGCACCGTTCTGCGACGGGCGAGCTGGCGCACTCGAGCCGCGCAGCGTCCCTCCCACGCGTCAGACATGTCGAAATGGGCGCGCGAGCACGGACTCCCGAGACGAGTCTTCTGCCTCCCCGACGGCGAGGCGAAACCGGTGTACGTCGACTTCCAGAGCCCCGCCCTAACCCGCAACCTTCACCGCATGCTCGCTCGCTCGGCCGGCTCAAACCCTGACGCAACCGTCCGCTTCAGCGAGATGTTGCCCGCACCCGACCAGTGCTGGCTCGAACACCAAGGCGCCCGCTACACGAGCGAACTGCGCGTGGTTGCGGTAGACCGCACCCGCCGCGCCGGCGGCACCGTCACGCGGACGCTCGAGTGCGCCCAGATCCACGTTGACACACCGAACGGGACCGCCGATCCGCACGCGGCCCAAGTCTGCAAGCCGGAGAACCCGACTTCTTGCCACCCAGGACACCATGGGTGACACCTCGCCTCGGGCGGCGTATGGAGTCCGCCGCGACCGCGCTATTCGTAAGCTCTCTACGAGTGGCGAGGGCAGGAATCGAACCAGCGACCCGCGATTTCAGTTTCGTCGACGCTCTCGCTGGATTTCGGCCCGTCAGACGATTCGCCGTCGCTCAGCGGGTTTGAGCGGTGCTATGGGGCGCAAGTCTCGGGCCGTGTCGGTGAGTCTTGGTGACACCGGTGGGACACCCGGGCCTATGCGGAGGTTGGAGAGTCAGCAACCGGTGCCTGGAGCAGCGAGAGGATCCGCTCGGACGCGAACACCCGGCCGTACGAGCGGCCGGTCACCTCTTCGAGCACACCGAGCTCGACGAGTCGGGCGATTGCGTTGTTAGCCGCTTCCCAGGTGACCTCGTAGAGAGTAGATGCCGAAGCCGGGGTGACGTAGGGCGAGCCGATCAAGTCTTCAGCGATCCTGATTGCGACACCCCGAACATGGTCTCGATGCAGGTCCGAAACGATCTCCTCGCGTGCCTGTGTGAGTCGCTCAGCCTTGGCGAGCGCCCGTCGGGATTGGACCTCGATTCCGGAGCAGAAGAACTCGATCCAAGGATCGAAGTTCCCAGTTGCGCTGAGCGTTCGTAGGTGCTCGACATAATCGGTTCGGTGCTCTTCGAGGAAAGGCGAGATATTGAGAAGCGGAGTCTCCAATTCGCCGTGGACGATCAACCCGAGGACGACTGCGAGCCGTCCGACACGGCCGTTCCCGTCGATGAACGGGTGGATGGTCTCGAACTGGTAGTGGGCAAGGGCCGCTTGCACCACTGGCGGCAGCCCAGACCGATCCGAGTTGACCCAACTCTCCCAATCGTTCATGAGCCGCTCGACCTCTTCCCCGGGTGGCGGAACGAAGAACGAGTCAGAGATCGAACTTCCGGGCCGCGGGCCGATCCAGTTCTGGCGGTTGCGGAAACGGCCGGCTTCGGCGTAGTCGCCGCGAGCGCCTTGCATCAGCGCGTTGTGGGTCTCTCGGAGGACGCGGAGGGCCAGTGGCATCTCCCGAACCATTCTCCACCCTGCTTCCGCGGCCCTTACGTAGTTCCGCACCTCGACCGTGGACGGGGAGTAGTCGGGCAGGTCGAAGAGGGCTGCTTGGAAGACGTCCTGCATCGAGGCGTACGTGCCTTCTAGCGCTGAGGTGCTTACAGCCTCCTCAACCAGGGCCGGTCGGACGAGCAAGTGGGGATTGGGAAATCGCCTCGCGGCGCCATCCAATCGAGCCAGAGCGGCTGCTGCGTTGACGGCAGCTGTCCAACTTGCGGAGGACAGACTGATGCTCGTAGGAAGGGGTTCGGGGAGAAAAGCCTGATAGCTGATCCGCCGCTGACCTTCATAGACCTCGGTCGGCACAAGCCGTCCGATCGGAGAGT
>JBQCGJ010000164.1:0-4190 GCA_051955775.1 Gaiellales bacterium | reverse complement strand
CGCGTCGCTCGTCGCCCGTTCCCACCTCAGCTTCGGACTCCGGAGCCGGTGCGAGCGGGCAACCGGCGCCGGGGGATGTCCGATCGGCGCCGCGCTCGGATGACCTGACTTCGGGCCCGTCCCAGGACGGGCATACATAAGGAGACGCGGTGGAGATCGTTCTCATCCCGCTCGCGCTCGTGCTGGGAATCGTCGCCGGTTATGCCGGCCGGTCGAGGATCGGCGCGGGGCGCTTGGCCGATGCCCAAAAACAGGCCGACGCGATCCTGGAGGACGCGTCGCGGCAGGCGGATGCACAGATGAAGGAAGCGCGGGTGACCGCGCGCGAGGAACTGCTGCAGCAGCGCTCGGAGGCCGAGCGCGAGCTGTCAGACCGGCGGGCCGAGATGGTGAAGGTGGAGGAGCGGCTGCTGTCCCGCGAGACGCAGGTGGAATCCCGGGCCGAGGAGCTGTCGCGGCGCGAGCAGTCGATCAGCGACCGCGAGGTGCACGCCAAGCAGCTCCAGGAAGAGCTGAAGGTCGCCCGCGATCAGCAGCTCGCCGAGCTCGAGCGCGTCGCCGGCATGTCGGCCACCCAGGCCCGGGAGTCGCTCCTCAACCGCGTCGAGGAGGAGGCCCGGCGCGACATGGCGCGGCTCGTCCGGCGGGTCGAGGAGGAGGCGCGGCTGGAGGCCGACAAGCGCGCCCGAAACATCATCTCGGTCGCCATCCAGCGCACAGCCTCCGGCCACACCGCCGAGACGACGGTGTCGGTCGTGCATCTGCCCTCGGACGACCTCAAGGGGCGCATCATCGGCCGCGAGGGCCGCAACATCCGGGCCCTCGAGAACCTCACCGGCGTCGACATCATCATCGACGACACGCCGCAGGCGGTCGTGCTGTCGGCCTTCGACGGCGTGCGCCGCGAGATCGCCCGGCTGACCATCCAGAACCTGATCGCCGACGGCCGCGTGCATCCCTCCCGGATCGAGGAGACGTTCTACCAGGCCAAGGCCGAGATCGAGCAGAAGATCGTGGAGGCCGGAGAGCAGGCCTCGTTCGAGGCCAACGTGCACGGCCTGCACCCCGAGCTGGTGAAGATCCTGGGCCGGCTGCACTACCGCACCAGCTACGGCCAGAACGTGCTCAAGCACTCCATCGAGTGCGCGCACCTCGCTGCCATCATGGCCGCCGAGCTGGGTGCCAGCCAGAAGACCGCCCGCAGGGCCGCGCTGCTGCATGACCTGGGCAAGGCGGTCACCCACGAGGTGGAGGGCCCGCACGCGGTCATCTCCGGGCAGCTGGCCAAGAAGTACCGCGAGTCGCCCAGCGTCTGCCACGCCATCGAGGCGCACCACTACGACGTCGAGCCGCAGACCGTGGAAGCCGTGCTGGTGATCGCGGCCGACGCGATCTCCGCCTCCCGCCCCGGGGGCCGGGGAGAGGCGCTGGAGAGCTACATCCAGCGCCTGGAGTCCCTCGAGCGCATCGCCACCGCCAAACACGGCGTCGAGCGCTGCTACGCGATGCAGGCGGGCCGGGAGATCCGCGTCATGGTGCGGCCGGAGGAGGTCGACGACGACACCGCGGCGCTGCTCTCCCACGAGATCGCGCGCGAGATCGAGGAGACGCTGGAGTACCCGGGCCAGATCAAGGTCACGGTGATCCGCGAGTCACGAGCGGTCGAGATCGCGAGCTGATGGGCTAGCCGGGCGCCTGCGGAAATCCCGGTAGCCCGCGGATCGAGTCGAGATCCTCGTCGGTCTGCGCAAACTCGGCGGTCTCCGGCCGGTCGGCCACGGCCCGCTGAAGATGGTCGAGCGCCGCGTCGGGGTGCCCGGCCAGCGCGTGGTAGCACGCGAGCTGGTAGTGCAGATGACCGTGATCCGGCCATTCCTCGAGCCCCGCAGAGGCGATCTCGATGGCCCGCTCGTGGTCACCGGAGGTGTACGCGGGCTCGGCCGCGAACCAGAACTCGAACGGCGAGGTGGGGATCGACCTGTCGGCGGGACCGCCCACCACCAGGACGGTCGTGCCCGGCTCGGCGGCCACCGCCGATCGGCGCGTCGTCAGCTCCGGCACCAGCACCGCCGTGCCCGCGGGGGCGTCGATCTGCTCGCCGCCGACCCTGAAGGTGGCCCGGCCGCTGATCACCACATACATCTCCTCGTGCCCGCCCGCGCCCGAGCCGCTCTCGTCGTGCTCCTCGATCACGTGCTGACCGGCCTCGTCCGCCGTGAACGCGTTGACGCCGAACGACCGCACACCCAGCCGGCGGCGCAGCGGCCGGAACGTCACGCCGGCCACGTCGATCCGCTCCAGCTCGTCCAGCCGCACCGCGCGGAACGGGGGAGTCGTGTTCTCTCGGCTGTCACCCATCACGCGGTCATGGTACTCACCCCGGAGGGGTACGGGAGCCCGTCTCGACAACCGGTCCGCCGGAAGAAATACCTGCAATTCGCTGATTTACAGAAGCCTTACAGGCGAGGGGGAGGCAAAATCGCGTTCGCTGCCGATAATGAGATCGTGTTCCGGGTCAGGCTCATCACACTCGCAGCAGTCGCCGTTGCAGTTCTGGCGGCCGCCACCACAGCCGGCGCCAACATGCTCATCCCGGCCAACTGCAACTGCGGCTCGTTCTGGGCCAGCGGGAACACCGGCGCAAGCGGCTGGCTGCGGGCATCGGCCTCAGGCGCGGTGTGGGGGAACGTCAGCAGCGGCACGCTGTGGGTCCAGGACCGCGAGTTCTCGCATCACTTCACGGTCACGCTCAACGGGAAGCGCGAGTGGCTGGCGGACAAGTCGGAATGGAAGTTCACCGGGCGCAACATCACGTTCCAGGTGTGGGGCAAGTGGTGGGTACAGGCACACGGTTCGGGGGTCGCAATGAGTGCGACCGCGCAGGGAACAGCATCCTTGAAGGGAACTGGCAGGTACGATCTCAATGGAGGCCCATCGCACGACTGGCCTTCGATCGCGCACCAGATCCAACTTCGAGGATAGCCGTTTGACTGACAAGATCCTGATCGTCGAGGACGAGCGCAACATCGCATCGTTCGTCTCGATGTACCTGAAGAAGGAGCGCTACCACGTCGAGATCGCCCGCGACGGCACGGAGGCGCTTCAGAAGTACGACTCGCTGAAGCCCGAGCTGATCGTGCTCGACCTGATGCTGCCCGACATGGACGGGCTGGACGTGTGCCGGCAGATCCGCTCCTCGTCCGACGTCCCGATCCTGATGCTGACGGCCCGCGACGACGACGTGGACAAGATCGTCGGCCTCGAGGTGGGGGCGGACGACTACCTGACCAAGCCGTTCAACCCGCGTGAGCTGGTGGCCCGCATCAAGTCCATCCTGCGCCGCTCGTCCCAGACCTCACGCCGGCCGCAGGAGGCTGTGCTGGAGCACGGCTCGGTGCGTATCGACGCCGGCCGCCGCGAGGTCACGGTCGACGGCCGCCAGGTGCAGCTGGCGCCGAAGGAGTTCGACCTGCTGTGGGAGCTGCTCGATCACCGCGGTCTGGTGCTGACGCGCGACCAGCTGCTGGAGCGCGTGTGGGGGTACACGTTCGCAGGCGACACGCGCACGGTCGACGTGCATGTGCGCCAGCTGCGTCGTAAGCTCGGTGACGATTGCCCGGTGGCCACCGTCTGGGGCGTCGGGTACAAGGTCGCCGACGATGCTGCGGTCACTTAGAACCCGCCTGGCATTTCTGTTCGCCGGAACGCTGCTCTTGGCGACGGTGATCGCCGGCGTGGTCGTGGTCAGCCTGTACCAGAACTACAACCGCGACCAGACCGTGGCGCAGTTGCGCGACCAGGTGACCGGCCTGCAGAACTACTACCAGGCATATATGGAGAGGGGGTTCACCAAGAAACGTCAGCCGGTGAACCTCAACTGGTTCGTCCGGGTCGCCCACGCGCGGATCTACTACGCGGGTTCGCGGCTCCAACCGAACCTCCCAGGTGAACCGCCGACCGGTCTCAGGAACAACTTCTGGAACGACCTCAAGCCCACTGATCGGCCCGAGTTCAGCTTTACCCCACCAAACCAGCCGCATGTCATCGGCGTCGCGGCGCCGATCAACTTCCACGGCACGAATGTGGGCGCCGTCATCCTCGCCCGCCCGCTGGCCGACGTGAACAACGCCTGGAAGAACGTGCTCGGGCTGGTCGCCGCGGGCACCGCCATCGGCCTCATCGTCGCCTTT
>JBQCGJ010000163.1:0-7950 GCA_051955775.1 Gaiellales bacterium | reverse complement strand
GGGGCGAGTGTACGCAGGCCCGATTCCACGTAAGCGCGGAGGCGGGTGACAAGTTCTCGGTGGGAGTGTAGGTTTGTGCGCACACGATGCCAGTCTCGGTAGGTGGGATGGCGGAAGGGGGTGCGGTATGCGACCGCGTGTTTGGATGGCGGTGAGTGCCGTAGTTGGTGTTGCGGTGCTGGTTGGCCCGACGGTGGCTGCGTCGGCCAGCGTGGGGTCGGCGGTCAGGGTGACGACCGTTGCGCGGGGGTTGGATAATCCTCGTGACTTGGCGTTTGGCCCTGACGGGCGGCTATACGTCGCTGAAGCAGGGCACGGCGGCCCGACCTGCATCAATGCGGGGCCGGAGGGCCGGGTATGTGTGGGGCTGACGAGCGCGGTGAGCCGGATCAACATTCATGCGAGAACGTCGCGGCAGGTGATCCGCGGCCTGATCTCGACCGCCGCGCCGGATGGGACGTTCGCGACGGGCGTTGACGGCATCTCGTTTCGCGGCAAGCGGCTGTACGGGATCGAGACCGGGTCGAGCGCGACTGTGCCGCCGAGTGGGTTGCCGGCATGGCTAGCCAGAGCGGCTCGCAATCAGCTCGGCCGCCTGGTTCTGGCAAACCCGTGGAGCGGTGACTGGCGGGCGGTGGCGAACGTCGGGCTGCGCGACTTCGTCTGGTCGAGCCACCACAAGAACCTGGCGCCGGGCCAGTTCCCTGACGCCAACCCCTACGGCGTGTTGGCCTTGAGCGGCACGCAGTGGGTGGTCGACGCAGGGTCGAACACGATCGACCGCGTGCAGGGAGACCATGTCTCGGTGGTTCGGTTCATCCCGAATCCCCCCAGCTCGGATGCGGTGCCCACGTGCATCGATCGCGGGCGGGACGGCGCCCTGTATATCGGGCAGTTGACCGGTGGCGGGAACGCGCCGGGCGCGGCGAGCGTTTGGCGCTTCGATCCGCGCAGCAATCGGCTGACCAAGTGGGCGACCGGACTGACCGCCGTCACCGGGTGTGGCTTCGGCGCGAACGGCCGGTTCTACGCGGTCGAGTTCTCAACGCTCGGCCTCGACAACGCCGCGCCCGGCACGGGTGCTCTGGTGCGCGTCCCGCGTCACAGCACGCACCCCGTCACGGTTGTCGGCGGGCTGAACTTCCCCGGCGGATTCGCCGCCGGGCGCGACGGGGCGCTTTACCTGTCGAACTGGAGCATCGCGCCTGCCCACAGCAGCGGTGGCGTGCCCTCCGGGTCGGTGGTAAGGATCACCCTCAACTAGCGCCATTCACGCCCGCCGGGGGGTGCGCACCAGCGCACCCCCCGGGCGACGCCGATCCGAACCTCCCGACCCACCGCAAGATGGCCGAGTATCGAGCTATGTCATCGGGAGGGTAGGCCGTCCGCCCTGCCGGGTCTGCTGATCCGCTAACGAGAAGCCTCGGATTCGGCTTGAACGGGAGCTCCGCGGGTAGGACTCGAACCTACAACCCTCCGGTTAACAGCCGGATGCTCTGCCATTGAGCTACCGCGGATCGGTGCGTCAGTGTACCAGCCGTCCGGCGCAGTCTCGGGCCGGCGACCGGGTTATCGGCGCGGTCTTCCGCTTCCTGAGGCGATCAGTCGATCAGGTGTCGCAGCTCGCGATGGTCGCCCTCGTCGGCCAGCCGGCGCAGCGTGCGCGTCTCGATCTGGCGCACCCGCTCGCGGGTGACGCCGAACCGCCGGCCAACCTCCTCCAGCGTGTGCGGCTGGTTGCCGCCGAGGCCGTAGCGGAGCTCCAGGATCGTGCGCTCCCGGTAGGGGAGCGCGTCCACGAGGTCGTTCAGCATCTGATGGCGCTGGCGCTCGGCCATGTCGCCCTCCAGCGGCCGCAACTTGTGATCCTCGATCAGCTCTCCGAGCTCGGTGGCGTCCTCGCCCACCGGGGAGGCCAGCGACACCGGCTCCTGGGACACCCGCTTCAGCTCGATCACCTTCTCGGGCTTCAGGCCCAGCTCGGTGGCCAGCTCGTCGGGCGTCGGCACGCGGCCCAGCTTCTGGGTCAGCTGCCGCTCGATGCGCACCATGCGGTTGATCGTGTCCACGACCTGGGCGGGCACGCGGATGGTGCGCGCGTGGTCGGCCAGCCCGCGGGTGACCGCCTGGCGGATCCACCACGTGGCATACGTCGAGAACCGGTGACCGAGCCGCCAGTCGTAGCGCTCGACGGCCTTCATCAGGCCGACGTTGCCCTCCTGGATCAGGTCGAGAAAGCTCAGGCCGCGACCGGAGTAGCGCCGCGCGATGGACACCACGAGCCGCAGGTTGGCCTCGATCAGCCGGCGGCGGGCCGCCGGGTCGCCGCGCTCGTAGCGCTTGGCCAGCGAGACCTCCTCGGCCGCGGTCAGCAGCGGTACCTGCGAGATCTCGCGCAGGTACATGCCGACGGTGTCCTCCGTCAGGCTGGGGCCTGCATCAAGATCGAGGTCGACCTCCTCGACGGGGGCATCGAACCCCGCCTGTCCCGTGGGGTCGGGCGCGTGCTCTGACACGTTGCGTGGGCCTGCTATCGGTCGGGCGCTTGCGCGCGCACTTCTTCCAGCCTCTCCAAGTACGAGAGGCGCAGCTGCTGCAGCTTCTGGAGCTGTTCTTGCTGCCTCACGCCCAAATCGGCCGAACTCCCCAGGTTCTTTAGCTCCCCCGCCACCGAATGCAGCTTGATCTTCCAGAAAAGCTCCTCGAGCACGCGCAGCGACGGCCCCTCCCGAGCCGCCAGTGCGTTCAGCTCCGCTTTCAACGATGCCCACGTGTGCGCCTCCTCCGGCGTCGCCTCCCCCGCCGCCTCCCGACGGGCATACGTCGCGGCCTCCCAGAGCGACGCGTCAGAGAAGTCTGCCACATCCAGATCTGTAAGGAAAGTGTCAACTTGCGCTCCGAGCGAAAAACACATGCCGACAAACAGCCGCTCGTCCATCTCGCGGGCCGACCGGCGCACACGCTTGCCGGCGACGGGGGCGGCCGCGGGACCGGATGACGCGGTGAGCGCCGCTGCCAGATCCGCGGACAGACCCAGCCGGTCGGTCACCAGCCGCACCTGCTCGTCGCGCTCGACGCTCGGCGACGCGGCCGACAGAAGTTGCTGCGCGCGCTGGTAGATGCGGTCACGGCTGTCAGACGCTGCCAGCAATCGCTCCACCCGGAAGGCCAGAAAGCCCTGGGCGCGATCGAGCAGGGCCATGAACCCCTCGGCGTCGGCCACCGCCATGTCGGCAGGGTCGCGGCCGGCCGGCAGCGCCACCAGCCGCACCTCCAGACCCTGCTCCAGCGCCAGCTCGATGCCGCGCACGGACGCCTCCTGGCCGGCTGCGTCGGCGTCGAAGGCCAGCACCAGGGTGGAGCACAGCGGGCGCAGCTCGCTGACCTGGCGGGCGGTCAGCGCCGTGCCCATCGAGGCCACGGCGCCGGAGATCCCCGCCTGATGCAGCGCCAGCACGTCCGTATACCCCTCCACCACCACCGCCCGGCCCTGCTTGGCGATGGCCGCTCGGGCGCGGTCGAGGCCGTACACCATGGCGCTCTTCGAGAACAGCGGCCCCTCGGGTGAGTTCGTGTACTTGGGCGGATCGCCGCCGGGAAGCTGGCGTCCGCCGAACCCCCGCACCTGCCCGCGGGCGTCGGTCAGCGGGAACATCAGGCGAGCCCGGAACCGGTCAACCGGGCCGCGCCGGCCGCGCACCGAGAGCCCGGCCCGCTGCAGCTCGTCCGGCGTCGATCCCTTGCCGCGGGCGGCGGCGCACAGACGGTCCCAGGCGGCCGGGCTGTAGCCCAGCCGAAACTCCTCGGCGACGGCCTGCCCGATCCCCCGCTGCTCGAGGTACGAGCGCGCGGCCGCGGCCTCACGGGAGTCCCACAGGTAGCGGCTGTAGTAGACCGCGGCGTCGTCCAGGAGCTTCAGCATGCGCCGTCTCTCGTCGCGCCGGCGGGCATCGGCGGGAGAGCTCTGCTCGTACTCGAGCGTCACCCCGTAGCGGTCGGCCAGCCACTCCACGGCACCCACGAAATCGAGGTTCTGGCGCTCCTGGACGAACTTCACATGGTCGCCCCCACGCTGGCAGCCGAAGCAGTGGTAGAGCTTCTTGACCGGGTCGACCGAGAACGAGGCGCTCTTCTCCTCGTGGAACGGGCAGCGCCCCATGAAGCCGGTGCCGGTGCGCTTGAGCTGGGTGCTGGTGCCCACCAGGTCGACCATGTCGACCGCGTCGCGCACCGCCTCGACGCTGCGATCGGCGATCCGGCTCACGCAGCCAGTGCCTCGTGCACCCGCAGCGCGTAGCGGTCGGTCATGCCGGCCACCCAATCGGCGACCGCCGCCGGGTCGCCCTCCCTGCGCAGGTAATGGTCGAAGATGTCACGCACCATCTCGGCGGCTCGGGTGTTCTCGACCCGTGCCTCCGGGCCGAGGTACACGCGCTCGAACATGAACGCGCGCAGGGCCAGAAGGGCGCTGTCGTACGGCGGCGACTGCACGATGTCACCCTCCTGCTCGGAGGTCTCGACGAGGTCGTGCACCAGGGCGTCGATGCGCCGTGATGACGTGTTACCGAGCAGCGCGATCGGCTCACGGGGCAGCAGCTCGGGGTCGAGGATCGACGCCCGGACGGCGTCGTCGATGTCGTGATTGAGGTACGCGAAGCGGTCGACCAGGCGCACGATGCGGCCCTCCAGCGTGTCCGGGCGGACATCCCCGGTGTGGGTGAGGATGCCGTTTCGCACCTCTGCGGTCAGATTCAGCCCATCCCCGTCGTGCTCCAGCACCTCGACGATGCGCAGCGACTGCTCGTTGTGTCGGAAGTGCCCGTCATGCTCGCGCATGGCGGCGTCCAGCGCTTCCTCGCCGGTATGGCCGAACGGCGGGTGGCCAAGGTCGTGGCCGAGCGCCACCGCCTCCGCCAGATCCTCGTTCAGGCGCAGCGCGCGCGCCACTCCGCGGGCGATCCCCGACACCTCGAGCGTGTGCGTGAGCCGGGTGCGGAAGTGGTCGCCGCGCGGCGCGATGAAGACCTGGGTCTTGTCCTTCAGCCTGCGGAACGACTTGCAGTGCACGATGCGGTCGCGGTCACGCTGGAACGGTGTGCGCAGCGGACACTCCTCGTCCGGCTCCGGGCGGGCCCGCCCACGGGTGGCGTAGGAGGGCACTGCAAGCGGCGACAGGGACTGCGCCTCGAGGGCCTGGATGCGCTGGGCGAATGCTCGGGCGACGGGTCCTGCGGGATGCGGCATGGGCATTCGAGTGTACCCGTCGTCCCGGTGGTGGCCGCCTGGCGGCGGCTACGTCGCCATGGCGCCGCAGTTCGCGGCGCAGCGCCGGCAGGCCTCGGCGCAGCGCTGCATCTGCTCGCCTCCCGCACGTTCGCAGGAGACCGCGCAGCGCTCGCACACGGCCGCACACAGGCGACACATCTGATGCGCGAAATCGGAGCTGCGCAACATCAGGTCGCGGGTCGTATCACACACCGTCGCGCAGTCCATCAGCAGCCGCAGGTGCAGCAGGTGGGCCTGCTGGCCGCCCTGCTGGACTCCGGCTGAGATCGACTCCACGCACACCTGGTGGCAGTCGGTGCATGAGGCGATGCAGTCGGCGAAGCGCTCGCCGGCCCTGTGGGCTGTGGCGTGTTCCGACATGGACGGCCCTCAGCCTACAGGATGATCGGCACCGTGCCGCCGTCGGCGCTCCACGCGGCGCCGGTGACGTAGCTCGAACGCGGCGAGCACAGAAACGCGATCACGGAGGCGATCTCGGCAGGCTCGGCCATGCGCCCCAGCGGCCGGCCGCGGCCGACGGCCTGCAGCACCTCGTCGCGGCTGCGGTCGGACTCGGCGGCCGTCTGGTCGGCCAGGCCGCCGATGCCCAGCCAGGCGGGCGTCAGCGAGGGCCCTGGGCAGACGGCGTTGCAGCGGATGCCGTCGCGGGCGTAGGTGTCGGCGACCAGGCGCGACAGCGAGAGCACGGCGGCCTTGGTCACCGAGTAGTGCGGCATGCCGGCGCTGGGCCGCTTGCCCGACGTCGAGGAGACGTTGACGATGGCCGCATGCTCGGACGCCCGCAGGTCGGGCAGCGCCGCCCGCGTGCAGCGCACGTAGCTCATCACGTTGGTGTCCCAGGCCCGCTGCCAATCGTCGTCGGTGGCATCGCCGAACGAGGTGATGCGGGCGATGCCGACGTTGTTCACCAGCACGTCCAGGCCGCCCAGAGCGGCGACGGCACCGGCCACCGCCTCGTCAGGGCCGTCCGCTGTGGACAGATCGGCCGCGACAGGCTCGGCGCCAACCTCCGCGGCGGCCGCGTCCGGGTTTCGGGACGCGATCGCCACCCGCGCGCCCTCGGCGACCAGCGCGCGGGCTGTCTCCAGGCCGATGCCCGCGCTGCCGCCGGTGACCAGCGCGCGCGTGCCGGAGAGCCCCAGGTCCATGGGCGGGCATGCTACCCGGCTTCATATGATGGCGGCGATGACACGGCTGGTGCTCGTCCGGCATGGTGAGACCGACTGGAATCGCGAGGGCCGCTGGCAGGGCCACGCGGATCCAGGGCTGAACGACCGCGGTCGCGAACAGGCCGCTGCGGCGGCGAGGCGACTGGCGGGCCAGCCGGTGTCCGCCCTCGTCACCAGCGACCTGCATCGGGCCGTGGAGACGGCAGCGGCGGTGGCCGGCGCGCTGGGTATGCAGCCGACGCTCGATCCGCGTCTGCGCGAGGTGGATGTCGGCGACTGGTCGGGCCTCACCCGCGACCAGGTGCGGGCCCAGGATCCTCAGGGGTACCAGGCGTGGCTGGACGGGGAGAACGCGGGCTACCCCGGCGGAGAGACGTTCGCCCAGCTGCAGGCGCGCACGGCGGCGGCCATGGACGACCTGTGGCGGCGGCATGCCGACTCGACGGTGGTCGTGGTCTGCCACGGTGGCACCATCCGCGCAATGGTGGCGACGGCGCTCGGCCTGGGCGCCGCGGGCCGGCGGTTGCTGGCAACAGGCCCCAACGGCAGCCTGTCGGTACTCGAGAGCCGCTATGGCGGCGGAGTCGGCCTGGTCAGCTTCAACGACGGCGGCCACGTGCTCCCGGCCTCGATCGTCTAGGGTTCGGGGCGATGGAGGACTACACCTCGCGCTACAAGGGCGAGCCGGTGGAGTTGGCGCTGTTCGGGGGCGAGTATCAGGACGGGATACTGACGGCGTATTGCGTGGTCGAGGACGTGCCTCATGTCGAGCTCAACGGCCACATCCTGGTGCCACTGCAGAATGTTGCGTCGCTTCACTGCACCAGCCGCTGTGACGCCCAGGACGACCACTGGCCGCCGCGCGGCCTGATGGACGACGACGACCTGGGCAACGGCGGCTGAGGCTGGCAGCCTGCGCCTGCGGGCGGTTAACTGCCGAAGGGCCGCCTTTCGGCGGCCCTTCGAGGGTTATCCCGGCGGCGACCTACTCTCCCAGGCGCTTGAGCACCAAGTACCATCGGCGCTGAGGGGCTTAACTTCTCTGTTCGGAATGGGAAGAGGTGTTTCCCCCTCGCTATGGCCACCGGAAACTGTGCAAGGTTCGCGGCGGCGGGTCGGCCGGCGAACACCTTCAAAACTCCAGAGCGGCCTGCAGCATTCTCTACTAAATCAAGTCCTCGGATGATTAGTACTGGTCTGCTGAACACATTACTGCGCTTGCACATCCAGCCTATCAACCTGGTGGTCTGCCAGGATCCTTACTCCCTCAAGGGGATGGGAGAGCTCATCTCGCGGTGGGCTTCCCGCTTAGATGCTTTCAGCGGTTATCCCTTCCAGACGTAGCTAACCAGCAGTGCCCTTGGCAGGACAACTGATACACCAGAGGTCTGTTCAACCCGGTCCTCTCGTACTAGGGTCGAATCCGTTCAACTCTCCAACGCGCACAGCAGATAGGGACCGAACTGTCTCACGACGTTCTGAACCCAGCTCGCGT
>JBQCGJ010000162.1:0-8291 GCA_051955775.1 Gaiellales bacterium | reverse complement strand
GGGGCCCACCATGGTCTATTCGTGCGCGTACTTCGCCGACGCGCAGGAGCCGCTCGACGTCGCGCAGACCAGGAAGCTCGATGTGATCTGCCGCAAGCTTCGCCTGCAGCCGGGAGAGCGCTTTCTGGACGTGGGCTGCGGATGGGGATCGCTTGTGATCCACGCCGCGCGCCACCACGGCGTCGAGGCCACGGGCATCACGCTGTCGGAGCCGCAGGCCAGGCTGGCCCGTGAGCGGGCCGTCGAGGCCGGCGTCGGCGATCGATGCCAGATCCGGGTGGCGGACTATCGCGAGCTGGCGGACGGGCCGTACGACAAGATCGCCAGCGTCGGCATGGTGGAGCACGTGGGGGCCGCCGAACTGGGCCGCTACGCCCGCACGTTGCGCGGGCTGCTGGCGCCCGGAGGGCTGCTGCTCAACCACGGGATCACTCGCGCCGCTGCACGGGCGTGGAACACGAGGAGCTTTATCGGGCGATTCGTGTTTCCCGATGGAGAGCTGGAGAGCCTGGGCACGATTGTGGGGGAGCTCGAGTCGGCGGGGCTCGAGGTGCGCGACGCGGAGTCGCTGCGTGAGCACTACACCCTCACGCTGCGTGGCTGGCTGGCCAATCTGTCCGCCGGACGTGAGAGCGCGATCGCCGAGGCGGGCGCGGAACGCGAGCGGATCTGGCGTCTGTACATGACCGGCTCGGCACGCGCGTTTCAGCGCGGCGACATCGCGGTGCACCAGGTGCTGGCGGTGGCCGCCGGCGCCCCCCATCCGCTGCCCCTTGCGCGCCCGTCCTTTCTCCATCAGACCTGACCTGCCGCCGCTCGTGCTCGCACCCGCTCGCGAGGCGGGCGGGCATCACTGCATGCACCTCGGTGGGCTGGGACGATCGCCCGGTGGCACAGCTCGATCCCTTCTCGGAGGCGGGGGTCCAGGGGATATCAGGGGAGGCCGGCGCGCTTGTCTCCTGGAACGATGGAGCCGCCAAGCAGGCCATCCTCGACTTCGTCGAGCGGGTAACCGACGAGGGCGGCAGGGATTTCGTGCCCGCGGGCGAGCGGGTTGCCGTGTTCGACAACGACGGCACGCTGTGGTGCGAGCAGCCGATGCCGGTCGAGCTCGGCTTTGTTCTGCGCCGGCTGTCCTGGATGGCCGAGGCCGACCGGTCTCTGCGAGACCGTCAGCCGTGGAAGGCGGCCTACGAGAACGATCTGGCGTGGCTCGGGCGGACGATGGTCGCGCATTACGCCGGAGACGACTCGAATGCGAAGGTGCTGACCGGCGGAGCGGTGCGGGCATTTGCGGGGATGACAGTCGACGCCTACGCCGCTGACGCTCACGCCTTTCTGCACGAGCGGCATCCGATCCTCGGCCGCAGGTATCTCGACTGCGCCTTCCAGCCGATGGTCGAGCTGATCCATTACCTGGCCGGGCACGGGTTCACCGCGCTGATCGCGTCGGGCGGCGACCGCGACTTCATGCGCCAGGTCGCGCAGCAGATGTACGGCATTCCGCCCGACGCCGTGATCGGGAGCACGAGTGCGATCTCGTACCGGGAGGACGACGACGGCGGCACGCTGGCCTATCTCGACCAGGTGGAGGTGTTCGACAACGGCCCCAGCAAGCCGGTGCGGATCTGGAGCCGGATCGGGCGCCGTCCGGTGGTCGCGTGCGGGAACTCCAACGGCGACATACCCATGCTGGCCTGGTCGGGGGGGCGTGCCCGCACCGCGCTGCGACTGCTGGTGCTGCACGACGATCCCGACCGGGAGTTCGCCTATACCGCCGGCGCCGAGCGGTGCCTCGGGCTGGCGGCGGAGCACGACTGGACGGTGATCAGCGTCAAGAACGACTGGGCGACGGTATTCGCCGATGGTTCAGCCGTCTAGTCCGGCTCGCCGCCCGCCCGCCCCAGCAGCCGGCTGAGCAGCGACGGGCGGCGCGGCTGGGTCGCCTTCCAGTCGTCTCGAGACGGCAGCCGGCCCTGCCGGCGGGCGGCCATCACGCACTCGGTGTGCGCGTGCCGGCGGCGGCTGGTGTCGCCTTCGGGCGAGATCAGCATGTGGTCGGTCATGGCGTGCAGCTGGTACCCGCACAGCGGGCAGCGGTAGGTGGCCGCCTTGCGGTTGCTCGCTCTCCTGATCGCCCACCACTCGGCCTTCTCGAGCTTCGCCATGCAGCAGCATGATGCCGGATCGCATGAGCGATTCGACTGCCGCAGGCCCCGTGACCGGGTAGTGCGTATCACCCAACAGGGTGTTGGTGGGAGGTGGCGCCTCGGCCATCGTGTGTTTGACCCCCTCCGCAAGGAGCCCCGATGGTCCGACGCATCTCGATGATCGCTGCTGTGGGCACGGCGCTGGCCGCCGCGCCGGCGCTGGCGACCCCAACCCCTGTTCCGCACTTTCAGCAGTTGAACACACCGATGAAGTACGGCGTTGACACGTACTCGAGGAGCCGCACGGGGTCGTGCAGGGTGACGACGGCTGCGGATGGGATATCGCTGATCGCGACATGCCCCAGCGGTGGCAGTGCGACCCTTGTCTACCGGTTCGCGGCCTCCGGCGCGGTGATGGGGAAGAACACCTGCGCGCTCAGCAAATCCGGCACCATCCAGCCGAGCTGCGGCGTGTCGGTGTCCGGGTCGGGGGTCACCGCCACGGTCAGGATCGCGGGCCACGGCAGCGCGAAGATCTCCTCGATCACCGTCATCTACTACACCACGTGACCGCGTGATCCGTCGAGTCCTGAAGAACTTGGAGGCGGCTGCCGCACAGCGCCGCTCCACATCCGTGGCCGGCATCGGCGCGGTCGTGGTGGTGATGGTCGTGCTGTCGGGCTTCGCCTGGTGGTCGATCTCGGATGCCGGCCAGGCCGGCGACCAGATGCGGGTCGAGGCGGCGGTCGGCGCGCGCTACGAACAGGCTGCGACGGCGCTGGCCCGGCTGCAGGCGGCCGCGGCCGGGTACACGTTGCGGCCCACGCACAATTCCCAGTCTGACCTCACACACGCCCAGCTCTCGATGGACGCCGCAGTCGAGCACATCGGGCCGGCCGCCGCCGACGCCACGGATGCTCGCACTGTCGCCGGGCTGAGCCGGATGGACGGGGTGCTCGATTCGGGCATCGAGCGGCTGCGCGCGGCGATCATGCGCGGTGACGCCGCGCAGGTCGTGACGATCGAGTCGAAGGGCGTCCGGCAGCCGATCGTGGCCATCCGCACCCTGATCACGCGGTCGATCGGGCGGCACAATCAGCGCACCGCCGCAAGTCTCGCCTCGTCCCGCGCTGCCGGCACGAGGATGAAGGTGGTGGCCATCATCACCGGCCTGCTGGGGACGGTGGTGGTGCTGGCCTCGCTGCGGATGGTGCTGCTGCGCCGGCGGTTGGCAGAGGCCCATACGCGGGAGGTCGAGCTGCTGCGATCCGCGCTCGTCCACGACAACCTGACCGGGCTTCGCAATCATCGCGGCTTCCTCGATGACCTGGGCGAGGCGACGTCACGGGAGACCGCGTGCGCGCTGCTGGTGCTGGATCTCGACGACCTCAGATCGGTCAACGACAGCCAGGGGCACACCGCCGGCGACCAGCTCCTGGTCAAGCTCGCAGGCGCGATGCAGGCCGTGGCGCCCGACGGCGCGACGGCGTATCGCGTCGGGGGCGACGAGTTCGCGATCCTGACCACGCGGCCGTTGTCCCCCCAGGTGATCGCCGATCACGTCGCCACCGCGTGTTCCCGCGTCGCCTCCCCCAGGCCGACGGCCACGACCGGGTACGCCTACTGGTCACCGGGCATGACCGCCGAGGAGCTGACCCGGCGGGCGGACGTGGCCCTGCGTGAGGCCCGGCGCCGCGGCCTCTCCGGGCTGCCGTACGCGCCGGAGCTCGATGCCAACCGCTCGTGCGACGAGACGGACCGCCGGGAGCTGCGCGAGCTGCTCGAGCGACCCGATGCGATCACACCGGTGTTCCAGCCCATCTTCGATCTGCGCAGCTTCGACGTGGTCGGGTATGAGGCTCTGACGCGATTCCCGGCCGACTCCGCCCGCACAACCCAGGAGTGGTTCGACCTGGCGCATCGCCATGGCCTCGGCGCAGAGCTGGAGGCCGCGGCCGCCAAGGCTGCGCTCGCCCAGCCCGGCCGGCCCACCGGGGCGTCGCTGTCGCTCAATGTCAGCCCCGATGTGCTCCTGAACGGCCGCGACTGCCTGGGCCTGCCGGACGACCTGACCCACATCACGATCGAGGTGACGGAGGATGCGCTGGTCACGGAGGGCGTCGAGCTGGAGCGGGCGCTGCTCGACCTGCGCGCGCGGGGCGCCCGCATCGCGGTCGACGACGCCGGCGCCGGGTATGCCGGATTCGCCCAGCTCGTGAGGGTGCGGCCTGACGTGATCAAGCTCGACCGCAGCCTGATCGAGAACGTCAACACCGACCCCACCAAGGCGGCGGTGGTGAAGGCGTTCGTCGGCTACGCGGGCGACACCGGTGCCCTGATCTGCGCCGAGGGAATCGAAACCCCCGGCGAGCTGCACTGCGTGGCCCGCCTCGGCGTCGCCACCGCCCAGGGCTTCCTGCTCGGCCGTCCCGCCCAGCAGTGGTCGCACGGGCCGGCGGATCCGCGCATCGCCAAGGCCGTCGAGGCTCGGGTGGTCTCCCTGCGCGCGGCCTCATAGTAGATGATTGATCGATAGCTCTCGCGGGCCTGGCCACCAGGTTGTGCTCGGTGGTGGGTTGCGCCTGCGAACCTGTGCGCTGGTGCGGCCGCCGGGTGCGCCTATCGATCAATCATCTCGCAGGGTTTCGAGCGCACCCGAATGCGGGTATTGCCTTGCCGTTCTCGGCTACGGCAGAAAGGAATCCCCGGTGGTTGCGCTGATCATCATCATCCTGCTCATTCTCTTGCTCGGCGTGGTGGGCGCCATCAAGGTGGCGGCATGGCTGCTCCTGATCGCGCTTCTGGCTGCGCTTGTGGCGGGCTTCCTCGGTCGCGGCGCCTTCAGCAGGTAGCCCTGGACGGTGGCGTCCCCCCCGTTCCGTGTGCGAACATATGTTCGCTCATGGGGGACGCCACCATACTCCACGCCGATCTGGACTCGTTCTATGCGTCCGTCGAGCAGCGCGACGACCCGCGGCTCCGCGGGCGCCCGGTGATCGTCGGAGCCGGCGTCGTTCTGGCCGCGAGCTATGAGGCCAAGGCGTACGGCATCCGCACCGCGATGGGCGGGGCCACGGCCCGTCGCCTGTGCCCGCAGGCGGTGGTGGTGTCGCCTCGTTTCTCTGCGTACAGCGACGCCAGCCGAGCGGTATACGAGGTGTTCGAGGACATCGCCCCCGTGGTCGAGGGCCTGTCCATCGACGAGGCGTTCCTGGACGTCCGGGGCATGCAGAGGATCGCGGGCCAGCCGGTGGAGATCGCGATGCGGCTGCGGCGCGTGGTGCGCGAACGGGTCCGCCTGCCGATCACCGTCGGCGTCGCGCGCACCAAGTTCCTGGCCAAGGTGGCGAGCGGCGTCGCCAAGCCGGATGGGCTGTTGGTCGTGCCGCCCGACCGCGAGCTCGCGTTCCTGCACCCGCTGCCGGTGGAGGCCCTGTGGGGGGTGGGGGACGTCACGGCCAGGAAGCTGCACGACCGCGGGCTGTGGACGGTCGCGCAGGTCGCCCGGCTGGGCGAGGGCGAGCTCGTCTCGATGCTGGGCCGGGCGTCGGGCCGCCAGCTCCATGCGCTCTCACACAACCGAGATCCGCGGCGCGTGCGGCCGCGCCGGCGGCGGGGATCAATCGGCTCCCAGTGTGCCCTCGGGCGTTCGCGTAAGACGCCGCGAGAGGTCGACGCGGTGCTGATCGGGCTGGTCGAGCGGGTGACCCGGCGGATGCGGGCCGCTCGCCGGGTCGGGCGCACGGTGGTGTTGCGCATCCGCTTCGACGACTTCTCGCGGATCACAAGGTCGCACACGCTGCCGCAGGCCACGGCCGAGTCGCAGACCGTGCTGTTTGCCGCCCGCGAGCTGCTGGCCGAGGCGTCGCCGCTGGTGCGGGCGCGGGGCCTGACCCTGGTGGGGATCGCCGTCACAAACCTCCAGAACGACCGTGCCGTTCAACTGGCGATGCCGCTGTACGGCCGCAGCCGGGACGGGCTGGATGCCGCACTCGACGAGGTGCGGGCGCGGTTTGGGCCGGACGCGGTGACGCGTGCGGTGCTGCTCGGCCGCAGGCAGGGCATGACCGTGCCGCTGCTGCCCGACTGAGCAGCCCGGAAGCCGCATCGCCCTGGAACCCTCACGCGACTCTCAGGAGTCGCGTCTACCGTGATGGTGCAACGAGCAGGAGGCACCGAGGATGGCCAGGATCAAGCGAGCATCGACGATGAGGTTTGGAGGGTGGATCGTGCTCGTCGCGGCGATGATCGCGGCGCTCGCCGTGACCGCGTTCGCGCTCAGCCGGGGAGGCGGCCCGACGCCGCCCAAGCGCCCGCTGGCGGCCGCGCTGCACTCCGCACTCAGCGCACGGCCCGTGGCGGGTGTGTCAGCCGCGTTCCGGGTCGACACCCAGCTCTTCCCGGGCGGCTCGTCCGCCTTCTCGACCAGTCCTCTGAACGGTGCCACCGGGCACGTGTGGGCCGCCAAGGGGCACGTGCGGATCGTGGTGCGATCGGAATTCGGGACCACCGAGCTGGGCTACGCGCACGGCCGCCTCGTGGTCTATGACCGCAGCCACCGGGTTGCGTACGTGCTGCCCGTCGCCACGCATCACTCTTCCCATCACGCGGCCGCTGCCGAGCCCATCAGCCCCAGCGTGGCCGATATCAGCCACATGCTGGCCCAGCTTCGCCCCGGTGCGATCGTGTCCGGCGCCATGCCCGGCGACATCGCGGGCCGGCCGGCCTACACCGTGCGGATCTCGCCGCGCCACAACGGCGGCCTGATCGGCGCCGCTGAGCTGGCCTGGGATTCGGCACACGGTGTGCCGCTGCGGTTCGCCATCTACCCACGCGGGTCGTCCACGCCGGCGATCGCGTTCACGGTCACGTCCATCGATTACGGCCGTGTCCCAGTGCGCGCGCTCACGGTGAGGCCCGCCCGCGGCACGCACATCGTCCACGTGCACATGCCCACTCGCAAGGATCTGCACTCGGCGCGCAGCGCTCACTCCTCGGTGACCGGGATGTCCGCCGTCCAGAAGGCGGTCGGCTTCCGGCTGGCGGCCCCGGCCTCGCTGGTGGGGATGCCGCGCACCATGGTGAGGTCGGTCGACCTGCACGGGGCCTCCGCCCTGGTCACCTACGGGCGCGGGCTGGGATCGGTGCTGGTGCTCGAGCAGCGCGTCAGCCATGACCGAAACGGGCCGCTGTCCGCGCTGCCCACGGTGTCGGTCAACGGCGCCACGGGTCACGAGCTGGAGACGACCCTGGGCACGTTGCTGCAGTTCTCGCACGGTGGCGTCACCTACACGATCGTGGGCTCGCACACCGGTGGGACGATCGCGGCAGCGGCACAGTCACTTGCAGGATGAGATGACCGGAGGCGGGCCGGTGCCGGAGGTATGGTGCCCGCGTTGACTGCAACCGGCACCGTGCCCGCCACCGACTCGCCTCCCGGCGAGTCGCTGGTCGACATCGACGGCGTCACCAAGCGATTCGGGTCGATCACGGCGCTCGACGACGTGTCGGTCCGGGTCACCGGTCGCGCCGTCGGCCTGCTGGGTGCAAACGGCGCCGGCAAGTCGACCCTGATGCGTGTGATTCTGGGCCTGATCAAGCCGGACGCGGGTCGTGTGCATGTGATCGGCATGGACGCCTCGGCCCCGGTGTGGGAGGTCCGCCGCCGGCTCGGCTACATGCCCGAGCACAACTGCCTGCCCATGGGCATGACGGCCCGCGACCTGGTCGTGCACATGGGCGAGCTGCGAGGGCTTCCCCGGCGGGTGGCGGTGCTGCGGGCGTCCGAGGTGCTGTACCAGGTCGGCCTGGAGGAGGAGCGCTCGCGGCTCATCCGCACGTTCTCGATCGGCATGAAGCAGCGCACGAACCTCGCCCAGGCGATCGTGCACTCTCCGGCCCTCGTCATCCTCGACGAGCCGACGAACGGCCTCGACCCGGCCGGGCGCGAGGAGATGCTGGCGCTCGTGCGGCGCCTCTCGGCCGAGCTCGGGATCGCCGTCATCATGTCGTCGCACGTGCTCGAGGACATCGTCCGCACGTGCGACGCGGTCGTCGTCTTGCGCCAGGGCCAGGTCGCCGCGACGCGCGCGCTTGCCGACACGGCGGGCGCCAGCGAGCGGGAGGCGCGCGTCGTCGTCT
>JBQCGJ010000161.1:0-2769 GCA_051955775.1 Gaiellales bacterium | reverse complement strand
CTCCAACTCGGCTGGCGCTCCGATCCGCGGCCAGATGACACGGGCGAAGATCTGCGCCCACAACGACCACTGAAAACTCACGAACGCGGTGAACGCAAACACGGCGACCTGGGAGGCGAGCAGGCCGAGACCCAATGGTCGGGCAACGTCAACGATGAGCAGCACGACGGCGAGCACGCTCGCTGTGGCCCCGGCGCTGAATCGCAAGAGGCGCGGATCGACATGGCCGCGGAGCGGGCACGCGCCAATACTGGTGCTGCGCATGTGGTTCTCCAGAGAGTGAGATGCCAGCTAGTCCGATCCAGGTCATCAGGGTACTCGGCCCACACCTGCATCTGTTCGGACCAGTGTTTGAACCACGGGCGCCGCCGGATGCGAGCCGCAAAAGGCAAGACCGCGGTGCAGGCGCCCGCTCTCGCACACCGTGCTCGTGTCCGAGACGACCCTGGCCATCGAGCTGCCAGGCAACGACGACCTGGTCGTGCGCCGCACCACCACCCAAGCCGTGCGTGGCATCAAAGGTCAGCGGCCACGGACCGCCAACCCCTCAGTTTCCTAGGCCATGTGCCGCACATCAGGTGGCGGACGTGTGTCGCGGATCTGTTGTCGGATCACAGTCGGGCGATCAGATCGTCCTCCGTCGGGTGATGCGCGACGCTCGTCCGTCAGCAGATCTGCGACCGTCCAAGCGCGGATCGCGGTATGTCCGGACGCTCGGTGCGTTGTCTCAGAGTGTCGCTGTGGCTTCCCGTAGGTACCTCTCAAGCCGCCTGATGGACGCGGTCACGGCTTTGGTGTCGAGCCGGCAGGTGTAGAGCCGGCGGATGAGCTTCGGCTGGCTCATGGGGAGGACTACGACGCTTGGGGGAGAGTCCAGCAGCAACAGCCGCGGCAGCAGTGTGACACCGAGGCCCGCGGCAACGAGATTGAGCGCGGTGCGGAAGTCCTGGCCCTCGAAGTCCAACCGGTGGGCTCGTGTTGAACCGTCCTCCTCGGGGGGAGCGGTCAGGCCGGCGACGTCCACCGTGGTGTTGATCCACGCGTCTGAAGGGACCTCGGCCGGGTCGACACTGTCGGCTGCCGCAAGAGGGTGACCAACGGGAAGGACGACCATGATCGGGTCGTTCATGAGGTGCTCTTGCCACCGGCGCCGAGCTCGACTTCATCTACCACACCATCGGCACCGGCACCGCACTCCCAGGGATGCTCGCCGCCAAACTGAGCCTGGGCCACCCGGTGAAGATCCGGTCGATCGCCATCAACGGCTACAACGACGACGACTGGATGAACCCCGCTGTCATCGTCGAACGGACCAAAGCCGTGCTCACCACCCTCGACGCGCCCGCACCCCACGACGCGGCCATCCGCGCCGAGATCGACATCGACCAGCGCTTCATCGGCGAGGACTACGCCGTCCCCACCACCGAGAGCACCGCCGCCATCCGCGAACTCGCCCGGGCAGAAGGCGTCTTCGTCGGCCCCGTCTACACCGGCAAGGGCCTGGCCGGGCTCCTCCACCACGCCCGCAGCGGCCGCATCCCCGCCGACAGCAACGTCGCATTCCTGCACACCGGAGACACCGGCAACCTCTTCGAGATCCCTGAAGTCACCGGGCACATCACCAAGCGCGGCGCAGCCGGTGCGCCGCGATCGGCCTCGACGGCCACGTAAACCAGTCTGGATCGAAGCCTCCACTCCCCGGCCAAGTCCATACGTTGCCGCCTGTCACGTGATCGGCAGGCTTCTAGACGTGTCGCACAAGCAGGGAGACCTCACCTGTCAGAGGCGGTCGAGCTGGGACTGCCTACCGAGGGCGCTTCACCAAGATCAGGAAGAAGTCGTCGATGTGCCTGATCGCGTCGGCGAACCGGTCGGCGTCGAACGGTTTGATGACATAGGCGTTGGCGTGCAGTTCGTAGCTGCGCGCGATGTCGGTCTCGGCCTGCGATGTGGTGAGCACCACCACGGGGATGGTGTGCAACTCGGGGTCGGCCTTGAGTTCGCCGAGAACTTCCAGGCCGCTGCGGCGGGGCAGGTTGAGGTCGAGCACGACCAGGGCAGGCCGCGGCATGCCAGCGAAGCCATCGGTGCGGCGCAGGAACCGCATTGCCTCCTCGCCGTCGCCGACGACGTGCAATTGCAGGCCCAGGTGATGGTCCTCGAAGGCTTCCCTGGTCAGCAGCACGTCCCCGGGGTCGTCCTCGACCAGGAGAACGTCGGCGGCGCCGAGCAGGGCTGGGCTGGTCATCAGGGGGTTCCCAGCGTTTCGGGGGCCGTGGGTGGCGCGGGCCCGGCGGCCAGCGCGCCGGGCGGGCTGGTGAAAGCGGGAACAGCGGGCGCTGGCGCGAGGGCCTGTTCCAGGGTTGGGAAGTTGGGGATTAGCTGGTCGATGCCGGTGACCGCCAAGATGCGCAAGACGGCAGCAGCGCAGATGACCAGCAGCAGCTCACCGCCGTCGGCCAGGGCCCGCTTGTGCGCGCGCCCCCGGACGCGAATCCCCCCCGAGTCGCAAAACTGCGTCTGAGCCATGTCGACCACCAGCGTCCTGCTCCCGTGCGCGACCGCTTCGAGCAGCGCCGCCCGCAGCCCGGCGGCATTGGTGATATCGATCTCCTCGGGCGCCGCCACGACGGGCACGCCGCTGACTACCTGAACCGGGAAGCTGGCCTCAGCCATCTGCGTCACCTCCTATGGCCGGGAGCGCGGGGAGAGGCCGCTGCCGCTGGTGCGCATGGTTGGCGTGAGGCCGGCCTGCATCTGCGGAGCTCA
>JBQCGJ010000160.1:0-34119 GCA_051955775.1 Gaiellales bacterium | reverse complement strand
AGGATGGTGCCCTCGTCGAACTGTACGTCCGGCGGGTGGGCCGGCACCGTGCCCGTCGCCACCACAACCCGCTCGGTCTCCAGCCGCTGCGTCGCGCCGCGGTGGTCCTCCACCTCGACCGTGTGCGGGTCGGGGAACCTGGCGTGGCCGCTTACGACGCGCACGTGGTTTCGGCCGAGCTGGTTTCGGATCACGTCCACCTCGCGCGACATGACCTGCTGCGTGCGCCACACCAGATCGTCGACCGTGATCTCGTCCTTCACCCGGTAGCTCTGGCCGTAGAGGCCGCGCTCCGACAGCCCGGTCAGGTAGATGGCCGCCTCGCGCAGCGTCTTTGACGGGATCGTGCCGGTGGTGGCGCACACGCCGCCCACCGTCTCGCGGCGCTCCACGACCGCCACGTTGGCGCCCACCTTGGCCGCCTGGATGGCCGCCTTCTGGCCGGCCGGGCCCGATCCCAGCACCACCATGTCGTAGGTATCCGCCACGGCTGTCTACCTACCCGCCCTGGTCGCGCGGATCACCATCCGCCTGCTCTCCATGTCCAGCGGCTGTCCGCTCCCGTCCAGCGCCTCGACCTGGTCGAAGCCGGCTTCGAACAGCCAGTCGCGCAGCTCGCTGGCCGTGAACATCCGCACCGCGAACTCCGAGCGCCGCCGCTGCGCTCCCACCACGACGGTGCGCTCGGTGTGGATGCGGTTCGCCGAGGCGTCGAACCGGTGGCCGTCGATCATCACGTCGTCACCGACCTGCTGCACCACCCACGGCAGGAAGTTTCGGATCACACGGTCGCGGTTCTGAAGCTCCAGCAGCAGCACGCCGCCGGGCCGGAGCGCCCGGGCGTAGCCGGCCAGCACCGCCCGGCAGCCGTCGTCGTCCCAGTAGCCGAACGAGGTGAACCAGCTCAGCGCGACGTCGAACCGGTCGGCGAACGGGAGCTGCCGCAGATCGCCCTGCACGTACTCGACCTCGAGACCCCGCTCCGCGGCGCCGCGCCGCGCAAGCTCGAGGAACGCCGGCATGATGTCGAGACCCGTCACGCTCGCGCCCATGTCCGCCAGCCGGTTCGCGATGCGGCCGTGGCCGCACGGCGCATCCAGCACCGCGCTGCCCGGCTCGAGCCCCGCCAGCCGCCATACCAGCTCCGCCTCGAGGTCGCTTCGCTCCTCGGACAGGAGCGGCCCGTAGAAGTGCAGGTAGTCAGGCCCGAAAATGGCGTCGATGTCGAACAGGTCGGTCATCCGCGCGCCATCCTAGTGCCCCTGAAACGTGTCCGCGAACGCCGAAAGGCCCCGGCTCCCGAAGGAGCCGAGGCCCATATCCCGGCGTATGACGCGGGGTGAAACTAGCCCTTGAGCAGGCTGAGGACGCTCTGCGGCGTCTGGTTGGCCTGCGCCAGCATGCTGGTACCGGCCTGCTGCAGGATCTGCAGCTTGGTGAAGTTCACCATCTCGGAGGCCATGTCGACGTCCTTGATGCTGGACTCCGACGCGGTCAGGTTCTCCTGGTAGGTGGCCAGGTTGTTCAGCGTGTGCTCGATGCGGTTCTGCACGGCGCCGAAGTTGGCGCGGGCGTCGGACACGTTCTGGATCGCGCTGTCGATCGAGGCCAGGGTCACCGTTCCGGAGAAGGTGAAGATCGACGAGTCGATCGCGAAGCCCGCGCCAGAGCCGAACAGGCTGACGGCGGAGACGGCGATCGTCTGGCCGTCGTCGGCGCCCACCTGGAAGGTGATGGAAGCGCCACCCGTGAGCAGGGCGATGCCGTTGAACGAGGTGTCGTTGCCGATGCGGCTGATCTCGGAGCACAGCTGTGCAACCTCGGCGGTGACGGCGGCCTGGTCGGAAGCCGACAGGGTGCCGTTGTTGAACTCGACAGCCAGGTCGCGGACGCGCTGCAGCATCGAGGTGACCTCGCTCATCGCGCCTTCACCGGTCTGCACGAGCGAGACCGCGTCCTGCGCGTTGCGCTGGGCCTGGGCGAGGCCGCCGATCTCCGACTGCAGCTTCTCGCTGATGGCGAGGCCGGCCGCGTCGTCGGCTGCCTTGTTGATGCGGTAGCCGCTGGACAGCTTCTGCATGGAGCTGGCCAGCTGATTCGACGTGTTCACCAGGTTGCGGTGAGCGTCGAAGGCCTCGACGTTGGTCTGAATTCGAAGGGACATTGGGACAGACCTCCTTGGTCTGGGGGTTCCGCTAGGTACGCGGGGTGGTGACTGGGAGCCGGGTCACAGGGGACTCGGCTGCCGCCTGGTTTTCCTGTTTCACGGCGAGCCAGATCTCGTGCCGGTAGATCGGCACCTCGGCGGGCGCCTCGATGCCCAGCCGAACGGTCGAGCCGGAGATCTCGAGCACCGTCACGGTGACGTCGTCTCCGAGGCAAACGCGCTCGCCTGATCTGCGGGTGATGACGAGCATCTCTAGATACCGGTGGCTGCCATCGGCGATGCGTGCCGGGCAGGCGGCACCGAAGCCAGATCGACTTCGCTGAACAGCGGCTGGCGCACTTCGTAGCCAGACGTCTCGTTGATGATCTGGCGACCGAGCCGGCGTGCGCCGTGCACGACGATCGGGCCGCACAGATTGACAGTGAAGTCCTCCAGCCGGTCGCTGGCGCGGACGACGCAGAAGATGTCGGCGTTCTCCGGGCCCTCGAGCTTGAGCTCGGCGGCGTCCTCGTCGGACACCTCGACCTCGTAGTTGTTGAAGAACAGCCACGGCATGGTCACGGGCAGGGCCAGTGACGGGTCATCCACCGAGTGCAGCCAGAAGAAGGTGGACGTCTCGTTCTGGGCGATCAGCGCCCAGCGGGTCCCAGGCAGGCCGATCAGGCCGTCGGGGAACTCGAGCACCGCGTCTTCGGCGATCTCGATCGGCCCGAACCTGGTGCTGTCAATGCGCATGTGTGTTCGCTCCTTTTGGGGGGACGGGGCTAGTGCAGGAAGTCCATCAGGGACGGTTGGATCATCTGAGCGCCCGAGCGCAGGGCGGCCTGGTACACGGCCTGCTGCGTCGAGTAGTCGACCAGCGTCTTGGCCGTGTCAGCGTCCTCCGTGTCGGACAGCTGCTGGGTGGTGGCCTGCTCGAGCTGCTGCAGGCGGCTGGTCGCGGTCGTCAGGCGGTTGGACATGGCGCCGACCACGGCCTGCGAGTTGATCACGTTGTCGCGGGCCGCATCCAGGGCGGACAGGTCGGTGGTGCCGAGCGCCGCCGTGTTGCCGCTCTGGAGGTCGGACAGGATCGTGCGCAGCGTGGACAGGAGTCCGCTCGAGCTGTCGCCGATCACGCTCGAGCCGGCCTGGTTCAGCGGGACGTTCACGCCGGGGCCGATCTGACGCTGCATGATCTCGGTGTTGCCACCATAGGTGTCGTTGGCGCCCAGCTGGTAGGGCTGGCTGAGCGTGGCCGACCCGGAGAAGACGTAACGGCCGGCGTACTGCGTGTTGGCGTCGGTCTTGATCGAGTCGATCAGCTGGGTGATCTCGCCGACGATCGGGCCGCGGTCGCTGGTCGAGGTGTCGGTCGCGCCCTGCACGACCAGGGCCTTGATCCGCGCCACGGAGTCGTTGATGCTGCTCAGCGCCGTATCCGCCACGTCCTGCCACGAGCTGGCCTCGGAGGCGTTTCGCTGATATTGCTGGTTGGCCGCCAGCTGCGCCCGCAGCTGAAGCGCCTTGGAGGCCGCGAACGGGTCATCGGACGGCTGCGTCAGCTGCTTGCCGCTCTCCAACCGCTGCTGCGTCTTGGCGAGCTGATCGGTGACGGTTCCGAGGTCGGAGAGCAGCGTGCGGGTCATCATCGACTGGGTGATACGAACGCTCACAGGCCTGCCCTCCCGGTGCGGGTGATCAACTGCTCGATCATGTCGTCCATCGCCGTCAGTGCCCGACCGGACGCCTGGTAGCCGCGCTGGAAGCGCAGCAGATTGGTCATCTCCTCGTCCAGGGACACACCCGAGACGGATTGCCGCTTGTCCTCCAGCGCACCAACCAGCGCGGCCGAGATGTCGCTGTCGTTGTTGGCCTGCTGGGTTTCGGAGCCGAACCGGGTGACGAGCTGCGAGTAGGCGGTGTCGATGCTGGCGCCGCCGATCAGCGGCGCCGACTGCATGTCGATCATGGCCAGCGCGTTGTCAGCGTTGCCCGGCTGCCCGTTGCCCGAGGCGGCGATCAGGTCCGGGCTGGCGATCACGGCCTGGTTGACGCCGATGGTGGCGGCGTCGGTACCGGTGAAGAACGCCCCGCCGGCGTTGCCGTTGAGGTCGAACCCAAGCGCGCTCTGCGCATTGGTGTGGCTGATCAACGTGGAGGCGATCGTGTCCAGCTGCGACTGGTAGGCCGGGATGGTGGTGTCCCGCAACGTGATCAGGCCGGACAGCTTGCCCGACGTGAGGCTTGTCATATCGGACTCGGCGATGGTGGCGGACGTGGATCCGCTGACCAGAGACGCGCCGCCGATGGTGACGTCGATGCTGCCCAGCTGCCCCTGTGTGACGCTGACATTGCCGAGCTGGCTCAGCGTGTCCAGCAGCACGTCGCGCTTGTCGAGCAGATCGTTGGGCTGGTCGCCCGACACCTCGGAATGCGTGATGGCGGCATTCAGCTGGGCGATCTGGCTCGCGATCGAGTTCACCTGGTCGATCGTGGAGGTGACGTTCTGGGCTGTCTGGGACTGCACCGTCGAGATCTGCGATGACAGCGAGTTGAAGCCGTCGGCCAGACTGGCCGCTGCCTGTGCCAGCGACTGGCGGGTGGCCAGGTTCTCGGGCGAGTTGGACACGTCGCCCCAGGCCGACCAGTACTTGGACAACAGCGAGCTGAGCCCCGTGTCGGTCGGCTCGTTGAAGGCCGCCTGCACCTGGCTCAGGCCGTCCTGGGTGGCGTTGGCAGAGCCCTGCCGCATGCTCTGCGCGCGAAGCTGGATGTCGATGTAGTCGTCGCGCACGCGGTTGATGGCAGCGATGGTGACGCCGGTACCGAGCTGTCCGGCCTGCGGCGGGCGCGAAACGGCGGCCTCGGTGTACGCGTCGCTGGGGCTCATCACCGCCACCTGCCGGCTGTAGCCCGCGGTGTTCGCGTTGGAGATGTTGTGGCCGGTGGTGTCAAGCGCCACCTGCGAGGCAAGCAGCCCGCGCAGGGTGGTCTCCAGGCCCATGAATGTCGAAAGCGGCATCGGCTAAACCCTCATGTCGATCAGGTTGTTGGTCTGCGGGCCCGCGGAATGCGTCCCGCCCTTTGCGTAGCCGCCCTCCGGCGTGCCTGACAGCACCCGGAGCAGGTGATCCAGGAACGACAGCTCCTGGCGGATGAGAATTCGGTTCTGCGCGTGGATGCGGGACACCTCGTCCAGCACGCCGCGCAGCTCGGCGGACATCTCGCGGGCCCGCTCGGCGTCGCCCGTGGGCACGAACCGCAGCATGTCCTCCAACGTCACCTGCTCGACGGAGCAGCCGATGCTGGACGCCGCCCGCTCCAGCAGCTGGTCGCGCTCGCGCTCGAGCTGGATCCGCTTCACCATCTCCTGCTGGACGTCCGCCAGCCGGGCCATCACAGCTTCCACATCCTGGGCGCGGATGGCCTCGTGCTGGGCCAGCACGATCTGCAGCAGCCGGCGCCCGGACGTGAGCTGGCGCTCGAGATGCACGGTCACCGGGTTCACGAGCCGCTCCCCTGCGCAGGCGAGGCGCCGCCCTGGGCCGGCGCGCCGAGGCTACCGCCCTGGGCCTGCCACATCACGCGCCACATGTCCAGAGCCATGCCGGTGCCGCCGGCCCCGATCACGCCCTGTGTGAGCTGGTCGGGCAGCATGCTGGTGTACATCTGGGTGGTGGCGTCCGAGCCGGCCGAGCTGACCGCGTCATCCGACGGATCGCTGGAGTTGTCGTTGCTGGAGTCGTCCTGGGCGGTCGAGGCCAGCTCCTGCGCCATCTGCTGCACCAACTGCCCCTCGAACGACAGCGCGGCGCTGTACATCTGCTCGCCCTTGCTGCCCGTCTTCTGCACCTCGGGAGGCATCTGCGAGACCGAGATCGGTGGGATTGTGGGATCCATCTCTACTGCCTGATCTGGTTGGCGATCTGCATCAGCTGGTCCTGGGTCTGGATCACCCGGGAGTCCATCTGGAAGCTGCGCTGGGCGTCGATCATGTTGGTCATCGAATCCGCCAGGTCGACGTTCGACGACTCCAGATAGCCCTGCTCGAACTGGGTTGCGCCGATCACCCGGGGCTGGCCGCTCTGAGCGGTCGGCGTGAACACCGTGTTGCCCACGGCCCGCAGGTAGGCGGGCGACTGGACGGTCACCGCGGTCAGCCGGCCGACGACCGTCTTGCCGGCGGTGACGGTGCCGTTGGGCGCGATCGAAATCTGGTCGGAAGGCGTGTTGGCGGGGATCCGGATATTCGGCTCCACCCGGTTCCCCGAGGCGTCCACCAGGGTGCCGGATGCATCGAGCCGGAAGTCCCCGGAGCGCGTCAGGCCGAGCGTGCCGTCGGGCAGCCGCACCTGAAAGAAGCCGGGGCCGGAAAGCGCGACCGAGAGAGGATCGCCTGTGTTCTGCAGGGAACCCGCGGTGAACAGACGGCCGCCGTCCACGACGGCGCTGCCTGCGCCCACCGGCATCCCCTGCTCGACGTTGTAGATGAGGTCGCGGAAGCCGAGGCGCTGTGACTTGTAGCCCGTTGTGTCGACATTCGAGATGTCGTTCGCGATCGAGTCGATGCGCGTCTGCTGCGCGTTCATGCCTGCAGCGGCGGCGAACAGCCCGTTCAGCATGTGCTTGATCCTTCCCTGGTCAAGACCCGGGGGCGAAGAACGGCTTCTGCGTCCTCCGCGGGCTTCCGCAAGCTGCAGTCCAGCCACGTATCCCCGGTTTGTCGCTCGCCGTAATCGGCCATGGATTTGCGGTCTTTAGTTGCGTTCACTAGCCCGTGGCGCTCCCCACCGAGGTGACTGCGCGGCCCAGGTCATCGTCGATCGCGTGGATCACGCGCTGAGTTGACTCGTACGCCCGCAGCGAGACGATCATGTCCACCATCGTGGTGGCCGGATTCACACCCGAGCCCTCCAGCGTGCCCTGCTGGACGGTGGTGCCGGCGGGAGCCGCGCCCGGGGTGCCGGTGAACAGCGAGTCGCCCTGCTTGGCGGCGCCGGTCAGCGACACGATGGCGATCTTGCCGACCACGTTGTCCTTGACCTTGACGACGCCGGTGGGATCGATCGTGACGTCGTCCGGGCCGGTCGCCCGCGACACGTCGATCGGCTGCCCGTTCGCGCCCAGAAGCGTGTACCCGGTGGTCGTCTCCAACCGGCCCTGGGGATCGATGCTCAGCTGGCCGTCGCGGGTGTAGCGGACGCCCCCGGGCGTCGACACGGCGAAGAAGCCGTCGCCTGCAAGCCCCACGTCGAGCGGATCGCCGGTCTGGCTGAGCGCGCCCTGGCTCATGTCCGTGACGATGCGCTCGATCCGCGAACCCAGGCTGAACGATCCCACGGTCTGCCCGGTCGCGGAGTTCGACACCAGCGCGTCGGCGAAGCTGGACTGCACCGCCCGATCGGCCTTGTATCCGGCCGTGGAGGCGTTCGCGAGGTCGTTGGCGATCTGGTCCTGGCGCACCTGCTCGGCGAGCATGCCGGCTGCGGCGATATAGAGACCGCGTTCCATCTAGAAACCTCTTCTCGTCGGTCGATAACCGGGACCACACACCGCCCGGTTCGTCCTGGTAGTCGTCTGGGCAGGCGAGGAGTTGAGGATGCAGCTGAACCAGATCACCCTTCGGCTGGCCGCCGCAGAGCTGCGCGCGGCGGCGCCGCTGCGCCTGGATGTGGGCAGTCAGGTGGTCGCCCGGCTGGTGTCCAGCCCGGCCTCCGGCGGCAAGGGGCTGATCTCGCTGGCGGGGCATCTGCTGGAGGCACAGTTGCCGTCGGGGCTGGCTGCCGGGGCGACGCTGCGGCTGCGGGTGGACCGCGCCGATCCCTCGCAGATCCTTGTGCGGATCGTGGCCGATGAGGCAGCGGATCACGACCACGGCGCGGCCGCCCAGCGGCTGGCCGGCGACCTGGCCATGCGCGGCGACGGCGACCTGTTGCGGGGGGCGCTGGAGATCACCGGAGGCACGGTGTGGCTGCCCGGCGGCCCGGCCGCCGAGGTGGCGGTCGATGGGGACACTGGGGCCCTGGGCCGAGCCGGCGAGGGGGCGGGGGAGGCCGCCTTCGTCCTGCACGACCCGGTGCTGGGCGCCATCGAGGTGCGGCTGCAGATGGCCTCGGGGAGCGTCCGGGCATCAGTGACCACCCCACCGGGCACGCTGACGGAGCGCGCGACCGAGGCCCTGCCCGAGCTCGTGCAGGCGCTGGAGCAGGCCACCAACCGTCCGGCTGCGGCCCCGGTCGGGGAACGGCCGGCCTCGGCGGCGGTGCCAACTTCGCCACAGGGAGCGATCGATGTCCGCGTCTGAGCAGCCGCGGCGGGCGACGGCCGTCCGGTACGACGGATCGACCAGCGCCCCCAGCGTGATCGCGTCCGGCCGCGGCCACGTGGCCGATGCGATCCTGGAGGCGGCCCGCGCATCCGGTATCCCCGTGCGCGAGGACGCCGTGCTGGCCCAGGCGCTGGCGTCGCTGGAGATCGGCACCGAGATCCCGCCCGAGCTGTACGAAGCCGTCGCCCAGTCGCTCGTGTGGGCGTACCGGCTCACCGGCCGCGTAGCGCCCGCGGCCCCGTGAATTGGGCACCGGTACCCCCGCGAGGGGCCTGGCCCCGGTTCTCTGGGGCCTGGCCCCGGTTCCTCGCTGGGCGATAAAGCGGTGTCAGGCACCGTCACAAACCCCGTGACGGATGCCAGACACTTCCGCGACAGGGGCCTGGCCCCGGTTCTCGCCTGACGGCAAATTGCACGCTGGGATATACCTCCCACGTGGCGGGCAACCAACCGTACGACGTGGTCATCGTGGGGGCCGGAGTGGTGGGCTGCGCGATCGCCCGCCGGCTTTCGCTGACCACCGCCCGGGTTGCGGTGGTCGAAGCCGCACACGACGTCGGCGAGGGCGCCTCCAAGGGCAACACCGGGATCGCCACCTGCGGCGCGGACTGCACGCCGGGCACACTGGAGGCGGAGCTGGTGACACGGTCGTCGCCCGGCTGGGAGGCCCTGTGCGAGTCGCTGGACACCCCGTGGGAGCGGATCGGCACGCTGTGCGTCGCCACCACGCCCGACGAGCAGGCGTCGCTCGGCCATCTGCTCGAGCAGGCCAGGGCCAACGGCTGCCGGGCCGAGATCGTGACCGGTGAGGCGGCTCGCGGCATGGAGCCGCAGATCACCGAGCAGGCCCGGGCGGCGCTGCACATCCCCGACGACGGCATCGTCGACTCGCTGCGGCTGGCCATCGGCTACGCCGAGCTGGCGGCCCGAAACGGCGTCGCGTTCCACTTCGGCGCCCCGGCGGTCGGGTTCGAGGTGGACGGGGATCAGATCACCCACGTGCGGGCGGGCCGCCTGCGGCTGGCCGCGCGGCACGTCGTCAACGCCGCCGGGGTGGAGTCGGACACCGTCTCCAGGCTGGCCGGAGGCGAGGAGTTCAGGTGCTGGCCGCGCCAGGGCCAGTACTGGCTGCTCGACCGGGAGCTGGGAGCCCGTTTCCGCAAGGTGGTCGGCGGCGTCCCCACCGAGCACACGCGGGGCATCTACTGCGTCCCCACCACCAACCGCTCGCTGCTGCTGGGCCCGACCGCGGACGACCGCACCGATCGCGGCGACCGCTCGGTCGACTCCGGGACGCTGGAGCACGTGCTGGACGCGGCCCGCCGGCTGGTGCCCAGCGTCGACCGCCGGTTCGCCATCAAGACCTTCTCCGCCAACCGCCCCGCGTCGGACTCCACCTACCGGATCGCCGTGGATGCCCGTCACCCGAATCTCGTGCACGCGGCCGGTATCCGCTCCACCGGCGTGTCCGGCTCACCGGCCATCGCCGAGCACGTGTACGGCCTGCTCGCCGAGGCAGGGGCGCGCGTGGAGTGCGAGCGGACCGCTGCGAGCGTGCGGCTGGAGCCGGTACCGCGGCTCCTGCACCACTCCCAGCCCGAGCGGCTGTACGCCGCGGATCACCGCTACGGCCAGGTCGTGTGCGCCTGTGAGCAGGTGACCGCCGCGGAGATCGCAGCGGCCTTCTCGATGTCGCTGCCGCCGCGCTCGGTGGACGCGCTGCGCAAACGCACTCGGGCCACCGGCGGCCGCTGCCAGGGTGCCGTGTGCATGGCCGGCGTGTCCTTCCTGTGCTCCCTGCACGGCGGCTGGCGGCCGTGGCAGCTCCCGCAGTCCGAGCCGCAGGCCACGATCGGGGTGGGGCCGGCCCGTGGCTGACGTGGTGGCAGTGGTCGGCGCCGGACTGACCGGGCTGTCGTGCGCGCAGGCGCTGGGAGAGGGCGCCGTGCCTGTCGTCATCGACCGCATCCCGGTGGCGGGCGGCGTGCACGGGTGGGACACCCCCGAGACGCGCTCTGCGGTGACGGCGGCGGAGCGGGCGGGCGCGCAACTGCACCTCGGCGAGACGGCGATCCGCTGGGACGGCCGTGAGCTGGTGGTGATGGGACAGGACGGCGTGCGCAGGGTCGCCGCCTCCGCCCTCGTGGTGGCGGCCGGCGCCCGGCCCCTGAGCCGCGCCGAGCTCGGGCTCGCCGGCCCGCGCCCGGCCGGTATCCTGCCCGCCACTGTGGCCTGCCACCTGTCCGAGACCGGTCTGCGCGTGGGCACATCGCCGGTCGTCGTGGGCGGCGGGGACTGGGCGGCCCGGGCCGTGTCCTGCCTGCTCGAAGCCGGCGCCGAGACGGTGCAGGTGGTGGCGCCGGACGGCCCCCTGCGGGAGCTGCCGGACGATCCTCGCGTGCGCGTGCGGTCGGGCACGCCGCTGGCGGTGGAGGGCGGCCCGCGCATCACCGCCCTGGTCACCGACGGCTCGCGTGTCCCCTGTGACGCGCTGGTGCTGGCCCACCATCTGGCGCCACTGCGAAACGTGGACGGCGCTGTGTGGGACGGCCCACGCACCGTGTACGCCCAGCCGCTCGCCGACCCGATGACGGTGGAGACTGCGCTGGCCGGCGGCCGGGCGGCGGCCGAGCAGGCGATCCGCCTGGTGGAGCACCCCGGATGAGGGTGCGTTCGCCGATCGGCGACCTCCCGTTCACGGTCTCGTCTGTCCGCCTCGATGGCCGGGAGGTGGTCGTGCACGGCGAGCTCGGCGCCTGGCGATCGCAGGTACGGATGTCGGCCGCAGACCTGCCGATGCTGGCGCGGGCTCTGCGCGTGCCGCTGGCGGTGGCGGCGGTGGGGCTGGTCGCGACCGTGGCCGCACGCCGCCGATGACGGTCACCATCGGGGTCGACCAGGGCACCACCGGCACCCGGGTGGTGGCCTTCGACCAGGGCTGGCGGGTGCTGGCCGACGACTATCGAGAGGTGGCGCCGTCCCACCCCCGGCCGGGGTGGGTTGAGAAGGACGCCGACGCGGTTGTGGCGTCGGTGCGCGACGGACTGCGGGCGGTGGCCGGCGAGGTCGGACGCGACCGCGTGGCCGCGGTCGGGCTGGACAACGAGGGCGAGACGGTGGTGGCCTGGGACGCGGACACGCTGGAGCCGCTGGCTCCAGCCATCGTGTGGTCGTGCCGGCGCTCCCAGGAGATCGTCGAGCGGCTGCGCGGAGAGGGAGCCGAGGATCGGGTGCGCGAGCTGGCAGGGACGCCGCTCGACCCGTACTTCTCGTCCACCAAGATCCGCTGGCTGATCGAGAACGACCCCGCCGTGGCCGGCGCGTGCGAGCACGGGCGGGCGCGGTTCGGGACGCTGGACGCGTTCGTGTGCGCGCGGCTGGGCGATGGGCCGGGGACCGAGCCGTCGACCGCGGCCCGCACCCAGCTCCAGGCGCTGGCCAAGCCCGGCCGCTGGGATCCGGAACTGTGTGCGATGTTCGGCGTCGACCCGCTCACGCTGCCGCCGATCGGGCCCTCGAGCGGCCGGCTGGGAAGCCTCGACGGCCTCCCGCTGCACGCGCTTCTGGTCGACCAGACGGCTGCCCTGGCCGGGCACGGCTGTCTCCAGGCCGGCCGCGCCAAGTCCACCTACGGAACCGGCATCTTCGTGCTGGCGAACGCGGGAGCGACGCCGCCCACGGAGACGCAGGGGCTGCTGCCGACGGTCGCGTGGACGACGCCCGGCGATCCGGGGTCTGTGGCCTACGCGCTCGACGGCGGCGTGTTCACCGCGGGCTCCGCGCTGGGCTGGCTGCGTGACGAGCTGGGCCTGCTCGGCGATGCAGCCGAGAGCGAGCTGCTCGCGCGCTCGGTCGAGGACTCGGGCGGCGTGCGGTTCCTGCCGGCGCTGACCGGCCTGGCGGCGCCGTGGTGGCGGCCCTCGGCCCGCGCGGTCTGGGCCGGGATGACCGCGCACACGACCCGCGCCCACCTGGTGCGGGCCGTCCTGGAGTCGCTGTGCATGCGGGTGCGCGACGTCGTCGAGGCCATGTCCGCCGCCGGCGCCCGGCCCTCGGTGCTGCGGGTGGACGGTGGGATGACCGCGAACCGGTGGATGATGCAGCGCCAGGCTGACGTGCTCGGCATCGCCGTGCAGGTCGCCGACGAGGCCGAGGCGACCGCGCTGGGCGCCGCCGCCATGGCCGGCGTTGGGGCCGGAGCGGTCAGCGTCGGCGAGCTCGAATCTCTTGGCGAGACCGGCGAGCTGATCTCCCCCACGCCCGAATCCGCGCGCCTGCGCGACGCCGAGTACGCGGCCTGGCGGCGGTTCGTGGAAGGGATCGCGGCGGTCGAAGGCTGATGCGGGCGCTGGTGGTCTCGGACTCGGGCGCGCCGCGCGCCGTGGCGGCGGGCGAGCTCGACCGGCTCACGGAGCAGGCGGCAGCCGGGCTCCATGCGCGCGGCGTGGGCCCCGAAGACGTGGTGCTGGTGCGGCTCCCGAAGGGCCTCGAGTGGCTGGCGGCCATGCGGGCGCTGTGGCGGCTGGCCGCCATCGCGCTGCCCTGCCCGCACCAGTTGACCGAGCGGGACGTCCGCGAGCGGGCGGATCGATCCGGGGCGGTGCTCGAGCTGCTGGAGCCGGAGCAGCTTCCGCTGGTGGACGAGCCGGCGCCGCCCGCCGTGCGGGCCGGCGATCGCGATCCCGCCTTCCTGCTGTTCACGTCGGGCACCGAGGGCGATCCCAAGGGAGCGCTGCACACCCGTTCGTACATGGCCGCGAACCGGCTACAGGCAGAGCGCTGGATGGGGATCCGGCCGGACGACCGGGTGTGGTGCACGGCCGCCGCAGGGTGGTCGAAGTCGCTTCGCAACGTGTGGCTTGCCGCGGAGCTGACGGACGCCGAGACGGTCGTCCACGAGGGCCGTTTCGACGCCGCCGAGCGGCTGGAGCTGATCGAACGCCTGGCGCCTCAGGTGCTGTGCATGTCCCCCACCGACTACCGCCGCTGCGCACGCTCGGCAGGGTTCGGCGGCCGGCCGCTGCCGTCCGTGCGTGAGGCGGTGGCAGCCGGCGAGGCGCTGGACGCGCCGACGGTCGAGCGCTGGCGCGAGGCGTACGGCATCCACGTGCGCGACGGCTACGGCCAGACCGAGACCGGCGCCGTGGCGGGGGTGCCGGTGGAAGGCGGCGCGCCGGCGGGCTCGATGGGCCGACCGCTGCCCGGTGTCGAGGTGCGGATCGACGCGGGCGAGCTGTGCGTGCGGGCAGGCAGCCTGCCCACGCTGTTCTTCGGGTACTGGCGGGATCCCGCGGCGACGGCCGAGCGGCTGCGCGACGGCTGGTGGCACACCGGCGACCTGGTGCGCGAGGACGCCGACGGGGTTCTGTGGTACCACGGTCGCCGGGACGACATCATCTCGTCGTCCGGCTACCGCATCGGGCCCAGCGAGGTGGAGGCGGCGGTCGGATCGCACCCGGCGGTGCTCGAGTGCGCGGCGATCGGGCTGCCCGACCCGGACCGGGGTCAGATCGTGCACGTGGACGTGGCGCTGCGGCCAGGCCACCGGCCCAGCCGGGAGCTGGCCGAGGAGCTGCGCATGCACGCCCGGTCGGCCACCGCGCCGTACAAGCAGCCGCGATCGCTTCGGTTCGTCAGCTCGCTCCCCCACACCGCCACCGGGAAGGTGCGCCGATCCGCGATCCGGGAGGATCTGGCGGACGGGAGCGCTGAGGTGATCCGGTGGTGACTACACGCCTGCGAGCGTGATCACCAGGTCCGACGCGTACGCGATCAAAAAGCCGGCGGTCAGCCCGGTGAGAATCAGATTGCGGCTGACGGCGCGCCTGGCGCAGCCCGTCCATAGCTCACCCACCACGAACAGGATGGCGCCCGCGGCCACCGCCAGAAACGCCAGCTGGAGCGGCTCGGACGACACCCGGTAGCCGATCATGGCGCCGAGGAACGTCGGCCCGCCGCCGACCAGGCCGGCCAGCCCGATCCACCGCCAGGACGGCCGCACGTCTCCCAGCGGCCCCACGATACCGAAGCCCTCGGTGGCGTTGTGCAGGGCAAAGCCAACGATCAGGGTCCCGGCCAGCGCCACCTCGCCGGCCCGTGCGGCGACGCCGATCGCCAGGCCCTCGGAGAAGTTGTGGATGCCGATGGCCGTGGCGATCATCATGCCCAGGGCCAGCGACGCCCGGCGGGCCTGCTCGGCCAGCGCGGCCACGTCCAGCCCTGCGGCGGCGGCGTCGGCGACGCTACCGCCGGCCATGGGAGGCAGCGGGCGGCGCCGGTGCAACTGCCGCTCGATCCACGCCAGCCCCATCGCGCCGGCCGCGAATCCCAGCGCGAGCATCGCCGCGTCGAGCGCGAACGGCGCCCACGAGCCGCCGTCCTTCCCGGTCGACATGGCGCTCTCCACCACGTCGCTGCCGGCCGTCATGACGTCCCAGAAGATGAACAGCAGGATGCCCGCCGAGAACATCGTGAGGAAGTTGCGCGTGCGCGACGAGAGCCCCTGGACGCGGCCCAGCGGCAGGCCCAGGAAGATGGTCGCTCCGGCGAAGGCACCCAGCAGGGTTGTCTGAACCGCGGTCACGCTTAGGGGAGCCTAAGTCACGTGGCCGCGACGTGCAACTGCCAACTGCCGGGTGAGAGCGAGCGGGCTAGTACGGGCCGCAGCCGCCGCCGGCCTTGGGCGAGTACGGCCCCTCGACCTCAGGCTTGGCCTGGAACGAGGAGTTGCAGCCGCAGGTCGACGCGACGTTCGGATTCTCGAACCGGAAGCCGGCGCCCATCAGCCCGTCCACCCAGTCCACCGTGGAGCCCTGAAGATACGGCAGGCTGATCGGGTCGATGACCACCTGGACGCCGTCGCAGTCGACCGTCAGGTCGCCGTCCTCGACGCCCGAGTCGAAGCCGATCGCATACTGGAAGCCGGAGCACCCTCCGCCCTCGACCGCCAGACGCAGGACACGCGCCTCCGGGTCTTCGGCGGCCAGCGCCCGCACCTTCTCAGCCGCGGTGTGGGTCAGCGTCACCATGCCCGGAATGGTAGCAATCCGGGCTAGCTGCTCATCTCCGCGGCTGCCGCCTGCACCGCCCGCACGATGCCCTGATAGCCGGTGCAGCGGCACAGGTTGCCTGACAGCGCGATCCGGATCTCGTCCTCGCCGGGGCTGGGATTCGCGTCCAGCAGCGCCTTGGCCGAGATCAGCATGCCCGGCGTGCAGAACCCGCATTGCACACCGCCGTGTTCGAGGAACTGCCGCTGCAGCGGATGCAGGTCGCCATTCTGGGCCAGGCCCTCGACGGTGGTCACCTCGCGGCCCTCGGCCTGAAGCGCCAGATACGAGCATGAGTTCACCGGCCGCCCGTCCAGCAGCACCATGCACGCACCGCACTCGGAGTCGTCGCAGCCCTCCTTGCTGCCGGCCAGGCCGAGCTCGGTCCGCAACACCGACAGCAGGCTGCGGTGCGGCTCCACCTCCACCGGATAGCTGACGCCGTTCACCTTCAGAGTGGCCTCGTATCGCATTCGCTACCTCTACTCGCCCGCAGCGGCGCTGGCGGGGACGGGGACGGACCGGCCGTTCGCGCGATCGATCGCGTGGCCGATCGCCCGGCGGGCGATCACGGCGGCCATCGCGCGCCGGTAGTCGGCGGAGGCGCGAACGTCGCTGATGGGCTCCGCGGCCGTCGCGGCGGCCTCGGCAGCGGCGGCGATCGCGTCGGCGCCGCCGTCGGAACCGGCCAGCGCGGACTCAGCCGCGGCGACCCGCCTGATGGTGGGCGCCAGCGCGGTGATGGCGATCCGTGCGCCCGCTACGCGGCCGCCGTCCAGCGTGACCACGCAGGTCGCTCCCACCACCGCAATCTCCATGTGCCGCCGGTACTCCAGCCGCACGTAGCAGCTCCCGGTGCCGGCGGCCGGCTGGGGAAGCTCGACCGCGGTCAGCAGCTCTCCCGGCTGGGCGGAGGTGCGGCCCGGGCCGACCAGCAGCTCCTCCACCGGGACCCGCCGCTCGCCAGCGGCCGACGCCAGCACCGCCACGGCGCCGAAGCAGATCAGCGGACCGCCGGTCTCCATGGCCGGCGACGCATTCATGACGTTGCCGCCGAGGGTGCCGACGTGGCGGGTGGCGTGGCTGCCCACGATCGCGCAGGCGTCGGCCAGCGCCGTGTAGCGCTCGTGCACCGCCGCGTGATCGACCATGTCCGAATGCGTGACCAGGGCGCCCATCCGCAGGCCGCCGCCGGCATCGGCGATGCCGCGCAGAGCGTCGACACGGTGGATTGCGACCAGTGCGTCGGGAAGCGGCGCCTTGCCCTGGCGCGCGCCGACCACCAGGTCCGTGCCGCCCGCAATCGCCCGCGCGCCGCCGCCCAGAGCCGCCAGCACATCCGCAAGGTCGGTGGGCGCCGAGTACGTCGCGCTCACCCCTGCATCGCCTCCCACACACGGGCGGGCGTCATCGGCAGCCGATGGACGCGGGCGCCGGTCGCCCTGGCGATGGCGTTGCCGACCGCGCCGGGCGTCGGCACGCACGGGGGCTCGGCCACGCCCTTGGCGCCGTTGGGGCCGACCTCGTAGTCGGCCACCTCGACCCAGTCGATCGCAATCGGCGGCGCGTCCGACGCCGTCTGCAGCTTGTAATCGAGCAGGTACGGGTTGAGCTGGCGCCCATCGTCCCCGACCTGGGTGCCCTCGCTGAGCGCCATCCCGATACCCATCACCACGCCGCCCTCGACCTGGCCGTTCGCGCCCACGCGGTTGACCACCGTGCCCGAATCGTGGGCCGCGGCGACCTCCAACACGCGCGCCACGCCGGTGTCGCGGTCAACCCGTAGGCGCACCGCGTGGGCCATGAACGTCGGCCCCACCCACGACTCCATGCCCAGCCGCCCGGTGCATCCGGCGAGGTCGCTGGGCGGCGTGGCCGGCGGCGAGCCGGAGCCCCGGCCGATCAGCAGCTTGTCGCCGTGCGCCGTCTCGGCCAGTGCGGAGATGTCCACGCTCTTGGTCGGCGAGCCCTTCACGCGCACCTGGCCGTCGGCGAGCTCGAGGTCCGCTCGCGCCGCCTCCAGCTCCTCCTCGGCCAGATCCAGCAGCTGCTCGCGGATGTCGCCCGCCGCCTGCATCACCGCGCGGCCGTTGTTGACGGTGGTCTGGGAGCCCGAGGCGCCGGCGTCCCACGGCCCCGCATCGGTGTCCTGGTAGACGACGGTGAACTGCTCGGGGCGCATGCCCAGCACCTGCGCGGCCAGCAGCGGCAGCGCCATCACCGCACCTGTTCCGCACTCCTGCGCGCCGGTCACGATGGTGCCGGATCCGTCGCCGTTGATCTTCACGTGCGCGCCCGAAGGCATCCCGAACGACGGCCACCAGCCGAGGGCGACGCCGATCGCCTCGCCATCGGGCAGGTCGCGGCCATACCCGATCATCTCCGCCGCGCGATCCAGGGCCTCGGCGGCGCCGATCGGCCCGAACACCTGCTTGGCGGGGCCCTCGTCTCCTTCACGGACAACGTTGCGACGCCGCAGCTCGAGAGGATCGAGCCCGATCTGCGCCGCCACCGAGTCCATGTGCTGCTCGACCGCCCAGCAGGACTGGGGCGCCGTGGGGGCGCGCACCGACCCGGACGGCATGCGGTTGGTGTACGCCAGGCTGGCGTCGACGAACAGGTTGGGCACGCGATACGGCCCAACCGCCAGCATGGCCGCGAGCTGCGGGAAGAACGGCGCGTCTGCCGAGTAGGCGCCGTTGTCCAGCACCAGCCGCGCTCGCCGAGCGACCAGCGTGCCGTCGCGATTGACGCCGGTCTCGAGCTCCAGCACCTGGCCCTCGCGGCGATGGTCGGGCGCGATGAACTCCTCCCGCCGCGAGAACACCAGACGCACAGGCCGCCCGGCGGCCCGCGCCAGCGCCGCCACGTGGGCCTCGAAGTGGAACTCGCACTTGCCGCCGAATCCGCCCCCCAGGTGCGGCACGATGATCCGCACGTCGGCCTCGGGCATGTCGAGCGTGGTGGCGACGCCCGAACGGGCGATGAACGGCACCTGCGTCGACGACCACACGGTGACCTTGTCGCCCTGCCACTGGGCCACGACGGCCCGCGGCTCGATGGGCACGGCGTGCGACATGTCGGCCACGTAACGCTCCTTGACCACCACGTCGGCCTCGGCCATCCCCTTGTCGACGTCGCCCTTGGCGATGGTGGAGCGCGAGCAGTCGTTACCGTCGCGGACGACATTCTCGTCGGCCTCGTAGCCGGCCCACCCATCGTGGACGAGCGTGGCCCCCTGCTCGAGGGCCGCCTCGGCGTCGTTCACCACGGGCAGCGGCTCGTACTCGACGTCGATCAGGGCGGCGGCGCGCTCGGCGATCTCGGGCGTCAGGGCGGCCACCGCGGCCACCACATCGCCCTCGAACCGGACGACGTCCTTCGCGAACAGCGTGCGATCCTGGACGAACGGCCCGTACCGCACATCCGGCACGTCGGCGGCGGTGATCACCGCGAACACGCCGGGCAGCTCGCGGGCCGCGGTCGTCTCGATGCGCAGAATGCGGGCGTGCGCGTGGTCGGCGAACCGGAACTTGGCATGCAACATGCCGGTCAGCGTGAGGTCGGCGGCGTACCGCCCGTTTCCGGTCACCTTGTCTTTGCCGTCCTGGCGGATGAACGGCTTCTCGGCTGTCGCCACAGGCGTCGCTCCTCGGGCCGGGGTTACGAGGAGCCCAATACTACCGACAGCCGGGACTGCCGAACGACCCGTGCGCGACACATGGACGACTCAGCGCAGCCTGCGCAGATGCGCGACGGCGTCCGTGACCGCCGGGAAGTCGAGCCCGGGCGCCACCAGGCCGACGGTCGCACCCCTGCGCTCGAACTCGACCACAGCCCGTCCTCCGCGCGCGGAGTAGATCTGGATCGTGCCCGACCCCTCCGGCAGGCTCTTCAGCGGCACCAGGCGGTTGGCCAGCAACTGCGGCGGCACAATGGTGGTGTACGTCCACACGTCGAGCCCGCGGTAGCGCGCCCGCACCGCAACACCGTCCGTGTAGCGCAGCAGGTCGACGCCGGTGAGCGGACGGCCGGCGAACCTCGGCCCCAGCCAGTACACCGGCACGCCCGCGGTGCGCGCGCCCCCGACCCCGATCGGCCGGGTGCCGATCAGCCGCACGGGCTGCCCGGGGGCTGCGAGCTGCACGACGTGCGTCGCACCGGGCAGGGACAGGCTGAACGTGCCGGGAGACACGCTGTCCGGTGGAACCGCGGCCACCTGGGTCACCCGGACCACCGCCACCACCAGGCCGTCGTCAACCCACGTGATCCGCGTGGGCAGGAACGTGGCGGCGTCGAGGCGGACCACCTGGTCGATCCGCCTGCCGCCGGGCACCCGTTGCACGGGCAGCGTCAGCCGGTATCCGCCGGGAGCCGAACCCACCGCCACGCCTCCCGGCGCAGCCGTCAGCAGCGCACGCCGGTACAGCGCGACGGGGTCGGCCACCTGGGCGCACCCGCTGCCGATCGCACGGCAGCTCGTCGCGACCACGGCGGAGTGCCGGCGCGGGTCGTACACGGTCAGCCGGCCGTTCCAGCGCAGGCCCTGCGCCACCACCACGCCACCTGAGCGCAGCGTCCACCTTGCATCGCCGCTTGGCGTGTACCAGCCGTCCCGCCTGAACGCCCGGAACCCGCCGTCCGGGCCCGGGCTGATCTGCTCGCTGACCATGATCGCCGCGTGCCGGGTGACCGCGGCGATGGCCTGCGCCTGGACATCCACGCCCGGCCCGCCGCGCGTCGAGCGGGCGACCAGCAGGGCGACAGCCGCGATCACGACCACGGCCGCCGCAGCGGCCAGCCGCCAGGCCGGCCGGCGACGCCCTGCGAGCCTCGGCCGCGTCGCGGCCAGAGCCTGCTCCACCTCGGCGCCGGACACCTCGACGGCCTGCATGGCGCCCGCCACCTCGCCCAGCGCCAGCGCCAGCGACGATGCCTCGGGCGAACCGCTGTCCAGGCCGTCCAGCTCGCTCGCCAGCGCCGTGGCCAGGTCGCGGTCACTCGACACGGAACCCCTCCTCCCGCAGCTCCCCGCGCAGCGAACGAGCCGCCCGCAGCATCAGCATCTCGCAGGCGCCCACGCTGCGCCCCATCACCCGCGCGACGTCCGCGAACGGGCGGTCCTCGACCACCCGCAGGTGCACCACCAGCTGCTGGTCGGCCGGGATCCTGCCCAGCGCGCGGCGCACCGCATCCGCGTCCACGACCTGCTGGGCCGTCGCCTCCGTTGCCCGGTCGGGCAGCGGCACCGGCTGCGGCTCGCGGGCGCGCTCGCTCAGCCGGTCGGCAGCCATGTTCGCAGCCACGCGATACAGCCAGGCCAGCACCGGCCGTCCACGCCAGCGCAGGCGGGGCAGACCCGTGAGGGCGGCCACAAACACGTCTCCGGCGACGTCCCGCGCCTCGTCCTCGGAGCCGAGGCGCATGGCCAGATAGCGCACCACCTCCGGGTAGTGGGCACGGAACACGGCCTCCGGATCGACACGCTGGCGCAGGAAGCGCAGCTCGTCGTCGGAGGCAGCCGGCACCCGCGCCTCACGCCGAGGCCGGCCCGCCGTGCCGGCGCCGGCGCGAGACCGAGAACACGGCCAGCGCCACCACCAGACCGGCCGCGGCGGCCAGTAGGGCGGCGGGCGGGCCGCCGTCCGCGGAGCTGGATGCCGCAGCAGCCGTGTGGTATCCCAGGGCCGTCCGCATGTGGCGGTTGAGCGCGGGCGGCAGCCGGTACCAGTGAACGCCGTAGCCCAGCTCGACCAGTCCGAAGCGCGGAGCGTATGTCGCGGGCACGGCCGTCCATTGATCGGTCCACGGCGAGTACGGCCGCGATGTGATCACCACCATCACCAGCGAGCTCCACACGCCCGCCGGCGGCGTGACCCGCTGCAGATGGCCGCCCAGCAACGCCCTGACGACCGCGTCCCCGCCCACCGTGGTGCCATGCGCGATCACCCGGAGAGGGGCCGGCTGAAGTGGCTCGAGGCCGGCGGAGAGCCGGCTCAGGGCGGCCGCGAGTCGCGGGTTCGGACGCGCCCAGTGTCCGGAGGTTTCCACCATCGCGGGGCGCGGGATGAAGAAGGCGAGGCCGGACGCCACCGCCCAGCTGGGCTTCGTCCGCAGCCGGAAGTACCCCTGCAGCGGTGGCACGGTCCGCGCCGGATTCTGCTCGCTGCGGAAGATGGCGCGGCTCAGCGCGTGCAGGTCCGCCTTGCCGGTGATCGCGACACACCCGTTCTGGCCGCACACGCGGGCCGCAGTCAGCTCGCCCTTTGCCTGCGCGGCCGGCGGCAGCGCCGCCGTGAGCGCCAACCCCGCCGCCAATCCGATCCAGAACCGCCTCATGATCCACCTCCGCCGCTCGCGTTCAATCACTATCCGTTCGGCGGGCCGAAACCTCACGCGGCACGGTTGACGAATGGGCCGCGTTTCTGGTAGCAAGACCATCATGCCGCGTTTGGGGAGTCCGCGGGGCCCGCGCTGGGGCGCGTTGCTGGCTGCAGCATGCGTCCTGGCGGTCGCCGGCGCTGCGCCGGCAGGAGCGGCTGGGCACGCCTCTGCCCGCGCCGTCACGGTGCGCGTGATGACCTTCAACATCGGAGGCGACGAGTGGGGCGGCGACCTCACCCCGCCATGGTCGCGTGCCACCCGGCCAAAGCTCCAGGACGTGGCCAGCGCGATCCTGGCCGCGCACGCCGACGTGGTCGGGCTGCAGGAGCCGTACGGGCGCATGATCCTGCTCGCCCACATGCTCGGGCCGGGCTGGTACACAGCGCCCCGCCTGCACACCCTGGCCCGCTACCCGATCCTCGAACCTCCGGGCGCGCACGGCGTGTGGGGGTGGCTGGAGCTGTCGCCCGGTCGCATGATGGCCATCTTCAACACCCACCTGCCGTCCGGCCTGTACGGGCCGGGCCGGGTTCGCCACGGCATCCCGCGGGCCCAGGTGGTGGCGGGAGAGCGGGAGCTTCGCGTGCCGTGGATGCGGCCGATCCTGGCGGCGGCCGGGCCGCTGATCGCGGCGGGCGTGCCGACCGTGCTCACCGGCGACTTCAACTCGCCGTCGTGGCGCGACTGGACGGCAGCGGCCGCCCGCGCCCGCGGCCTGCCGTACTCGGTGCGATGGCCGGTGTCGCTGCAGGTCGAGCACGCGGGCTTCCGCGACTCGTACCGGCAGGTGCACCCGAACGCGCTGGCCTCGCCGGGGATCACGTGGACGACCGGCTTCCCCGGGCCGCCGCCCGGCCCGCGGCAGATCGACGACCGCATCGACTTCATCTGGGACGCCGGGGCGATCCGGGCGGTCGGCTCGCAGGTGATCGGCGAACCTGGGTCGCCGTACACGGACGTCGCGGTCACGCCGTGGGTGTCCGACCACCGCGCGGTCGTGTCCACTCTGGCCGTGCGGCCGGTCAGCCCGCCGCCGCTGATCGCACTGCCCACGGCGCGGATCACCCGCGGCGACGGGGTGGCTGTGCGGTTTCACACCACGGGCGGCTCGGGGTTCCGGGTCGCCGTCGTGCACCACCGCGCGCCGCTCTCGGCGGCGCTGGTCACGAAGGGCACGGGATCGGCAGCCGACGGCGAGTTGACGATCCCGACCGGTCACCTCGCAGCGGGAGCGTACGACGCCGTGCTCGTCTCCCCGGCGGGCCGCGAGCTGGGCCGGCTGGAGTTCGCGGTGGTGCCACCGGGCGCCCGCACGACCGTCAGCGTGCCGCGGTCGATCGTCGCCGGTAGCCCGATCCCGGTGCGGGTGGCCAATGCGCCCGGCAACCGCTACGACTGGCTGGCGGTGATCCGCGGCACGCGTTCGCCGCTGGTCGCGCCGTATCTGCGCTGGCGCTACACCGGAGCAGCGGTGGACGGGAGCATGGCGATCGATCCCACCGCGAACGGCAACCGGCCGCTTCCACCCGGACACTACGCGATCTGGTTCTGCCTGGACGACGGCTACTTCTGCACCGCGCACGCACGGTTCGTGATCCACGGCGGATGACGCCCGGCGTGCGGTTCGAGTGGGGCGAGCGTGGGGCGGCGGCGCTCGCACCCGGCTCCGACGTGGTGGTGATCGTGGACGTGCTGTCGTTCACCACCGCGGTGGAGGTGGCGGTCGGGCGCGGCGCGAGCGTCCACCCCACGGCCGAGGACGATGAGCGGACGGCGGCCATCGCGATGCGCGTGGGCGGGATCGTCGCGGTGCGGCGCGGGCAGACGACCGCCGCGGCGCCGTTCTCGCTGTCCCCCGGCTCACTCACCGACATCCCCGCGGGCACCGTGCTCGTGCTGCCGTCGCCCAACGGGTCGCGGATCTCGGCTGCGGTGGCAGGCGGTCCCGCGCTGGTGGTCGCCGGCAGTTTGCGCAACGCGAGCGCCGTTGCAGCCGATCTGCGGGCTCGCGGAGGCCGCATCTCGGTCGTGGCCTGCGGCGAGCGGTGGCCGGACGACTCGCTGCGGCCGGCGCTGGAGGACGCCATCGGCGCGGGCGCCATCCTGGCCCGGCTCGGCCGCACCGACCTCTCACCCGAGGCGCGGGCGGCCGTGTCGGTGTACGAGCGGATGGGCGCCGCCGGGTTGGCGGGATGCGTGTCGGCCGACGAGCTCGAGCAGGCAGGGTGGGCGGAGGACGTACGGCTGGCGATGGAGGAGGACGCGGGAGGCGCGGTGCCGGTGCTGGTGGACGGCGCATTCCGGAACGCCTCGTGATCGGTGCTACAGGTCCGGCCGTGGCGCGCCGATACGTGCGGAGATGGAGGAATCTCCGCGCACCGAGGTCTCCGGGATCGCCGTCGCCGCGGCGGCGGTGCCGCCATTCGCCTTCTGCGCCGTGGTCGCGTCGGCCGTGCCGCGGTTCACCACATGGGCGGCCTTCGGCAGCGTGGCCACGCTGCTGCTTGCCTTCCTGCTGGTGCGCCGCGGCCGCGTGGTCACCGCCACCCGGGCCTTCGGCTTCTCGATGCTGGGCGTCGCGCTGATGTTCGCCGTGTACATCGGCCTGGTGCTGGCGACGGTCACCAAGCCGATCCACTGACCCGCACCGCGGCGAAGTTGTTAAGGCGTACACCCGGGGTCTGACCCCGGGTCAGAATTGTTAAGGCGCAGGCCCGGTACCCGGTACCGGTTGAATGTGTCCCCCGGGCGGTGCGGTGCCCCCGCGCAGCCGCACCGCCCTCGAGGTCTGGTCAAGCCGTGGTCGACGTAGTCGTCGTGACAGCCATCGCGCTCATGATCGCCTGACCGTTCGGGCTTCCCCAGCCGGTGCAGGGGTCCCAGCCGGCGCCGGCATCGTACGCGCCGTTGCTGCCCTCCGTGATGTCGCGGCTCCATCCGGAGCGCGCGGCCAGGAACGGCTGCATGAACCCGATCGACGTGTTCAGCCCCTGGGTCAGGCGCGCCGTCAGCGCCGCCCACAGCGGCGCCACGGCGCTGGTGCCGCCGACCACAGTGTCCTGGCCGTCGACCCTGACCTTGTAGCCGGTGCTCGGACACGCGTTACCCGCCACGTCCGGCACGCCGCGCCCCTCGCCGCCCGTGTCCGCCCGCTGCACCTTGTTCGCGCTCTGCCAGTCGGGCTGGGAGTACAGATGCGAGATCCCGCCGCCCGACGCCCCGCCGTTGGCGCTCAGGTCGTCCCACACCGTCTCGGCAGAGATCGTCCCGTTCGCCGCCTCGAGCTGGGTGCCGCCACAGCCCAGCACCCACGGGCTGGCCGCCGGATAGTCGACATGCGGCGCACCCTGCGGCTGATTGTCGGTGGAGCCGTCGTCGCCCGACGCCGCGGTCACGGTGATGCCCAGCGTGCCCGCGTCCTGGAACGCCTGATCCATTTCGTTCCGGGTCTGCTCGGACCAGTTCTCCTCCGCCATCCCCCAGCTGATCGAGATCGCGCACGGCCGGTGATCCGGGTTGTGGATCGCCGCCTTCAGCGCGTTCACGAAGCCGCGGGCGCTATTCGGCGCGAAGTAGACGACGATCGTCGAGCGCGGCGCCACGGCCCCGATCACGTCCACGTCGAGCTGCACCTCCCCGTCGGCGCCGGTGTCGCGGCCGGCGTCCGTGGTCGCACCGTCGACCGAGATCGAGACCACGTCCGGCGGAGTGGAGATGCCCAGCGAGTTGAAGTACGTGTTGAGGTCATTCGTATTCAGACCGCCACCGAACTCGAGCACCGCCACCGTCTGGCCCGAGCCGTCAGTGTTCGGCGGGAACGAGTACAGGTCCGCAACTTCAATCGGCGTGAAAGGGCGCAGCCCCGCCGCCCGTGACGCCACCGTGCCCGCCGCGGTGCGGATGTGCGGAATCACCTGCGGCCGCGTGTCGAACCCGACCACCGCAGTCACGATCTGCGACAGCTCCTTCGGCACATGCACCGGGCTCGTCCGGGCCCGGTACGTGGCGCCGTCCGTCTCGACCCGCTCCACCGTGACCTCGAACGCCGCCCGCATCTGATCCGCGGTGCCCGACAACGTCACGCTCTGACGCTCGGGATGCACGTCCGACATGGTGAGCCCGAAGTGGTCGGCGAACTGCTTGACCGCCGCCACATCGTCCGAGCTGGTGGCCCGGCTCGACTCCAGCGCCTCCAGGCCGAGGTGGTCGCGCTCCGCCGGGCTCTGGTTTCCCATCAGAGAACTGATCACGCCGGCGTCGTGCTCCGAGCCGGGGCGCATCAGCACCGTCACGTCGATCCGCTCGTCACCGGGCACGTCCCCCGTCGAATCCTTGGGACGGGAGCCCGTGCCGCTCTGCCGCAAGCGGACATGCTCAGAAAACGCGCTCACATCCAACCCCCTTGCCTTGACCCAGATCGCCCGCGCCCCGAACGACCCCCCAAGCTCGTACGGATTGGCGCAATCTCCGACGTTAGTCGGGCCGGCAGCGGAAGTCAAGCAGTGGCGAACCGACCAGCGTCGCCGCGCGAACGCGGGTCAGGCGGACTAGTCTGGAGGCGATGCGATGGCGGTTCTCGGTTGGGCGCGCTGCGTGAGTCGGGGTGAGTGGATCCGGCTGGCCGGGTTCGGGGCCGTGGTGGCGCTGCTGCACGTTGCCGGGTGGGGGCTGTTCCTCTACTACTCGGGCCACCACCGGACGCTTGTCGGGCTTGGCCTGGCGGCGTACCTGTTCGGGCTGCGGCACGCCTTCGATGCCGACCACATCGCCGCCATCGACAACACCACGCGCAAGCTCCTGCACGACGGCGGGCGCCCCGTCGGCGCGGGCTTCTTCTTCTCGCTCGGGCACTCCACCGTCGTGCTGTTGCTGGCCACCGTGTTTGCGCTCGCCGCGCGCACCGTGAACTCGCATCTGCCGGCGTTCCAGGACTACGCCGGATATGTCGGGGCCGGGGTGTCGGGCACGTTCCTGTGGATCATCGGGATCCTCAACCTGGTCGTGCTGATCGACATCGTGCGCATCTCGCGCGACCTGCGGGGCGGCCAGTACGACCACGAGCGGCTCGAGAACCGGCTGCTGGAGCGGGGCATGATGAGCCGCTTCTTCGGGCGCTTCTTCCGGCTGATCAGCTCGAGCTGGCAGATGTACCCGCTGGGCATGCTGTTCGGGCTGGGGTTCGACACCGCCACCGAGATCGGGCTGCTCGGGCTGGCCGCCGGGGTCGCGACGCACGCCGTGCCGATCCTGGCCATCCTGTCGCTGCCGCTCCTGTTCGCCGCCGGCATGTGCCTGATGGACACCCTGGACGGGGCGTTCATGAGCCACGCCTACGGGTGGGCCTTCTCCAACCCGATTCGCAAGGTCTACTACAACATCACCGTGACCAGCCTGTCGGTCGTGGTCGCCCTGGCCATCGGCACCGTCGAGCTGCTGCAGGTGCTGTCGACCCGGTTCGCGCTCAGCGGCGGGGTGTGGGACACGCTGAACAGCCTCGACTTCGAGACGCTCGGCTATGTGGTCGTCGGGCTGTTCGCGGTCATGTGGGCGACCTCGGTCGCGGTGTGGAAGCTGCGGCGGATCGAGGAGCGGTGGGGCGCCATGGTTGTCGAGCGGCCGCCCAAGAGCTTCTGAGCTTCCGCGGATGCCGCTAAGGTCGGGCGATGTCCGCAGACGCCGGCCATGTGTCGCACAGGGTCGCCCGGGGGTTCGGCGCGGTGGCGGACGCCTACGATCGCGGCCGCTCGGGGTACGCCCCGGAGGCGATCGCACGGCTGGAGACCGAGCTCGAGCTGAGCCCCGGCATGCGGGTGCTCGACCTCGGGGCCGGCACCGGCAAGCTGACCGCCATGCTGGCGCCGTCCGGCGCGGAGCTGGTGGCCGTCGAGCCGGATCCGCGGATGCGCGAGCGGCTCCAGCGGGCGCTCCCGGGGGCGACAGCGCTGGACGGGTCGGCCGAGGCCATTCCGCTCGCCGACGGCGCGGTGCAGGCGGTCGTGGCGGGCTCCGCATTTCACTGGTTCGACCATCCTCGGGCGCTGCGCGAGATCCATCGTGTGCTGACGCACGGGGGCCGGCTGGCGCTGCTGTGGAACCCGACCGACGATCCGGCATCACCGTGGTGGGACGACGTCTACCGCGAGCTGCAGCGCTCGACAGACACGCAGTCACACGCCTCCCGGGAGTGGGCCGGGACGCTGACCCAGGACGGGCTGTTCGATGGGGTGCGCGAGTGGTGGTTCCCGTGGGTGGCCGAGATGACGACGGAACAGGTGCTCGACCGCGTGATGTCGATCAGCTACGTGGCGGCGCTCGATCCGGCCCAGCGCGATCCCCTGCTCGATCGGGTGCGGGCCGTGCTGGACTCGCACCCCCAGGACGACGGCACGTACACCATGCGCTACCGCACCCGGCTGATCTGCTGCCGAAGAACACCGTAGGTAGGCCCCCCTCCTCAGCCGACTGGAGCCGGCACCAGCCCGAGCAGGATGGCCACGATCCGGTTCTATGGGGCCTGGCCCCGGTTCTATGGGGCCTGGCCCCGGTTTCCTCGCTAGGCGATAAGCGGTGTCAGGCACCGTCACAAAACCCGTGACGAGTGCCAGACACGGGACCCGCAAGGGGCCTGGCCCCCTGGTTCTCACAGGGCGCCGAGATCGATCTCCGGTTCGTTACATCGTCTTCGCAGGTGGGTAACCCTTGTGAACGTCAGCAGGGGCAATGCTGCCGGACGGGCTTGCACGGACCGGGCCCGACATCGGGGGACCGAAAGGAGACGAGATGGCGCATCGACGCATGCGAATGCGGGCGACCGTTGCGGGCCTCGCCGTGGCCGCTTGTGCCATGGCCGGGGCGGGCGGAGCGGCCGCCAGCGGAACGCCACCGGCCGACGCGACGGCCACGCCGATCAAGCACGTGATCGTGATCGTCGGCGAGAACCACACATTCGACAACGTGTACGCGACGTACAGGCCGCCCAGCGGCCAGCACGTGATGAACCTGCTGTCGGAGGGCATCGTGACCGCCTCCGGCAAGTTCGGAACGAACGTCGGCAAGGCGCGGCAGTTCACGGCCATCGACACCAGCAAGGACCCCGGGCATTACTCGGTGACGCCTCGCTACACCGGCGCATACCACTCGCTGCCGCAGCCGGACACGACGTATGTCGACCCGGCCTGCTCGGGCGGACAGCCGTCCGAGGCGCCCGACGGCCGGTTCCCGGCCCATCTGCCCAACGGGCCGTTCCAGATCACTCACTACGTGGCCTACGCGGACATCCACCAGGGCCATGAGAGCGAGTGTCTGACCGGCGCGTACGTGGGCGACCCGCTGCATCGCTTCTACCAGATGAACCAGCAGGTCAACGCGGGCGCGAACCACCTTTGGGTGTGGAACGACCAGACCGCGGGCGACTCCAACGGCGCACCGCCGTCGGACACCCACCAGGGCGGACTGGCGATGGGCTACTACAACGTCCTGCAGGGCGATGCCCCGGTCATGGATTACCTGGCTCGGAACTACGCCATGTCCGACAACTACCACCAGGCGGTGATGGGAGGCACGGGCGCGAACCACGCCGTGCTGGGGTTCGGCGTCCCGGCCTGGTACCAGAACAGCTCCGGCGCACCCACGACGCCGCCGAGCAACGAGATCGAGAATCCCAACCCGCTCCCCGGCACCAACAACTGGTTCACCCAGGACGGGTACTCGGGCGGCTCGTACAGCGACTGCTCCGACCCCTCGGCACCGGGCGTGGCTGCTGTGCTCGGCCACCTGCACGACGTGCACCCGGGCGCCAGCTCGCTGTGCGCCCCCAGCACGTATTACCTGCTGAACAACTACAACCCCGGCTACCTGGCCGACGGGACTGTCGATCACAGCGAGTTCGCGGTGCCCCCGCAGCATGAGCACAACATCGCTCAGGAGCTGAACGCGCACCACGTCAGCTGGGCCTACTACGGCCAGGGCTGGAACAACGGCAATCCCGACCTGAACCAGTACTGCAACATCTGCAACCCCTACCAGTACATGACGTCGGTGATGACCAATCCGACCCAGCGGGCCAAGATCCACGACCTCGACGCATTCGAGTCGGCGGCCGCCGCAGGCACGTTGCCGGACTTCTCGATCGTCAAGCCTGAGGGCAACTACGACGGGCACCCCGCCTACTCGACGCTCGCCCAGTTCGAGGCGTTCACGAGCACGGTGCTGTCCGACGTCGCCCGCAGCCCCGACTACAAGTCGACAGTGGTGTTCGTGACCATGGACGAGGGCGGCGGATACTACGACTCCGGGTACATCCAGCCGGTGAGCTTCTTCGGTGACGGAACCCGGGTACCGATGATCGCCGTCTCCCCGTACACCAAGCCGGGGGCGATCGACCACACCTACACCGACCACGCCAGCATCCTCAAGTTCGTCGAGGCCAACTGGCACCTGCCGGCGCTTGGCGCGCACACGCTGGACGCGCTGCCCAACCCGCGCACGCACTCGGGCGATCCATACGTGCCCGTGAACGGCCCGGCGATCGGCAACCTGATGACGCTGTTCGACTTCAACCGCTCGGCATCGCAGATCAACGCCGACCGCACGGCCCTGCTGGCGGAGACCGCTCCACGGGCTCTGCCGGCGCACCCGAACGTGCACACGCACGTCCGGGCACTACAAGCGCTGCGCTAGCACGACCCACTGGGGGCGGCGTCCGCCGGGCGCCGCCCCCACCGTTCTCAGCTCCGCAGCGAGGCCAGCTTGCCGGGGTCGGTGATCAGATCGATGGCCAGGATCTCGCCGCCGGCCACCGTGAACCCGACCACCGCGACCGGGCGGCCGGGCCGGCCGACCACGAGGCCGGCCGAACCGTTCACCAGCGCCGGCCTGGCCAGCGCCGCCAGCGGCGTGCCCTGCTGAAGCACCCGCCTGGCCACCGCCGCGGCGCCTTCGATGGGCGGGCGTGCGCGCCGGCTGGCCGGGCCGGTGTCCGCGCGGAACACCACGTCCGGGTGCAGCACCTCGATCAGGGCGTCGAAGTCGCCGGCCCGCGAGGCGGCCAGGAACGCATCGACGACCCGCCGCTGGGCCACCACGTCCGGGTCCGCGGCGGGCGTGGCGCCACGCACCCGGCGGCGGGCCCGGCTCGCGAGCTGGCGGGTCGCGGCGGGCGTGCGATCGATGATCTCGGCCACCTCGTCGAACGGCACCGCGAACATGTCGTGCAGGACGAACGCCACCCGCTCGGCCGGGGTCAGCGTCTCTAGCACCACCAGCAGCGCCAGGCCGACCGACTCGGCGATCAGCGCGTGCTGATCCGGAGTCGGCTCCTCGTCCACCGCGACCACCGGCTCGGGCAGCCACGAGCCGACGTATTCCTCGCGGCGGATGCGGCGTGACCGCAGCATGTCCAGGCACACCCGGCCGACCACGGTGGTCAGCCATCCGCCGAGGTTCGACACGGCCGCATGGTCGGTGCGGCCCAACCGGATCCACGCCTCCTGGACGGCGTCGTCGGCCTCGCTGACCGAGCCCAGCATTCGGTAGGCCACCGTGCGCAGGTGCGGCCGATGCTCCTGGAACCGCTCCGCCAGCCACTCTCGCTCGTCCACGTCACATCCCCTTTCCGGCGTCCGTCATGAGGGATGACGAACCGCACGCGGCCGATGTGACCGCGGCGACTCCACCGAATCCACGCGAGGTGACCATGCAGCAATCATCCATCGACCACGCGCCCTCCTCGGGCGGGATCGAGGTGCGCGGCCTGACGAAGACGTACCCCGGCGGCGTCCGGGCCGTCAAAGCCATCAGCTTCGACGTGCAGGCCGGCGAGGTGTTCGCCATCCTCGGCCCCAACGGGGCGGGCAAGTCGACCACCGTCGGCATGCTGACCACCACCATCAGCCCCACGGCGGGGAGCGCCCGGCTGGCCGGGCTGGATGTGTCCCGCGAGCCGCTGGCGGCCAGGCTGATCTCGAGCGTGGTGTTCCAGGACACCGTGCTCGACCGATCGCTGACCGGGCGCCGGAACCTGGGCATCCACGCCCGCCTGTGGCGAGTCGACGCCGAGACCGCCCGTGGCCGGATCGAAGACCTCGGCCGCAGGCTGGGCATCGACGAGCTGCTGGACCGGCCGGTCGCGACATACAGCGGCGGCCAGCGGCGACGGCTGGAGATCGCCCGGGCGCTGGTGTCGCGGCCCCGGGTGCTGTTCCTGGACGAGCCCACCGTGGGTCTCGACCCCCGCATCCGAGCTGAGCTGCTGGACGTGATCGCCGGCCTGCGCGACCGCCTGGAGACCACCATCCTGCTGACCACCCACTACCTCGACGAGGCCGAGCGGCTGTGTGACCGCGTCGCGATCATGCACGAGGGCAGGATCGTCGCCCTCGACACCCCGGGTGCACTCCGCGCGGCCCTGGGAGAGGACATCCTGGAGCTGCGGGTGGACGGCGACGGCGCCCGCGCGCTGGCCGCCCTGCGGCGCCACGGACTGGCCCAGGACGACGCCTTCTCCGTCGGCGCCACGGTGACCGTCCCGCTGCACACACACGCCGCAGGCGAGGCCATCGCGGCCGCCGAGCAGGCCGGCGTGCGGGCGACCTCCATCGGCACCCGGCGGCCGACCCTCGACGACGTGTACCTGCAACTGACCGGCGGACGGCTGGACACCGCCGCCTGAACTCGAGAGGAGCACATGAACGCCATCTCCCAACCCCTGGCGCAACCGCGCCCGCGGCCCTCGCTCGGCCCACTGGCCACGCTGGCGGGCCGCCGGTTCCAGCTCACCGCGCGCACTCCGCGGGAGCTTCTGGTGCCGTTGCTGACGCCGATCCTGTTCGCGCTGGTGATCGCTCCGGCCCTCCACGAGGCGCTGCACACTCCGGCCAGCTACGAGGCATACGTCGCCACCGGCACGATCGGGCTCCTGATCCCGCTGAACACCATGTTCTCGGGGCTGAGCGTGATCGTCGACCGTGAGGCGGGCGCCCAGCGCGAGCTGCTGGCGGCCCCCATTCCGCGACCCCTGCTGGTGGTCGGAAACCTCGTCGTGGCGTTTGCGATCACGGCGCTTCAGATCGCTGTGCTGCTGGTGGCGGCGCGCGCCCGCGGCATCCACTTCGACACCAGCGCCGGCGGCATCGGATGGTTCCTGGGCGCCGGAGCGCTGTTCACGGTCGGCATGTACGGCGTCGCCGAGACGCTGGCGGCACGCGTCCCCAGGACCGAGGAGTACATCGCCCGCGTACCCGCCATCGCCATCGTGCCGTGGTTCTTCGCGGGGGCGCTGTTCCCGATCGACGCCATGCCCACCGGCCTGACCTGGGTCGCACGGTTCCTGCCGCTGACCCATGGCCTGGCGCTCGTCCGCTACGGGCTGCTGAGCGATTCCAGCGGCCTGCACGCGATCTGGCGGATGAGCAACACCACCGAGATGGCCGCGCTCAGCCTGGCGGTGGTGGCGGCCTTCGCCGCCCTGCTGACCGCAGTCGCGATGCGGGCCTTCGGACGAGCGGCGGTGCGCTAAAGCGAGGCGGGCTGCATGGCGTGCGCGTCGCGGATCAGCATGCCGGTGACCGCGAGGATCGCAAGCGCGTTCACGCCGTGCAGCCCGCCGATCCAGGCCGCGGTGTCGGCGCCGCCGACGCCGAGCAGAAACTGCACGATCATCAGCCCGAACAGGGCGGCGGCGAGCTGGATCGCCCGCTGCCGGCGCAGGATCACCGTGACCAGCAGGATCACCAGCGCGACGATCACGAGCAGGCTCCCTAGGCCTGCGTGCGCGTCGAAGTTCGAGTCCGAGAACTTCTCATTGTGGACGGTCGTGAACGCACCCAGGCCGGCCAGGAAGAACTGGATCACCAGGAGCGCGCCGAACAGATGGACAAGTCCGCTGTGGATTCTGTACGCCATGCGGGCATCATCCTCGATGTCCGCCCGCACCGCCGCGATAGGCGCCGCCCCACGCATCGATCGTAGCCGAGGCCGGACGCGGAGCCGCCGTGAGCGCGTAGGGACATCGGTGATGTACGCGACCTCCGTGCAGGCGCCGCCTGCGGTGACGTTCCACCTCGGCAGCGGGCGCCGGGAGGCGACCACACGGGTGCAGGAACCCGCCGGCGTGATCCTGCTGTACCGGATCCGCGCGCCGCTCGGGACTCGGATCAACGCATGGACGCAACTTCCGTCCGTCGTGCGCCGCTGCTCATCGGCACCTCTCG
>JBQCGJ010000159.1:0-5761 GCA_051955775.1 Gaiellales bacterium | reverse complement strand
GGCGCCGGTGCGCCGTCCCCCGACTCGACGAGCGGCGGAGCGGTGGCGATGTGGTACGCCAGCCACAGGATGTAGGCAACCGCCGCGGCGATCACAGCGGGCCTCACGGCGGGCACGGCGAGCAGGGCTGCGGTGATCCCGGTGGCCACGGCCAGCAGCACCGCCACCGTGCCCGCGATGACCCCGGTCAGATACGCCAGTGAACGGCGCATGCCGTAGGTCGACCCCGCCGCCGTCAGGCTGATCGTGGCCGGGCCCGGTGTGCCCATGATCGCGAGCGATGTCGCCATCAGCGCGCCCAGCGCACCCCAGGGCACGTCACGCTCCGGTGTCCGGATACCCTCCGCGCATGCAGCAGACGCTACGCGGGGCCGACATCGACCGTCTTGAACGATCCTGCGACTCGATCCGGATGGGCACCGGTGCCCCCGGGCTGGAACGGGCGGAGGTTCGGATGTCGACCTTCGCGTACGAGCCCCACCGCCACGACACCTACGCCATCGGCGTCACCCTGGGCGGGGTGCAGAGCTTCCGCTATCGCGGCCGGCGATGGATCGGCAGGCCCGGTCAGCTGCACATCCTGCACCCCGACGTGACGCACGACGGCGCCGCGGCCACGGAAGCGCAGCTTCGCTACCGGATCCTGTACGTCGAGCCCGAACTCGTCCGCCGCGCCATGGGTGGGGGCCCGCTGCCGTTCGTGCCCGAGCCGCTGCACGAGCCCTCGCCCGCAACCCGTGACCTGCTGCGCCTGCTCGCGGACTTCGACGAACCGGTCGGCGACCTGGCGCTGTGCGAGGCGGCCGACACTGTGGCCCGCGCGCTGTCGGCGCTGGGCGGGCGGCCGGCCGCCGACGCCGGGCCGATCGACCTGGCGGCGGTCGGGCGGGTGCGCGAGCACCTCACCGTGTGCGCCCGTGAGCAGACGCCGGCGGCCGCTCTGGAGCGGATCGCCGGCCTCGACCGGTTCACGATCGCCCGTCACTTCCGTCGCGCGTACGGCACCAGCCCGGATCGCTACCGCACGATGCGCCGGCTCGAGCTGGCGCGGCGGGAGATCCACCGCGGCATGCCGCTGGTGGACGCCGCCGCCGCGGCAGGATTCGCCGATCAGAGCCACATGACCCGGCAGTTCAAGCGGGCGTACGGTCTGACTCCAGGGCGCTGGGCACGATCGGTGGGTCAACGGTGAGCGAGGCCAAGCCGGCGGGCCGCGACTGGAAGGCGCTCGGCCGCAAGGCCGTCGGCCCTGCGATCGGGCTGGCCATCGTCGTCGGCATCTTCGCGGCGATCATCCCCCACTTCGCGGACTACGAGACGGTGTGGCACTACATGACGAACCTGAGCACCCTGGACTGGGCCGTGATCGCCGTGTGCACGGCGCTCAATGTCGCCACCAGTGGCCCGCCGTGGATGGCTGCGGTGCCCGGCCTGTCGTACAAGCGCTCGATGCTGCTGACGCAGACGGGGCTGCTGATGACCTCGGTGCTGCCGATGGGCGAGGCGGTGGGCTTCGGCACCCAGATCACGATGCTGCGGCGGTGGCGATTCGGCCCGCACGTCGTGACCGCGGGCTTCCTGCTGGTCGCCGTGTGGAACCAGGGTATGAACACGGTGATCCCGGTGGCGTCTGTGATGCTGCTGGGAGCGGGCCACGCGAACCCCGCCCTGTACACGATCAGCCTGATCGCCGCGGGCGCGCTGGTGCTGTTCGTGGCCGCGGCCATCGTCGCCTTCCGAAGCGAGGATCAGGCGCGCCGGATCGGCGAGTTCAGCGGCCGCATGGTGAGCAGGCTGTGGGTGCTGATGCACCGTGAGCCTCGGCTCGGCTGGGGCGACCGGCTGGCCAACATGCGCTCCGAGACAATCGACGTGGTCTCGCGCCGCTGGCTGTTCCTGACCGTGAGCACGCTGGCCAACCAGTTCACGCTGTTCGGCGTGATGCTGGCGTGCCTGCACGCCACCGGCGTCACCGGCGTCTCGTTCGTCGAGGCGCTGGCCGCATGGGCGTTCGCCCGCCTGATCGGCTCCGTGGCCATCACGCCCGCCGGACTCGGCATCCAGGAGCTCGGATTGACGGCGGCGCTGGTCGCGTTCGGGGGCGGCACCAACCAGGTGATCGCCACCGCGCTCCTGTTCCGGGTGCTCACCTTCGTGCCCACCATCATCGTCGGGGTCGTGTGCATGGTCATCTGGCGCCGGGAGGAGCATCGCGACGCGCCCGTGGCGGCCGCCGCCTCCTGACGGCTCGGAACCGCTCGTGCGGATGTAGGATCGGTGCCTCCGCGGCCGGCGGGCCGCACGGTTGGGTCATCGTAGGGGGTGGGTCTGTGAGTCTGGAATCCGCATCTTCAGTGGTGGACGTCGCCCCGCCGACGTCGCCGGAGGTCCCGGCCGGCGCACCGGTGCCGCACCTGACAGCGGCCGAGCGGGCCGCCCGGGGGAAGGCCGCGAGGCAGGAGATCCCGCGCTCGAGCCACGCCGGGTTCGAGCCACCACCCGGCCGCCCCGACCCGATCGGGCTGCTGGAGGGGCAGGCCGTGTCGCGAGTGCCGGAGCTGGTGCCGATCCGGTACGGCCGCATGCTGGTGTCGCCGTTCACGTTCTTCCGCGGCGCCGCGCTGATCATGGCGGCCGATCTGGCCGGCATGCCCCGCTCGGGATTCCACGTGCAGCTGTGCGGGGATGCGCACCTGTCGAACTTCGGGGTGTTCGCGTCGCCCGCGCGGCGGCTGGTGTTCGACCTCAACGACTTCGACGAGACGCTGCCCGGGCCGTGGGAGTGGGATCTCAAGCGGCTCGCCGCGAGTATGGCGATCGCGGGGCGCGACCGCGAGTTCAGCCGCAAGGTGCGGGCCGGCATCGTCGGCCAGACGGTGGCCTCGTACCGCGAGGCGATGCGCGACTTCGCCGGCCGGCCGAATCTGGAGGTGTGGTACGCCCGGCTGGATATCGAGACCGAGATCGCCCGCGTGCGCGGAACGTTCTCACCGAAGGTCGTCGAGCGGGCCGAGCAGCAGCTGGCCAAAGCTCACACCCGGGACAGCATGCACGCTTTTTCCAAACTGACGACCGAGGTGGACGGCGTGCCGCGTATCGTGAGCCAGCCTCCGCTGATCGTGCGCGTCGAGGAGCTGTTCCCGGCGGCCTCGGCCGAGCAGATCACCGAGCTGGTGCGGGAGTTCATCCGCGGCTACCGGCGGTCGCTGCAGACCGACCGGCGGGTGCTGCTGGAGCAGTACCGGTTCGCCGACCTGGCCCGCAAGGTGGTCGGCGTTGGCAGCGTCGGCACGCGCGCCTGGATCGCGCTGTTCCTCGGCATCGACAGCGGAGACCCCCTGTTCCTGCAGGTCAAGGAGGCACAACGCTCGGTGCTCGAGGGGTTCGCGGGCAAGAGCGAGTACTCGAATCACGGCGAGCGGGTGGTGGCCGGCCAGCATCTGATGCAGGCATCGAGCGACATCTTCCTGGGATGGCGGCGGCTGACCAACCCGCAGGACGGGGTTGAGCGCGACTTCTATATCCGCCAGTTGAAGGACTGGAAGGGCTCGGCCGAGATCGACGCCATGGTGCCGGAGGGCATGACCGCGTACGGGCGCATGTGCGGGTGGACGCTGGCCCGCGCGCACGCCCGCTCCGGCGACCGCATCGCCATCGCCTCGTACATGGGCACCGGCGACGTGTTCGACCGCGCGATCGTCGAGTTCTCCGAGGCCTACGCCGACCAGAACGAGAAGGACTACGCCGCGCTGGTGGAGGCCGTGAAGACCGGCAGGGTGGTGGCCCAGACGGGGCTGTAGCAAGCCGAGTCAGCCCCGAGAAAAGAGGTTTCCCGCCTCGGCAACGTGGGAATACCTGTGCGCAGGCCGGAGCCAGTCCGGAACACGACTCGGAGGATTGGTTTGATGAACACTGCCCTCAGGGGCGCGCCGGCACGGCGCGCAGCCTTGGCGATCGCCACGGCTCTGGCACTGCTGGCCGGGCCGCTCGCGACCACCGCGGGTGCGTCGGCAGGGGTTTCCCCGCTGACGAACCCCAAGCACTTTTTCTGGGCGATGGGGCAGTCGCCGCAGGGAACCGTGAACTCCGCCGCCAACGACCTCATCTACCACGGCGGCAACGCCGGCAGCGGCGCGATCGGCGTCGAGGTGAAGCCCTCCGTGTACCTGATCTTCTGGGGCACACAGTGGGCCAGCGGCTTCACGACGCCTGACACCGACGGCACGCTGTACACGAGCGCGACCCTGAAGGCGTACGTGCGGTCGTTCTTCACCAACGTGGGCGGCAGCAAATGGGCCGGCGTGCAGACGCAGTTCTGCCGCAACGTGCCCGTGGGCACGACGAGCTGCAAGGGGATCAAGGACGCCCAGCACATCACGAACCCAACTGGGCAGTTGAAGGGCGTGTGGACCGACGCCACCGCGGTGCCGTCCGACATCGTCACGCTCGGCCTGGCCCAGAACCTGGTCGACGATCCGATCGCGGTCGAGGCCCAGCGGGCGGCGGGCCACTTCGGCTTCCACGCGCAGGCCACGTACATCATCCTCACGCCTCCGACCGCGGTCGCCACCGGCGAGCCGGTGTACTGCGGCTACCACACGCAGACCACCGGCGTGAACGGCGTCGGCAACCCGTTCCGCATCCAGTACGCGTTCATCCCGTTCCTGAACATGAACTGGCCGGGGCTCGGAAACACCGGGTGCGGCCTGCACAACGTGAACGCGAAGAGCGATGCCTTCGGCAACGGGATCTTCGACGGCTACAGCATCGTCACGGGGCACGAGTACGCCGAGGCCGTCACCGACCCCGACAACTTCGCCAGCGTGCAGGACGGCTGGAACGACGTGCAGGGCAGCGAGAACGGCGACAAGTGCGCCTGGACGGACACGCATAACATCGTCCTCGCCACGCACCACTTCGCAGTTCAGCCGCTCTGGAGCAACGAGGCGTACGACGCCACCGGGAACGGCTGCGTCGTATCGCGATGAGGTAGAGGACGCCAACCGGGGCCAGGCCCCTGAGGCCTGGCCCCGGTTCATAGGGGCCTGGCCCCGGTTCTTCGTAGAGTGCGCGGATGCCGCGCATCGTCGACCCGGACCAGGCCCGCAGAATCGCCGTGCGCGCTCAGCTCCTCGACGGCTCCGCCGGCGGCGTGCTGGATACGGTGCAGCGGCTGGGATTCCTCCAGCTCGATCCCATCGCCACGGTGGCCACGCCGCAGATCCTGGTGCTGTGGAGCCGCCTGGGCGCATTCGATCCCGCCGAGCTGGACCGGCTGCTGTGGCAGGAGCGCGCCCTGATCGAGTGGGACGCCTACATCTGGCCGATCGAGTCGCTGCCCATGCTGCGCGCCTGGATGCGCGGGTACCGCCGCCCTGACGACTCGGCGCGCGGACGCTGGCATCGCGACTTCCTGGCCCGGAACCGGCGCTTTCGCACCTACGTGCTGGGGGAGCTCGAGCGGCGCGGGCCGCTGCTCTCACGCGAACTCGAGGATCGCTCTGCGGAGGCCGCTGAACGGCACCGGTGGTACGGCGGACGGTACGTCGGCCGCATGCTGCAGCTGCTCCACAAGCGGGGCGAGATCGCCGTGGTGGGACGGCGTGGCGGCGCGCGGCTGTGGGATCTGGCCGAGCGCTGGTATCCGCCCGAGGATGGTCGGCTCACCCGGCAGCAGGCGGAGCGCCGCCTGGCCGAACTGCAGTTCCGCTCGCTCGGCGTTCGGCATGTGCGCGGGGAATGGCACGCCCATCCGGACATC
>JBQCGJ010000158.1:0-6312 GCA_051955775.1 Gaiellales bacterium | reverse complement strand
CGCCCGGCCAGCTGCTGGAACACGATCGCGCGCACCAGCGCGCCGAACGGCCCGTCGGGATCGCGAGGCCGGTGCGAGATGGGGCCGACCATCCCCACGATGCGCGCCAGCTCGGGATCGCGAGATGCCACCTCGTGGATGGCCGTTCGCAGTGCGACCCTGGGCACGTTGCCATCCTAGCCACGCCTGAACGCCCCCCGGGGCCAGGCCCCTGGAGGACCGCACGCAATCCGACCGCGTCAGTCCAGGTCGCCGGCGGTCAGCACCTCGGCCGTGGCTGCGTCCGCGAGCGGGTGGTGCACGTGCGTCTCGGAGAGGTGCCGGCGGTTCGAGTAGAGGAACGCAACCGCCATGGCGACCGACACCGCGCCGACGTAGAACGGGAGCTGGACGCTCACGTGCTCGGCCATCTTGCCGGCCAGGAAGGGCGCGATGCCTCCGCCAGCGAAGCGCACGAACGAGTACGCGCTGGACGTCGCCGCGCGGTTGTCCGCGCCGATGTCCATCACCTTCTCGGTGAGCACGGTGTTGACGATGCCGAGGAACAGCCCGGCCACGATGACCGCCGCGGCCAGCGTGACCTGGTGGTTCACCCCCAGGCCCATCACGGCGAGCGTGCCGGCGGTCAGGCCGAGCCCGACGTACAGAGACGGCAGGGTGCCGATCCGCTCCTGCAGCCGGGGCGCCACGAACACCGACGCGACGGCCAGCAGAAGGCCCCAGCCGAAGAACACCAGACCGAGCTCGTGGATGCCCATGCGCAGCGGAAACGGGGTGTAGGCAAGCAGCGTGAAGAAGCCGAAGTTGTACAGGAGCGCGGTCCCGGCCAACGCTCGCAGCCCCGGATTGGCGAGCGCTGCAAAGGGCTCTCTCAGCGGTTGTCGGGTGGCCGGCGCCGGCGTCTTGTCGAGCAGTGTCGAGATGGCGACGAATCCCATGGCCATCAGGGCGGCGGTGCCGAAGAACGGCCCCCGCCACGAGATCCCGCCCAGCAGGCCGCCGAGCAGCGGGCCGCAGGCGATGCCCAGACCCAGCGCCGCCTCGTACAGGATGATCGCGCCCCGCAGGCCGCCGCTGGCCGCAGCCACGATGGCCGTCAGCGCGGTGGCGATGAACAGCGCGTTGCCCAGACCCCACACGCCGCGGAAGGCGACGATCTCGGCGATGGAGCTGGACAACCCGGCAGCGGCCGAGAAGGCGACGATGATGGCCAGCCCCGCCAGGATCGTGCGCTTGGCCCCGATGCGTGACGACACCCAGCCGGTGATCAGCATGGCCACGCCGGTGACCAGGAAGTAGCTCGTGAAGAGCAGCTCGACCTGGCTGGGCGAGGCGTTGAGCTGCGCCGCCAGCGCGGGCAGGATGGGGTCGACCAGACCGATGCCCATGAAGGCGACGACGGCTGCGAAGGCCACCGCCCACACCGCGCGTGGTTGGTCGAAGAATGCCCGCAGGCCGCTTCGCGGCCTGCTGTCCGCCTTCGATCCGACGGGCAGGCGGTTGGTCAGGGTCTCGGTCTGGATGCTCAAGATGGGTGCTCCTGGTGGGTCATGGTGAGTCGATCGAAGATCGGCAGCATGGCGTGCAGCGTCTGCCGGTCGTTGGGGGAGAGCTCGTGGATCTGCCGCGCAAGCGTGGCCTGCATCCCGGCCACGGCGGCCGCCAGCGCCTCGCGGCCGGCCGGTGTGATCGACACCGGTACCGCCCGGCCGTCGGCCGGGTCGGCCTGGCGCTCGATCAGGCCCTGCCGTTCCAGCCGATTGGCCAGGCTGGTCATGCTCGGCTGGGCCACCCGCTCGCGCACGGCCAGGGCGCTGATGCGCGTGGGCCCCTCGTCGCGCAGGGTGACCAGCACCGAGATCTGCGTACGGCTCAGCCCGGTCGCGCTGCGGGCCAGCGTGCGGTTCAGCCGGGACAGCCGCGGCAGCAGGTCGGCGGCGAGGGTGTCTGGATGCGAAGGGTTCTTGGTCATCGGCATATACATAGTATATCTATATTGATCGGCTATGTATCTGTGAGGTTGATCGCGGCGTGGTAGAACCGGCTGGTGCCCGACGAGCTCGCGTATGTGTCCGCACCCGCCCTGGCGGCTGCCCTTCGGGCGGGTGAGCTGTCAGCCGTCGAGATCGCGACCGCGACGCTCGAGCGGATCGACCGCCTCGACCGTGCGGCCAACGCGTTCGTCACCGTCACCCATGATCGCGCCATGGATGACGCCCGCCGCGCCGACCGCATGCTCCGCGACGGGACGGGCGGGCCCCTGTGCGGTGTGCCATACACGCTCAAGGATCTGGTGCCCACGCGCGGCATCCCGACCGGCTACGGCTCGCTCGTGTGGCGCGACCCGTCGCCCGCCGAGGACGCCCCGGTGGCCGAGCGGATGGCCGGATCCGGAGGTGTGCTGCTGGGCAAGACGACGTCGCCGGAGCAGGGCTTCAAGGGCGCCTCGGGTAACCCGCTGAACGGCCCGTGCGGGAATCCGTGGCGGGCCGACCGCACCCCGGGCGGGTCGTCCAGCGGCGCCGCCGTGGCCGCGGCGCTGGGCATGGGGCCGCTGCACCAGGGCTCGGACGGGGCGGGCTCGATCCGCATCCCGGCCGCCTTCTGCGGCGTGTTCGGGCACAAGCCGACGTACGGGCTGGTGTCGAATCCGCCGGCGGCCAGCTTCGGCCTGTCCCACACCGGGCCGCTGGCGCGCAGCGTGCAGGACGCGGCTCTGCTGCTGGACGCGATGGTTGGGTTCGACCCCCGCGACCGGCTGTCCCTGCCGCCTCCGGTGAGCTCGTTCAGCGCCGCCCTGGGCGAGCCGCTGCGGCCGCTTCGGCTGGCCTTCAGCCCCGACCTCGGATACGCGGCGGTCGAGCCGGAGGTGGCGACGTGCGTTGCCGCCGCCGCCCGCCGCTTCGCCGAGCTGGGGCACGACGTCGACCAGGTCGAGCTCGGGCTGGAGGATCCGTGGTGGATCGAGCGCGAGCTGTGGTGGGCCATGTTCGCCGAGCGATGCGCGGACGCGCTGGAGCATCGTGACCAGGTGTCGCCGGGGCTCGTGCGGCTGGTCGAGACGGCCGGCACCCGCCGGCCCGAGGATCTCGGCCGGGCGCTGGCCGCCCGCTCGGAGTTCGCGCGCACCCTGGCCGAGCGGCTTGCCGGCTACGACCTGCTGCTGTGCCCGACGCTTCCCTGCACCGCGTTTCCGATCGACCGCGACCAGCCGGAGGCGGTGGCCGGCCGCCCGTTCGACGATCTCGGCTGGACGGGCTTCAGTTACCCCTTCAACCTCACCGGCCAGCCCGCGGCCAGCGTGCCGTGCGGGTTCGTGGACGGCCTTCCCGTGGGGCTGCAGATCGTCGGCCGCCGGCTCGACGACGTCCTCGTGCTGCAGGCCGCCGCCGCCTTCGAGGCGACGCAGCCGTTTGAGCGGCCGGCCGATGGATGACGTCCCGCTGAGCCGAACGTTCCCCACCTGACGCCCGGCGAAGGCGTAGAGTCTGCGCAAGCCGTTTCCCAGGGGATGGGGGTCATGATGCGGGCCGGTCTCATACTGGCTGTGCTGGCGGTGTTCGCACTGCCGGCGTCGGCACAGGCGGCGACGCCCACGATCACCGGTTTCACCCCCGGCTCCGGGCCGGCGGGCACGGTGGTCACGATCTCGGGCACCGGCTTCGCCGGCGCGCTGAAGGTCACCTTCGGCGGCGCCTCCGCCGCCTTCAATGTCGTCAACCCGACGACGATCCGGGCCATCGTGCCGGCGCTCGCGCACTCCGGCGTGGTGATCGTGGACACACCGGGAGGGAGCACCGAGAGCCGCACGCCGTTCGCCCTCACCACGGGCATCGTGCCCTCGGTCGGCTCCGCGCCGCCCGGCGGCCGGTTCACGCTCAGCGGCTCCGGATTCCCGGCCTCCAGCGACTTCACGATCGACCTCGACTCGGCGGTCCTGGCGTCCGGCGTGACCAACCGGCTGGGCGGGTTCCAGGGGCTTCAGATCACGGTGCCGGCGGAGGAGACGCTGGACTTCCACCAGCTCTCGCTGGTGGAGGCGACCGGCAGCACCTTCCCGATCCAGTTCCTGATCCAGGCCGACTGGCCGTTCGGGCGGCAGAACGTGTTCGGCACCGGCCAGAACGTGCTGGAGTCGACGCTGAACGTGAGCACCGTGAACGCCATGACCCAGAAGTGGAACGTCTCCACCACGGGCTCGCTCGGCAACTCTCCGCCGGCGGTGGCGGGAGGCGTCCTGTACATGGGCACGTTCGATGGCAAGGTGCTCGCCGTCGACACCTCGACCCACGCCAAGCTGTGGTCGGTCAAGCCCAGCTCGGAGGTCACCGGCTCGCCCGCCGTCGACAACGGCACCGTCTACGTGGGTGACGGCTCGCAGGTGTTCGCGCTGAACGCGGCGACGGGCGCCACCAAGTGGTCGATCACCACCTCGCAGAGCCCCGCTGGCGGCGCGCCGACCGTGGTCAACGGGACGCTCTACTTCGGCGGGACCAACAACGTTGGGGCGACGCTGTACGCGGTCAACTCCACCACGGGCGCGATCAAGTGGGCCACACAGCTCTCGAGCGCAATGCTGGCGGGCTCTCCCGCGTTCGCCAACGGCCTGGTCTTCATCGGTGCCTCGGACGGCACGTTGTACGCCGTGCATGCCGGCACCGGCGTCGTCGCGTGGAGCAAGCCGGTGGGCGGCCCGATACTCGGCACTCCGGCTGTGGGAGGCGGGATGGTGTTCGTCGATGCCAAGGCAAAGAGCGGAACCATCGCCGCGTTCGCCGCGGGCAGCGGAGCACCGAAGTGGAGCTTCGACGAGAACGCGAACGGCTCCCCCGCGTACGACGCCGGCAAGGTGTTCTTCACCACAGCCTCAGGGGTCTCGGCCGTCCAGGCGACGACCGGCAGCAACCTGTGGAGCTTCTCGCTGACGCCCGTGCTGACGCTCATCTCGGACTCTCCCGCGGTCGCCAACGGCCTGGTCTACGACGACTACAATGGGTATCCGATCGCTCTCATCGAGTCGACCGGCGCGCAGATCTGGCAGCCCTCGGTGCAGCTCTCCGATCCTGCCTCGCCGGTCGTGGTTGATGGGCAGGTGTTCGTCGGGGCCGCGGACGACAGGATGCACGTCTACGCGCCCTAACTGGTACTAGGCTGCACGCGTGTTCGACCACGTGGGAGTGACGGTCTCCGACCTGGAGGCGTCCCGGCGGTTCTACAACCTTGTGCTCGGGCCGCTGGGCGTGGCGGAGCCCTATGAGAGCGGGCACATCGTCGAGTGGGGCGACTTCGCCATCGGGCGGGTGGACGCTGAGCACCATCTCACCCGCCACCTGCACGTCGCCTTCGTGGCCGAGTCGCGGGAGCGCGTGGCGCGCTTCTGGCTGGCCGGCACGGAGGCCGGCCACGCCGACGCGGGCGCCCCCGGACCGCGCCCTGAGTACCACCCCGAGTACTTCGGCGGGTTCCTGCTCGATCCCGACGGCAACAGCGCCGAGGCGGTGCATCACGAGAACATGCGACAGGACGGCGTGATCGACCACCTGTGGATGCGGGTGGCCGACGTGGCGGCGTCAAAGCGGTTCTACGAGACCGTCGCCCCGCACGCGGGGCTGGAGCTCCGGAGTGACACACCGGAGGGGGCGCGGTTCGTCGACCGCTCCGGGGGGTCGTTCTCGGTGGTCGCCGGCGACGCGCCGACCGAGCACGTGCATATCGCCTTCGGCGTGGACTCCAACCGGGCCGTGGACGAGTTCCATGCCGCCCTGACCGCCGCGGGCTACCGGGACAACGGCCCGCCGGGTGAGCGCGCGTATCACCCCGGCTACTACGCGGCGTTCGTGATCGACCCCGACGGCCACAACGTCGAGCTGGTCAACCACAACCGCTGACGCTCTCCCCTCAGGAAAGCACGCGGGCGAGCGTTGCGCGATCGGTCGGCTCGCCGTGAGCAGGCAGGACGAGCTCGATCGGCAGGTCGAGCAGCGGGCGGAGTCGCTGGACGACGTCTTCGCGGGTCACGTGCTTGCGACCGCCGAGCTGGATGTCCAGTCCGTCGCCGAAGTCGGCGAGCGAGTCGCCGGCGACGATCCCGTTGACCCACGGCAGCCAGAAGACGAGATCGTTATCCTCACGCCCTGCGTACGACGTGATGCCGTACGGCCACGCTCCTGGCCCGTGGAAGTGTCCCTCGCCCTCACCCGCCCGCAGCCAGGCGTGGTCATCACTCTCCATGCCGCGGACGCGATCGGCGTCGACGCCGAACTTCGCGACCCAGTCCTGCCACGTATCCGCCGGGGGCGTGTGGATCGGGAG
>JBQCGJ010000157.1:0-3057 GCA_051955775.1 Gaiellales bacterium | reverse complement strand
GCGGGGCGCGGGGGTTTAGCCTTGTGGTGGCGGCCCCGCCCGGGGGCGCGCGCGCCCCCCCCGGCCCCCCGGCGGCATCGCCCCGCGACCGGGCGGATAGGCTCCCCGCCCGTGTCCCTGCCGCCGCTTCGACGCAACCGCGACTTCATGCTGCTGCAGGCCGGGCAGCTGCTGTCGGACGCCGGCAGCCAGGCCACCACCATCGCCTATCCGCTGCTCGCGCTGGCGATCACCGGCTCGGCGGCCAAGGCGGGCCTGGTCAGCTTCGCGCGACTGGTTCCCAGCGCGCTGTTCAGCCTGCCGGCGGGGCTGGCCGCCGACCGCCACGACCGCCGGCGGCTGATGATCGGGGCCGATGCGGTGCGGGGAGTGGCCATGGCCGGACTGGCCGCTGCGATCGTGACGGGCTCCGTGGAGTTCTGGCAGCTGCCGCTGGTGGCCTTCGTCGAGGGCACCGGGACGGCGGTGTTCTACGCCGCCCAGCCGGGCGCGCTGCGGGCGGTGGTGCCGGTGCCGCAGCTGCCCGCGGCGTTCGGCGTGCGAGAGGCGCGGTCGGCGGTCGTGCGGCTGCTCGGTCCGCTGGCCGGCGGTGCCCTGTTCGGCGTCGCCCGGGCCGCCCCGTTCATCGCGGATGCGGCCTCGTACATCTGCTCCACCGCGTCGCTGATCGCCATGCGCACGCCGTTTCAGCAACGCGGTGAGCGCTCGGCGGACGGTGCGCTGGCACGGCTTGCGGAGGGCTTCCGGTTCCTGTGGGGCAGGCCGTTCCTGCGCGATTGCGCGTTCATCTACGGGCTGGGCAACTTCGCGCTGCCGGGCGTGTTCCTGGTGATCGTCGTGGTCGGCCAGGATCAGGGTCTGTCCAGCGCCCGCATCGGAGCCCTGTTCACGGTGTTCGGCATCTGCACGCTGATCGGCTCGGTGGCCTCGCCGCTGTTCCGCCGTCACTGCTCGATGCGCACCATCGTGTGGATCGAGCTGTGGACCTGGCTGGGCACCGCGGCGTTCCTGATCTGGCCGAACGTGTACGTGCTGCTGGCCGGCATCCTGCCCCAGGCCGTGGCCATGCCGGTGACCGACTCGGTGGTGGTGGGCTACCGCGTCGCTGTCACGCCGGACCGGCTGATCGGTCGGGTGGAGAGCGTCCGCGCGACCATCTCGCTGGCCATCGCGCCGCTCGGCCCGCTCGTTGCCGGCCTGCTGCTGGAGTCCGTGTCGCCACGGGAGACGGTCGCGTTCTTCACCGGGGTGTCGGCGCTGCTTTTGGCGTGGGGCATGCTGAGCCCCGCAATCCGCCGAGCACCCACCCTGGCCGAGCTCGGCACCGCTGTGGGGTAGAACACCCCCATGCCGATGTTCGCGGTCGTGCTGCACCAGACGGGCCCGGCCTGGCGGGTGGGCCGGCCGCTCGAGGAGCAGTCCGGCTGGGGAGCACACGCCGCGTTCATGGACGGCCTGGTCGACGAGGGGTTCATCGTGCTGGGCGGGCCGCTGGGCAGCGACAGGCGCGTGCTGCATGCGATCGAGGCGGAGTCCGAGCAGGCTATCCGCGACACGTTTGCCCGCGACCCGTGGAGCGGGTCGCACCTGGTGGTGCACACGGTCGAGCCGTGGACGATCCGGCTGGACGCGCGCCAACGGTGAACGTCCGGACAGGCGGTTGACTCCACCGTTCGGTAAGCGTATCCTTACCGTTCGTGAATACTTACCAACGAGCCGCACTGGAGGCGCTGGGGGACCCGACCCGGCGGGAGATCTTCGAGCGGCTCAGCGGCAGCCCGCTTGCGGTCGGCCAGCTGGCCCGGGACATGCCGATCAGCCGCCCCGCGGTGTCGCAGCATCTCAAGGTGCTGATGGACGCCGGGCTCGTGTTCGCTCGGCCGGCCGGTACCCGTCGCGTGTACCAGGTCGATCCACGGGCGGTCGAGGCCCTGCGCGAGTACTTCGACGCGTTCTGGGGACAGGCACTGAACAGCTTCCGGAGGGCTGCCGAGGCTCCCCGGGACGACCACCAACCCAAGGAGAACGGATGATCCCGGCAGAAGACACCATCGTTCGCCAGTCGATCACGGTCGATGCGTCGCAGGAGAGGGCGTTCGCCACCTTCACGAGCGGGCATGACCGCTGGTGGCCCCGCGAATTCCACATCGGCGGCGCAGAGATGCAGGAGGCGGTGATGGAGCAGCGCGAAGGCGGCCGCTGGTACGAGCGGGACATCGACGGCAGCGAATGCGAGTGGGGGAAGGTGCTCGTGTGGGAGCCGCCGTCGCGGCTCGTCCTGGCCTGGCAGATCACCGGCGAGTGGGCGTACGACCGCGACCTCCTGACGGAGATCGAGGTGCGGTTCTTGCCCGAGGGCCCGGATCGCACCCGCGTCGAGCTCGAACACCGCGGTCTCGATGCGTATGGTGATGCCATGGATCACATGCGTGGGCAGCTCGAGTCTGGGTGGCCGGGCCTCTTGGCGGGCTTCGCGGCCGCTGCGCAGGCGACCTGACGTGGCGTACGACGTCGCCCTGTACCTCCACCTGCTGTCGGCGTTCGTGCTGGTCGGCGCCGTGGCCACCGTCGGCGTGTGCTATTTCCGCCTCCGAGTGGCGACGACGCCGGTGGATGCATTGCCGTGGGCGAGGGTCGCAGACGGCGCCGGATGGGTGTTTCCGGTGGCGATCCTCGGCCTTCTGGGATCCGGCGCGTATCTGACGACCGACCGTTGGACATGGAGCACGGCGTGGATCCTGGCGTCGATCGCCGGGCTGATCCTGGACACGCTGCAGGGGCCCCTGATCGGAGGGCCGCGGGCAAAGGCGCTGAAAGAGGCGCTGGATGAGGCCGGCCGAACTGGCGTGCTCGATGCGAACGCCCGGCAGCTCACGCGTGACCGGGTGCTGTGGATCGTCCTGCTCGCGAACCCCGGGATCGTGCTCGGGATCACCTGGAACATGACCGTGAAGCCGGGCACGGCCGGGGCTGTGGCGGCGATCGTGATCGGCTACGCCGTCGGCGCCGCTGCGGCGCTGATGCTGACGAAGCAGCCGCGGCGGAGGGCTGCGGTCA
>JBQCGJ010000156.1:0-7989 GCA_051955775.1 Gaiellales bacterium | reverse complement strand
CGACCCTGTGGGACGTGCTGGAGAGCCGCACCGCGCTGCCCCCCGCGCGGCCCGGCGGGCCGGGCATGTTCGCGCTCGCAGATCCCGACCGGCTGGCCGCGCTGGTGCACGCCGCCGGGTTCGACGTGGTCCGCGTCGAGCCCATCGCGATGGCCTGGGAACATCCGTCGTTCGAGCGCCTGTGGGATGTTCAGACCTCGCTGAACGGCGGCCTCAGCGAACTCGTGCCGACCCTGTCCGCGGCAGAGCTGGGCGACCTCAAGGCAGCGGTGGCCGACGCCATGGCGGCATTCCGGCGCCCTGACGGCAGCTATCACTTCCCGGCCGAGGCCCTGGGCGCGGTGGGGCGGTAAGCTGGCTCGATGCCCATCCACCTTCGCGCCGAGCCCGGCGACTACGCCCCTGCCGTCCTCCTGCCCGGTGACCCCGTGCGCGCCCAGCGCATCGCCGGCGAGTTCATGGACGGCGCCAAACAGGTCAACGGCGAGCGCGGGCTGCTCGGGTTCACCGGGACCTTCAACGGCCGGCCGGTGTCGGTTCAGGCCACCGGCATGGGGTGCCCCAGCGCCGCGATCGTGATCGAGGAGCTGATCCAGCTCGGCGTCAAGCGCCTGATCCGCGTCGGCACGTGCGGCGGGCTTCAGCCCGAGCTGGGACTGGGCGACCTGATCGTGGCCCTGTCCGCCGTTCCGGCCGACGGCACCGCCCGCCACTACGTGGGCGGTGAGCCGCACGCGCCGACGGCCGACTTCCCGCTCACCCACGGCATCATCCACGCCGCCAAAGAGCTCGGCATGCGGCCCGCGGTGGGTCCGGTGGCCAGCTCCGAGACCTTCTACGATCCCGACCCGGAGCGCCACAGGCGATGGACCGCCCGCGGCGTGATGGGCGTGGAGATGGAGGCGGCGGTGCTGTTCACGATCGGCGCCCTGCGCCGGGTGCAGGCGGCGTGCGTGCTGACGGTCTCGGACACGCTGACCACTGCGGAGTTCGTGCGCATCTCGGACGCGGAGCTGGCGGCGGCGGTGGAGCGGATGACCCGGCTCGCGCTGACCGCGGCGGTGTCCGACAGGTGACCGTTGTCATGGTGGTGAACCCGGCCAGCGCGAACGGCCGGACGGCTCAGCGCTGGCCGGACATCGCCCGCCTCGCCACCGATGCCGGGCTGAAGCCTGAGGTGCGACTGACCGAGGCCCCCGGCCATGCCACCGAGCTGACCCGCCGCGCGCTCAAGGAGGGTGCACAGGTGATCCTGTCGGTGGGCGGAGACGGCACGGTCTCGGAGGTGGTCAACGGCTTCTTCGACGGCGACCACGCGGTCGCCCCGCAGGCCGAGCTGGCGGTGGTGTGCCGCGGCTCGGGGTGCGACTTCATCCGCACCTACGGGATCCCCAAGAACGTCGAGCGGGCGGTGGCGGTGGCCGCCGGCGGGCGCGTGCGCACGATCGACGTCGGGGTGGTCGAGTTCACCGGGCACGACGGGCAACCGGGCACGCGGCGGTTCGCGAACATCGCATCGGCCGGCCTCACCGGCATGGTGGCGGCGGCGGCCAACCGGTCGCAGAAGCCGCTGGGCGCGACCGCGGCGTTCGCGTGGGCGACCGTGTCGACGTTCGTGGGCTACCGCAACTCGCGGTTCAGGATCCGTATCGACGACCGCGAGCTGGACCGCGTGTGCAACAACGTGATCGTCGCCAACGGACGGTTTTTCGCCGGCGGCATGCGCATCCTGCCCATGGCCGAGCCGGACGACGGGCTGCTGGACGTGCTCGTGTGGGGCGATGTGTCGAAGGCTGACCTGGCCCGCACCCTCCATCGGCTGTACCGCGGCACGCACATCAACCACCCCAAGGCCGACATCAGCCGCGCCAGGCGGGTGGAGGTGCGGACCGACGTCACGCTCCCCATCGAGGCGGACGGCGAGGTGCCGGGCACGACACCTGCCGCATTCGGCGTACAGGCGGGCGCGCTGCGACTGCGCGTCCCCTAGGTGGACGCGAGCCGGCGCCGACGTCAGTCGGACGAGGCCTTGGGCTTGGTCTGGCGGGTGCGGACGGGCTTGTCCGGAAGCCGGCTGACGATGTCGGCCAGCGCGGCCTCGACACGGTCAAGCGAGGCCTGGAGACGCGCCATGTCCTCCTGGGTGGCCAGGGAGAGCTGGCTCGCCGCGGCCGCCTGGGTGCGGTTGCGAACTGCCGTCGCCCGCTCCTTGGTGGCGTTCACCATCGAGCTCTGCGACACCTCTTTCTGCACCCGGTTGACCGTGTCCTCGGTGACTTCCATCATCCGCTCCAGGAGCGATTTGCGATCCTCCATGTGACCTCCAATGCGGGAAGTGCGACTTCACAAACCGTACCGCCCGTACAGGACGTTTGCCACCGGCCGGGTCTGGTAGAACCTCCCCGGGAATGACTCAGGCAGCCGGATTCACCGCCCGCGTGCCGATGCGGGTGCGGTTCAGCGAGACCGACGCCATGGGCGTTGCCAACAACGGCGCCTACGTGGCCTGGCTGGAGGTGGCCCGGATCGAGTACCTGCGGCAGCTCGGCCACTCCTACCGCGACGTGCACGACGGCGGCGTCGACCTGGTCGTGGCCGGCCTGCAGGTGGACTACCTGGCGCCGCTGCGGTTCGACGACGCCTTCGACGTCGTGTGCCGGTGCTCTGAGCTGGGCCGCGCCTCGCTCAGCTTCAGCTACCGGCTCGAGGCCGGCGGCCGCCTGCACGCGCGGGCGACTACTCGTCACGCCTGCGTGGACCGCTCGACCATGCGCCCTGTGCGGCTGCCGGAGTGGTTGCGTGCAGCTCCCATCACCTGAGATCCCAGTGGGAGCCGCCGTCGTCCGAGCGCAGCAGCAGGCCGCCGGACGTGGCGGCGAAGGCGTTCCGCCAGTTGCGGGAATCCAGCGCGATCGCGGTTACGCCACGCAATCGCAGGACGTCCCGGAAGCTGCGCCCGTCGTCCGTGGACAGCAGCAGCCCCGAGGGAGTCGAGACCAGCACCCGGGTGGCGTCGTGGGTCGTGGTCGCCACGCCGGTGGCGTCGGCGATCCCCGGCACCCGGCGGAAGTGCGAGCCGAAGTCGCGTGACACCCACAGGCCGCGCGAACCCGCGGCCACGAACACCGTGTCGGGGCGGGTGGTCTTGGCGCGCCGGGCGGCCACCGAGACACCGCCGGGCGGCAGTCCGGCGGCTCGCACCCTCGACCACCTGCCCCCGCCCGTGACCGAAAGCCACAGCCGGCCGGCATGGTCCAGCGCATACACCCGGCCGACGCCGTAGAAGGCGGTGCTGATCGCGCGGAACGGCGCCGGCGGGCGATGCATCGCCACCATCCCGGTGCCGCCGGAGGGGCCCGTCCACAGCCCCGTGCCCGCGGCCAGAAGCGCATGCTTGGCCAGAAACGCGATCGATCCGCCGCCCGGCGCCCTGGGCACCGCGCGCCAGCTGTCGCCGCCGTCCAGCGAGCGGTACGCGGTGCGGGACGTGGCCTCCCACAGCGTGCCCGGGTTGTCCGGGGCAACACCGATCGAGACGGCCCTGGCGGGCAGCCGTACCGGGGGCTCCGACGCGGTTCCGCATCCGCCGGCCAGAGCCACCGCGATCACGGCCGCGAACAGGGTGAAAAAGCCGCGAATTCGCTTAACCAATGGCTCCATTACGCCGAAAACCGTACTGCACCCTTCTGTTTCCCGCGCAACGCGGAAAGCCGGCCCGATCGCGCCGGCACGCACCCCCAGATACCGCCCCCTTGTCGCATCTCACTCCAACCACCGTTTCCCGCCTACGGGGACTGCTCGAGGTCACTCGGCTCGTCCGTGACGAGACCGACACCGGCCGGCTGCTCGATGCCATCGCAGCCACCATCGCGGAGTCACTCGGCTACGACACGGTGGTCATCAACCTGTACCGCCCGGCATGGAACGATTTCGAGGTGACGACCGTCCATGGCAACGAGGACGCACGCGCCGAATTGCTGGGGGACACGCTGCCCTGGGAGGCCTGGTCACCGCTCCTGGACGAGCGCTACTGTCGTGGCGGCGCCTACCTCATCCCGCACGGGACGTTCGACTGGACGAACGACACGGGACGACGCTATGTGCCCGGCTGGACGCCCAGCGATGATCCCGACGCCTGGCATCCCGACGACGAGCTGTTCGTGCCCATGCTCCACTCCGCCGGCCACATGCTGGGGATCCTGTCGGTCGGCGAGCCGGTGTGCGGCCGGCGCCCCGAGACCGGCGAGCTGGAGGTGCTGGTGGCCGTGGCGGAGCACGCCGCGCTGGCTCTGGAGGGAGTGCAGGACAACGCCGCCGCGCAGCGCCACAAGCTGGCACTCGACCACCTGCTGCAGGTGTCCTCGCAGATGACCGAGACGCTCGCCACCGATGCCGTCCTGCACGCGGTGTGCCGGGGCATCCACGACGCGCTGGGATTCCAGAAGGTGCGGCTCGACCTGCCGGATGCGATCACCGGCGTGTTCTCCGCCCGGGCGACCATCGGCTGGACGGACGCCGAGCTGGCCCACACCGGCGCCATGTCGGCGTGGGAGCTGGCCCCGCTGCTGGATCCCGAGTTCGAAACCGACGGGTGCTTCCTGCTCACCCAGCCGGACGCGATGGGCAGGCTGCCGGCCGGGTACCGGGCGTACGAGTCGAGGCTGAACGGCTCCGGGCGGTGGGCCTGGAACCGGAACTGGCTGGCGGTGCCGCTGATCGACCGCCAGGGGCAGATGATCGGCGTCGTGTGGGCGGACGATCCGGCCGACCGGCTGCTGCCGTCCCGGCCGCTGATGCAGACCCTGCGCCTTTTCGCCAACCAGGCCACGTCGGCGCTGGAATCGGCGAAGCGGTTCCAGGACATGCGCTTCCTGGCCGAGCACGACACCCTGACGCAGCTCTTGAACCGCCGCGCCTTCACCGACCGGCTCGAGATCGAGATCGGGCGCGCCCAGCGGTACCATCGCCCGTTCGCGCTCGTGCTGTGCGACCTGGACGGCTTCAAGACCGTCAACGACCGGTACGGCCACCTCACCGGCGACGACGTGCTGGCCCGGATCGCCGCCAGCCTCCAGCGTTCGGTACGCACCGCCGACGCGGTGTTCCGGATCGGAGGCGACGAGTTCGCCGCCATCCTGCCCGAGACCGACCCCGACCAGCTCGTGCGGGTGCTGCTGCGGCTCAGCAGCGCTGTGGTGGAGGCCGGCGCAGACATGGGGGTGCAGGCCAGCCTTGGGGCCGCTGTGTTTCCTGCCGATGGAGAGGACGAGGATTCCCTTTTCCGGGCGGCCGAGGCGGCCATGTATGCCCGCAAACGACTGCAAACCGGAGACAGCGCAGCAGCGTAATGCCAGCGCTCCGGATACATCTGTGTGGTGTGAAAACGGATCGCCCGCTGGGCGCCGCCCCCTCCCTGTGACCGTCAACGACGACCTCGCACCCCTCCGCCGCCTTCGCGGATTCCTCGACGTGACCCGGCTGGTGCGCCGCGAGGAGGAGCTGCCCGCGCTGCTATCGGCGATCGCACAGGCGATCGCGGAGTCGCTGGGCTTCCGGGTGGTGGTCGTGCACATGTACCGGGCCTCCTGGGACGACTTCGAGACGACCACGGTGCACGGACCGCCCGAGGTACAGGAGAAGCTGGTGGGCGATTGCCGCGGCTGGGACGTGTGGCGGCCGTTTCTCGACGCGCGGTTCGACCGCCGGGGCGCGTACTTCGTCCCGCACGGCACGATCGACTGGGAGACGCACGCCCCCGACTCGTACCTGCCGCCCATCCCGGCCACCGAGGACCCGTCCGCCTGGCACCCCGAGGACGGACTGTTCGTCCCGCTGCGACAGTCGGACGGCCGGCTGGTGGGCATCCTGTCGGTGGACGAGCCGTTGTCCGGCCGGGTGCCGGGTGAGGACGAGTTGGAGGTGCTGACCGCGATGGCGGATCACGCCGCGCTGGCCATCCAGTCCGCCCAGGAATCCGCGCAGGCGGCACGCCACCGGGCTGCCCTGGAGCAGCTCCTGGCGGTCTCGTCGCGGCTCACCGAGACATTCGCGATCGACACGATCCTGCAGTCGATCTGCGACGGGATCCACACGGCTCTTGGCTTCGCCCACGTCGCCGTCGACCTGCCGGACGGGGACACGGGGAGCTTTCGCACTCGGGCCGCGCACGGCTGGGAGCTGACCGACGCTGCGGTCTCGGGCAGCATCACCCCGCCCGAGATCCAGTCGCTCCTGGATCCGCGCTTCGAGGTCGAGGGCTGCTATGTGCTGACCCCCGAGCAGGCAGCGGAGCGGATCCCTCCCGAACATCACGTCTATCACTCCGAGTTGTGCGGCCGCGGTCCGCACGCATGGGTCGACCACTGGGTCGTGGTGCCGCTGTGGTCGCGCACGGGTGACCTGATCGGCCTGGTGTGGGTGGACGACCCGGTCGATCGGCTGCTGCCGTCGGCGCCCCGCCTGCAGGCCCTGCGCGTGTTTGCAAACCAGGCGACAACCGCTCTGGATGCGGCCAGCCAGTACGAGGAGATGCAGTTCCTGGCCGAGCACGACCCGCTGACCCGGCTGCTCAACCGGCGCGCTTTCAACGAGCGGCTGGCGGCCGAGGTTGCGCGCTCCGACCGGTACGGCCATCCGCTGTCGCTGGTGTTGTGCGATCTGAACGGATTCAAGGCGCTGAACGACTCTCAGGGCCACGCCGCCGGCGACGCCGCGCTGGAGCGGGTGGGCTCGCTGCTGCTGGCGGCCATCCGCACCATCGACGACGCCTTCCGGATCGGCGGCGACGAGTTCGCCCTGCTGCTGCCGGAGACGGAGCCCGAGGACGCTCACACCGTGGTCGAACGCGTCTGCCGGGAGTTCGAGCACGACCCCGCCACACAGGGCCTGACCGCGAGCTTCGGCGTGGCCGTGTGCCCGACGCAGGGCGGCAATCCCGAGAGCCTGTTCCGGGCCGCGGACGCGGCGATGTACCACGCCAAGCCGAAGACGCCCGACGACCGGCTGCCGCGCACCGGCTGATCGAGTCCCAGGCGAGCACTGCACGCCGCGCGGGACGCCGCCAGCGCGCCCGCAGACCACCCTCCGTTAGGATCCTGCGGGCATCGTGGCACCCCGCAAAGGAGTCGTTTCTCCGTGGATCTCGACCTCAACGACGAGCAGCTCGCCATTCAGGAAACCGTGCGCGAGTTCGTCGATCGGCGCGTTCTCCCCGTGGCCCAGGAGAACGACATCAACCATCACCTCGACATGGGCATCATCGAGGGAATGGCCGAGCTGGGCATCCTGGGGGCGCCGATCCCGGCGGAGTACGGCGGGGCGGGGCTCGATTTCGTGTGCGAGGCGCTGATCTGCGAGGAGATCGAGCGCGGCGAGTCCGCGTTCCGGACGCTGATCTCGGTGCACGTCGGCCTCAACTCCCTATCGCTCCTCAACTACGGCGACGAGTGGCAGAAGCAGACGTACCTCGTGCCCATGGCGAAGGGCGAGAAGCTGGGCTGCTTCGGCCTGACCGAGCCGGCGGCCGGTTCCGACGTCGCGGCGATGCTGACCACGGCGATCAAGGAGCCAGACGGCACCTACCGGCTGAATGGCCAGAAGAGCTGGATCTCCTACGCCACCGAGGCCGACTACTGCCTGGTGTTCGCCAAGACCGACCCGGCCGCCGCTCACCGCGGCATCTCCGCCTTCATCATCGAGCTGGCCTGGGACGGCATCGAGGCGCGGCAGATCCCCAACAAGCTGGGCGTGTGGGCCGGCTCCACCGGCGAGCTGTTCTTCAGCGATGTCCAGGTGCCGGCCGAGAACCTGCTCGGCGCCGAGGGCGAGGGCTTCAAGATCGCCATGCACTCGCTCGACCAGGGCCGGTTCACGGTGGCGGCCGGCGCCGTCGGCGTCGTCCGCGCCTGCCTGGAGGCCTCGGTCAAGTACGCCAACGAGCGCAAGACCTTCGGCCAGGAGATCGGCAAGTACCAGTTCGTGCAGGACATG
>JBQCGJ010000155.1:0-4142 GCA_051955775.1 Gaiellales bacterium | reverse complement strand
CCTGGCCCCGGCTCGAGGGGGCCTGGCCCCGGGGTTGGTAGGGGCCTGGCCCCGGCTCTCTGGGGCCTGCGCCCCGGGTGGTCGGGCCTGGCCCCGGCGCTATGGGGCCTGGCCCCGGATTCTCGCCCGGCGACAAAGCGGTGTCAGGCACCATCACAAAACCCGTGACGGGTGCCAGACACAGGACCGCTAGGAGACCGGTGTCAGACACCGTCACAAACTCCGTGACGGTTGCCAGACACAGATCAGCCCATCAGCGGTGGGTCTGCGAGCACGACGGAGGTCTCGATCTGCCGATCGGAGATCGTCCAGTACCGCCGAAGCAGCGGCGCCGTCTGCTCCGCCGGCACCAGCTCGAACCCGTGCCGTCGGTAGAACCCGATCGCCCATTCGGCGGCGGCCCAGGTGCCGACCAGCATCCGGCGCGACGTCCGCCGGCGCAGATGCCGCAGGAGCGCACTGCCCACGCCCTGTCCCTGGCACTCGGGGAGCACGTACGCATGGCGGATCAGATCGACGTCCTCCATCGCCTGGACGCCCATCACACCGACGAGCCCACCGTCGCTCTCCTGCCCCCAGAACACCACGCCGGCCGCCACCTCGTCGTCCAGCTCCAGTGCGGGCATGTACGGCTCGTGCCAGCAGTCCTCGGGGATGACGCCGCGATACGCCTCGGCCGCCGCGTTGACGATCGCCAGCATCGCCGGCCGATCATCATCACGACACGGCCGGATCCCGTTCATCAGCCGATCCTAGCCCCGCGTCCGGCGCAGGCTGCTCGCGCGCCAGCGACATCACGGCCGTGACCGCGCCCGACTCACCGAACAGCGGGACGACCGCCACGGACAACGGCCGGCCGTCGGCCGCGGAGTACGGGAACTCGTGACGCTTCCCGTCCAGGCCGGCCAGGTAATGCTCGCGCAGCACCGCCCTGCGGTCTGGCGCCACCACCTCGTCCAGGCTCCGGCCGACGAGATCGCCAGGGGTCACCCCGGCGCGGGCCAGCGCGGCGCCGGAGGCAACCTGAATCCGCAGCTCTCGGTCGAACACCAGGATCAGCGGCTCCGGCAGGCTGTCCAGCGCCAGCCGGTAGCGTTTCGCCGCCTCGCTCTGACGCCGGGCGGCGACACGTGCTGCGATCTCGGCCGCAGCCGCGGCGGCCATCCCCGCCAGCATCCGCACGTTGGATTCCGTCCACGTACGCGGCATCGTGTCCGCCACGCACAGGCACCCGTCGTACACCCCGCTCGGCGACGCCAGGGGCACGGCCGCCCACGACCCCAGGCCGTGCGCGGCCACCACCGGGTTGCCGGACGGGAGCGGGCTGTGGGCGGCGTCGGCGACCACCAGCGGCCCCGCGGACGCGACCTCGCGGCAGATCGATCCGTCAAGCGGCAGGTCGCGATGCATCAGGTCGGCCGACACGCCGATCCCCGCCGCGATGGTCTCGGACTCGCCGCAGATAATGGAGATGAAGCAGATCGGGGCATCGACGAGCCCCGCGGCTGCAGCGGCGAGCCGCTCCAGGCCCTCGTCCCCGTTCAGATCATCGGGCTCCGGCTGCACCTCGGCCGGGAACGCGCCGGGCGCCGCGAACAGCCCACCCTCGGCATCGGCCTGTTTCCACGGCACCAGTCCCGACAGCAACGAGCCGACCATGCTCTCGCCCAGCGCGGGATGCGTGAACGGCTTTCGCGGATCGACGGTGTAGGTGTTTCGCCTGCCGCGCCGGGTGCGCTGCACATACCCGGCGTCGACCAGGTCATTCACGATCGACTGCGTCGTGCGCTCGGTGATACCGATCCGCTCGGCGATCTCGCGCAACCGCACGTCTGGGGTCTCGGCGATCGCAAGCAGCGCGTGGCCGTGGTTCGAGAGCAGGATGAACCGTGGCTGGCGGACGGGAGATTCGTGCATCTGAGGACCCTCGCACACCCCGCGGACGTGCGCAGAGATTTTCGGCAATGTTCGGGAATCACCTTACCGGAGCGGCGCCGCGAAGCGGCTCCCGAGAGCGCGGGAACGACGCCCGCACGTGCGTGCCGCCGCCGGCCGGGCTCGTCACCGTGAGCGTCCCGCCCAGCGCCTCGACCCGGTCGGTGAGACCGCTCAGCCCGCTCCCCGCGGCCGGGTCTGCGCCCCCCACGCCGTCGTCGGAGACCTCCAGCGTGACACTTCCATCATCGCTCGACACCACCACCTCGACGGCGCTCGCCTGCGCGTACTTGGCGACGTTCGTGAGTGCCTCCGACGTGACGTAGTAGATCGCCGCCTCGACCTGCTCGTTCAGCACGCAGTCGACATGGAACGAGGTCGCGACGGGAAGGCCGCAACGGCTTGACAGCAGCTCGATGGCGGGCTCGAGACCCTGCTCCACCAGCACGGCGGGATGGATCCCGCGGGCCAGTTCCCGCAGCTCGGCCAGCGCCTCCGTCAGCTCTGCACTGGCCGCCTCCAGCCGGCCGGCGGCTTCGGACCCGGGCTCGACGCTGGCGCGGGCCATGCGCAGGTCGAGCGCCAGCGTGACCAGCCGCTGCTGGGCGCCGTCGTGCAGATTGCGCTCGAGCCGCCGCCGCTCGGCGTCACCCGCCGCCACGATGCGCGCCCGCGAGGCGGCGAGCTGCGCGCGCGCCTCGGCGCTGGACAGCGCCAGCGCCACCAGCTCAGCGAAGTGGACAACCCGGCGCTCGGCGTCGGGCGGCAGCGACGTGTCGCCGATCGTGGACACGGTGATGGCGCCCCACGGCCGGCCGTCGACGGTGATCGGCGCTGCCACGGAGGAACACAGTTCGAGCCCGCGCAGACGCTTCGCCAGGCTGCCCTCGATGCGAGAGTAGTCGTCGATACGGGCCGCCTGGCCGGTGCGGATGACGGATGTGACCGCCGTCGGGCCGTCGAACGACACCCGCTCACCGACCTCCAGCGACAACACGTCCGGTTGGCTCCACTGCGCCACCACCACCCCGGTCAGCGGCTCGTCGCCGAACCGGACGAGGTTGGCGGTGTGCGCGTCGAGCAGGCTCGCCACCTGCTCGGTGAGGCTGTGGAAGATCTCCTCCGGCGGCGCCTCGGCGGCGACCATCGTGGCCAGCCGCCGCAGAGCGGCCTCCTGCCGCGCGCTGCGGTTGCGGTCGGTGACGTCCTCACCGATGCTGGTCGCGCCCACGATGTTGCCCTCGGCGTCGCGGTCGAACGTGTTGCTCCACCAGATGTCGCGGGTGCGGCCGTCGCGCGTCAGCAGCGGCATCTCGTCGTGGACCCGGATCTCCCCCCGCCGAAGGTTGTCCAGGAAGCCCGGATCGCCGGTCGGAAACCGCTCCAGCCAGATGCTGCCCACGAGTGCTTCGCGGGGCCACCCGGCGACATCGGCCAGATGCTGGTTGCAATACGTGATGCGCCCGTCGAGATCGAGGCTGACGGCCAGCAGATGCACGTTCTCGAGCACATCCCGCAGCCGCCTGCCGGACGCCGTCACCTCCTGCACCTGTGCCTGCAGCGCGGCGCGCAGCCGGCCGTTCTTGACAAGCAGCGCGGCGGGGACGGCGGCCAACACGACCAGCAGGCGACGCCTGGCGTTCATCGATCCTATGGTGGCACACAATCGTGTGCGGACGGCTTGATCAGCTCGCTGCCTCGTCGGGCCGCTCGGCCTCGTGGAACCGCAGGCCCGTGCCCAGCCGCAGCTTCAGCTCCTCGTCCTGCGAGTTGGCGACGTCCGCCACCAGGTTGACCGCATACATCAGCTCGACCTCCTGCAGCTCGTCGCCCAGCAGGTCGTACTCGAGCGCGATCACACGCAGCTCCGGGTAGTACACGAACCGGCCGAAGCGGCTGGACGCGTTGAGGTCGTTCATCGCCTGCCAGATCTCGGCCACCCGGTCGCCCTCGTCGACCTCCTGCAGCACCGGCGAGTAGAGGCTGATCATCGTGCGGCCGCCGAACTCGTGGAACGACACGAAGGTCGCGCTCGAATCGCGCAGGATCCGGTACTCATTGCCGTCCGCCCGGGTGTCGAACTCGACGCCGTTTCGGTGCAGGATCCCCGCCACCTGTTCGATCAGTCGCTGCATTCGCCCCCAGCATACGCTGGAAGCAGTCAGCCAGTCGCGGCCCGCCACGACGCCGCCCACGCCTCGATTCCG
>JBQCGJ010000154.1:0-8397 GCA_051955775.1 Gaiellales bacterium | reverse complement strand
CCCACGGCGCACGGCGCGAGCGCGCAGGACGCGTTCGATCTGGTGATTCCCTCGCTGCCGGGCCACGGGTTCTCCGCCAAGCCGGCCACCACCGGGTGGGATCCGCCCCACATCGCACGGGCCTGGGTGGTGCTGATGAAGCGCCTCGGGTACACCCGGTTTGTGGCGCAGGGCGGCGACTGGGGTGCGGCCGTCACGCAGCAGATGGGCATACAGGCGGCGCCGGGGCTGGCCGGCATTCACTCCAACATGCCCGGGACCGCCCCGGCCGAGATCAACACCGCGGTCCAGCGCGGCGACCCGCCGCCACCGGATCTCTCCGCCGAGGAGCGAGGCGCGTACGAGCAGCTGAGCGGCTTCTTCGCCAAGCACGTGGCCTACTCACAGATCATGACGACGCGCCCGCAAACGCTGTACGGGCTGGCCGACTCACCCGCCGACCTGGCCGCGTTCATGCTTGACCACGGCGATGGCACCGGCCAGCCCGGGCTGGTAGAAAAGGCCCTTGAGGGACACCTGCAGAGCGCCCTGACCCGGGACGACATCCTCGATAACGTCACGCTGTACTGGCTGACCAACACCGGGGTTTCCGCGGCCCGCCTGTACTGGGAGAACAAGGCGGGCTTCTTCGACGCCAAGCCCATCACGATCCCGTACGCCATGACCGTCTTTCCCGACGAGCTCTATCAGGCCCCGCGGAGCTGGGCGGAGCGCGCGTATCCGCACAACCTCATCTACTACAACAAGGTCGACCGAGGCGGCCACTTCGCCGCCTGGGAACAGCCAGACCTGTTCGCCGCCGAAATGCGGGCCGCGTTCCGGTCACTGCGTTAAAGGAGGCCGCCATGAGCAGCAACGTCGAGAACGCTACCGAGATCCGTCCCTTCCGGGTGGACATGCCTGAGGAGGCGGTTGCTGATCTTCGGCGGCGGATTGGGGCGGCGCGGTTGCCGTCTCAGGAGCTGGTTGATGACCGGTCGCAGGGCGTACAGCTGGCGACGATCCAGGAGCTCGCCCGCTACTGGGCGGCCGACTATGACTGGCGCGCGTGCGAGGCCAGGCTGAACGCGCTGCCGCAGTTCACGACCGCCATCGACGGGGTGGAGGTCCATTTCATCCACGTGCGGTCGCCGCATGAGAACGCGCTGCCGCTGATCATGACGCACGGCTGGCCCGGGTCGGTCATCGAGATGTTGGGGTCCGTCGGCCCGCTCACCGACCCGCCCGCGCACGGCGGCTCGGCCGGGGACGCGTTCGATCTCGTGCTGCCGTCCATACCCGGCTACGGTTTTTCCGGCGAGCCGGCCGAGACCGGCTGGGGCCCCGGCCGCACCGCGCAGGCGTGGGCGGAGCTGATGCGCCGCCTCGGCTACATGCGCTACGTCGCCCAGGGCGGCGACGTGGGCGCCTCGATCACCGACCAGATGGGCCGCCAGGCACCCCAAGGGCTGGCCGGCATCCACATGAACCTGCTCGTGACGACGCTGGGCGGCGCCATGCCGCCGACGGAAACCCAAGAGGAACGCGCGGCGGCCGACGCGATCGCCACCTTCAGGCAAAGCGGCTTCGGCTACTTCCTCGAGCAGGCCACGCGGCCGCAGACGATCGGCTACGCCCTGCTGGATTCACCCCTCGCCCTGGCGGCCTGGATGCTCGACCACGACACCGACGCCTACTACAAGATCTCCCGCGCCTTCACCGGCGGGCAGCCGTCCGGGGGTCTCACCCGGGACCACATCCTCGACAACATCACTGTGTACTGGCTAACGGGCACCGGCGCCTCGGCGGCCCGGTCGTACTGGGAGAGCGGACGAGCCCAGGCTCTCGCAGCCGGACAGGCTCCGCCGCAGGTCAAGCTCCCGGTCGGCTTCACCACCTTCCCCGGCGAGATCTTCCGGGCCCCGCGCAGCTGGGTCGAGAGGTCCTATCCCACCCTCACCTATTTCAACGAGGCCGGTAAGGGCGGCCACTTCGCCGCCTGGGAAGAACCCGAACTCTTCGCCACCGAAATCCGCGCAGCATTCAAATCGCTGCGCTAACCAGACACCGAAGCGGCGCGCACGAGCGGCGCGCCACTCTGCGCCCGCGATGGCAACCGGCGAGGGCCTCTGGCCGGGACATCCAGCCACGGAAGAGCATTGTCGTGAACGCTGGTCCCGGCCTGCTGGCTAGCGGGCCGGCCGTGGCCGGACAAAACCACCGAGCATCTTCCCGACTTCAATCGTGCCCGTGCCCGTGGTCACGACCGGATCGTCGGCGGCGAAAGCCCGCAGCTCCTGTTCATCGTCAGCCTCCACGACGCCCAGACCCCACGAGCCGCTGGCGTCGAGCACGGGACCGAAGATCACCATCTGGCCCGACTCAACCCAGGGCCGCCAGTGCTCGGCGTGGCGCGCCATTATCTCGCGCTCCTCGTCGCTCATGTCCAGCGCGAACGTCGGACGGGGCGCCTTGAGCCGGAATACGAAGGTGCTCATAAGCCAAGGATGCCAAGTTCCCGACCACAGCGGGGCGCCACGACAGTTCGCCCTCTCGCTGGCTGATGGCGTACGACTCATCGTGCAGGCGACGCCTCCTGGCCGGTGGGACGGCCGGATGGCTGCCGGGTTCTGTTCCACCACAGCGAGAGCGCGAGCGCGGCGGCGATGAGAAGGCCGCCGAAGCCAGCGAACCACGCGGCGATGTCGCGGTGCTCGCGGATAATCGCGAACGTGCCGGAGAGGTTGCCGAGGGCGGCCTTGAGCTGGTCGGCGTTCTGTGCGCGGTAGAACCTGCCGCCGGTGATGCTGGCGATCTGCCGGAGGGCGTCGTGGTCGGCGACGAGGGGGTTGCGCCCGCCAAGCCCGCCGCCGTATCCGCCCCCGCCGAACCCGCCGAACTGCGAGTTGCTGCACACCAGGGGCGCAGGGTTGGTGGTGCCGAACCCGATCGTGAAGACGCGCACGCCGCGGGTGGCGGCCTGCCGCGCCGCGGTCTGCGGGTCGACGCCCACGTTGTTCGAGCCGTCGGTGAGCACGACAATCACGTCGTGCGCGTAGCTGCGGGCACGAGCGGCGCGAGCGCCGGTCGGCGCGACGGAGGGGTCGACCTGCGCGATGGCGTCGAGCGAGGTCAGGATGCCCTGGCCGATCGCGGTGCCCTGCGAGGTGTACAGGCCGCCCAGGGCATGCAGCAGCGCGCCCGAATCAGCGGTGGGGGGTACAAGGACCCCGGCGGTCCCCGCGAACGGGGCGAGGCCGATATGAGGCCCGCCTGCCTCGGACCTGATGAAGGCACTGGCCGCGTGCTCGGCGGCGATTAGGCGGTTCGGGCTCACGTCGGTGGAGCACATGGAGCCCGAGACGTCGAGGGCGAGCATGATCGTACCGGACGACGACGGGACCTGTACGGTTGCCTGCGGGCGCGCGGCGCCGACGCCGAGCACAGCCAGCCCGAGCAGCAGCAGCGCCGCGGGAATGAGCCTGCGCCAGCGGTTGCGGCCGGGAAGGGACGCACGGACGAGCGCGATCGAGGTCACGCGCACCGCTCCGCGGCGGCGCCGGCGCCGCGTCAACCACCAGGCCGCGACCACCAGCGGGATGGCCAGGAGGGCCAGCAGGGCCCATGGCCAGGACAGCGACATTCAGACCACCCGCCCCGATCTGACAACGGTGAGAACGGAGCCTGCAGCGAGAAGCACCAGGGCCAGGGCAATGAATGCACCCGCGAGCGGCAGCCGCTGGTTCGTGATCGTGAGCCGGAGCTTGATCGTCGAGGCGATGCCGTCCAGCTGGCTGGCATCCGAGGCGGGGTAGTACGCGCCGCGGGTGGCCTGCGCGATCGACTTCAGGGCGCCGGGGTGAAGCGCAGTGAACAGATGGTAGCCGTCAACGTTAACAGTGGTCCCTGCGGTGGTGCCGACGCCGACGGTGTCGATGCGCACGCCCGCCTTCTCGGCGGCTGCGGTTGCCCTGGCCGTCGCGCCGGCCGCACCCTCATCCTGGCCGTCGGAGAAGATCACGATCGTGGCCGACGGCCAGTAGCCGATGCCAGGTATCGTGCCGTCGCGTCTCACGGAGATCGCCTTGCCCGTAATCGCGGACAGCGAGGCGATGATGGCCGACCCCAGCGAGGTCCCGCCGGAAACCCTCAGACGCCCGATCGCCGCCGCCGCCTCAGCGTGGTCGCGTCTTGGCCGGTTGGTGACGAGCGCGCCCTGCTCGAAGGCGACGACGCCGATGTTGATGCTGTCCGGCTGCGTCGCGATGAACGACCGCGCCGCCCGCTGCGCGGCCGTCAGCCGGTTTGGGACGACGTCCTTGGCGCCCATGCTGTTGGACACGTCCATGGCGAGGATGACGGTGCCGGACGCGCGGGGCACCGGGAGCGATGCCGCCGGGCCAGCGACGGCGATGGCGAGCACCGCGATGCCCGCGATCGTCAGCCACACCCCTGCCTGTCGAGCGCGGCCCGGCCCGGCGACACCGGCCGCCGCCAGCGCCGCGGCCCGCCGCCGGGAGAAGGCGACGACGCCACAGCCCAGGGCCACGGCGGCGAGCAGGCCGACGGCGAGCAGCGCGGGAGAAGCGAGTGTCATACGCGCCTGCGATGGGTTCGGGTGACGACCTCGATGAGCGAGTCGGCGAGGTCATCCGCGGTGCTGATGCGGTGCAGGGACACCCCCGCCCGGCGCATGCCGGCGTCCAGCCGGGCGTCGCGCTCGCCAGCGCCCGCCTGGAAGCGCGCCCGTAGCAGCGGGTCGCCGGAGTCGACGACGAGCTGCTCGCCGGTCTCGGCGTCCTCCACGACGATCAGCCCGGCGTCGGGAAGCTCGTCGTCGGCGGCGTCGGTGACGCGAAGCGCGACAACCTCGTGGCGCGGGGTCAGCTGCAGCAGGGAGCGCTCCCAGTCGCCTCCGCCGATGAAGTCGGACACAGCGACGATGAGGCTGCGGCGCCGGGCGAGCCGCGCTACCGCGTCGAGCATTGCGGCGAGATCGGTTGTGCTGCCGCGCCGGGCGTCGGCGGTGCGCGCGAGTTCGGCGCCGATGCGCAGGACGTGCCGACGGCCCGTCCCGGGCGGCACCACGCGCACCATCCGGGTGTCGTAGAACAGCGCCCCGACGCGGTTCCCGCCCCGGCTGAACAGCCGGGCCAGGACGAGGGTCAGCTCGGCGAGCACGTCATGTTTCCCGCGGCCCGGCGCGCCCACCGCCATAGACGCCGACCGGTCGAGCACGAGCCACGCGGTGAGCTCGCGGTCCTCATTGAACATGCGCAGGTGCGGCTCGCCCAGGCGGGCGGTGACGTTCCAGTCGATGTGCCGCGCGTCGTCGCCTTCGACGTAGCCGCGCAGGCCGGCCAGATCGGTCCCGGACCCGCGGTGCGCGGTGCGGTAGCCGCCCTGTACCCGTCCCTCCAGGCGGCGGATAACCCGCCATTCCAGGCGGAGCAGGAGTCGTTCGGGGACGGTGCGCATGGGCTCACCGGCCTTGCAGGACGACCTCGGGCTCGGGCACGGCGTCCAGCACCCGGGCGATGATGTTGTCGGCGCTGACGTCGTCGGCGAGTGCTTCGTACGACAGCACGACGCGGTGCCGCAGCACGTCCGCGGCGAGCTCGCTGACGTCGTATGGCAGCACGTAGTCGCGGCCCCGCAGGAACGCCAGCGCCCGGCCGCCTACCACGAGGGCGATGGAGGCCCGAGGGCTGGCACCATAGGTCAGGTACCGCTTCGTGTCGTCCAGCCCCACCAGGCCCGGCAGGCGGGTCGCGGTTACCAGGCGGACGGCGTAGTCGGTGATTGCGGGGTCGACGTACAGCTGCTGCACGCTCTCCTGCATCCGGATCAGGTCCGCGGGCGTCAGCATCGCCCGGATCGGCTCGGCGGGGCGCAGAGCGCGGTCGACGATGGCGTGCTCCTCGGGGGAGCTGGGGTAGCTGACGAGGACCTTCATCATGAACCGGTCGACCTGCGCCTCCGGCAGCGGATAGGTGCCCTCCGACTCGATCGGGTTCTGCGTCGCCATGACCAGGAACGGCTCGGGTACCTGGAAGGTCTCGCGGCCGATCGTGACCTGGTGCTCCTGCATAACCTCGAGCAGAGCGCTCTGCACCTTGGCGGGAGCACGGTTGATCTCGTCGGCCAGCAGCAAGTTCGCGAAGACTGGGCCACGCTGGGTCTCGAACTCGCCGGTGTGCTGGTGGTAGACCCGCGTCCCGGTCAGGTCGGCGGGCACCAGATCGGGGGTGAACTGAATGCGCTGGAACTGCCCGCCGACCGCCGCTGCTAGTGATTTCACGGCGAGCGTCTTGGCCAGGCCAGGCACCCCCTCCACGAGCAGGTGCCCGCCGGACAGCAGGGCGACCGCCATCCGCTCCAGCAGCACGTCCTGGCCGACGATGGTGCGCTTGACCTCGAACAGCACGCTCTCGAGCGGGTTCGCGGAACTGGCCTGGCTCATCTGCCCCTCCGGGGTGGTTCGGCGGTCATATCTGAGGTCCCTGCCCGGGCTCGGTGCCGCTTCCGCCGCCGAGCGCTGCGCCGATGGGCACCGCGAACCCGATGCCGGCGAAGGCGTCCTCGTGTGCCGGGTTGGCGATCGAGACGACGATGCCTATGACCAAGCCCCGTGCGTTGAGCAGCGCGCCGCCGGAGCTTCCGGGGTTGACCGACGCGTCGAACTGGATGAGCCCGGAGTAGGTACCATCGACAGTCTGCGCGGTCCGGTTGAGGCCGGAGACCACACCAGCGGACACGCTGTCGGCCAGGCCGAGCGGATTGCCGACCGCGACCACCGGCGCCCCCACATTGGCACCACCGCCGAGAGCCGCCGGTACGACGACCTCCGGCAGCGAGGCCGGTCTGAGCACCGCGACGTCCAGCTTGGGCTCGGCGGCGACGATGGCCGCCGACGTCGTAGCGCCGTCGAAGTACGTGACGGTGATCCGGGTGGCGCCTGCGATGACGTGGTTCGCGGTTACGATCGTGCCGTCATCCGCCACGATCACCCCGGAGCCGAGGTCGTTGTTGGTGCGGATGACGACCACGGACGGCCTGACACGCTCGTAGATGGCCGACACCGACGGGCTCGCGGTCGCGGTCGCGGTGGGTCTGGGCGTCGCGGCGGGACCGGCATTGCTGATCACCACGCGGCCGGTCGCGAGCAGCACGGTCACCGCTACCGCCGCTGCCAAGACAACCGTGACCACGACGACGGCCGCGCGACGACGGCGCTGGCGGCGGGCAGCCACCGGGCGCGGCTCGGCGTCCGTGACACCAGCAGGCTCGCGATCCATTACCCCACGCAGAGAACAGGTTTACCTACAGGATAAGAGCGGATCCTGAAACTAAGCCGAGTAAGACCGCAGCTATCCAGCGTGGGCCCGCCCCGAGCCGACATCCGCCTCCGATCACGACCGGTTCTTGGTGGCGAAGAACATGCAGTGCTCCCCGCCGACGGCCCAGCGGGCCCGGTGGTTTGCGTACCTGGCCCGCATCCAGAGCAATCTATGTGCGACGAACGATGTACTCGCACAATCTCAGCCGTGCAGGTATTCGGCGATCCGGCCGGTCTGATGTTCACCAACCAGCGGCGAGGTCACTACGCGCGGCCGGCTCGTTGGCTGTCCGCGAACCTTCGAACACCTCGGCGGGCTAGGGCATCGCTTGCCAGCAGCGGATAGCCCGGGCGGGTTCATCGGCTAGCCCCTGCGTGCGAGGTTCGCCTCGGCCATACGCTTCAGGTGCGTCCGGTCCAGCTTCCCGGTGGCTGTGACCGGCATTTGGTCGAGGACGACTATTTCCTCGGGCGCCTTGTATCCGACCCTCGCGCGTGCGAACTGGATCAGCTCTTGGCTGGCTGGGCGCTCGGTCCCCTCGGTGAGGGTGATGTAGGCGCGGACATTCTCACCGTGGATGAGGTCGTGGATCCCGATCACCCCGGCGCTCGCGACGCCCGGGTGCTCGAGCAGGGCGCCCTCGACCTCCTGGGGGCAGATGTTCGAGCCGTTGTGGACGATGATCTGCTTCTTGCGCCCGCAGAAGGAGAAGTAGCCCTCGTCGTCGGCTCGCATCACGTCGCCTGAATCGAGCCACCCGTTACTAAAGGCCGCCTCGGTCGCGCCCGGGTCGTCCCAGTAGCCGACGGTGGCCGCGGGAGTCTTGATCCACAGGCGGCCTTCGCTGCCCACCGGCAACTCCTGGCCGTCATCGTTTCGGATTGACAGCGAGACCGCGGGAACGGCCTGCCCGACCGAACCAAGCTTGATGCGGTCCGACGGCGGGCTCACCGTCACCAGCCCGGCTTCGGTCAGGCCGTAGGCCTCGTCAATCACAAACCCGCTCAGCGCGGTGAATTCCCGCTCTAGCTCCGCGGAGACGGTGTCGCCCGCGGCGCGGCAAAGCCGCAGCGAGGCG
>JBQCGJ010000153.1:0-12355 GCA_051955775.1 Gaiellales bacterium | reverse complement strand
CCTGGCAGCCGCGTCCGGGGCGTAGCCGAGCAGTTCGTAGTTCTCGTGGGCGGTGACGAGCGCGTGCGCCCGGTGGACGGTGACCGGGACCCCCCATGCGGCCTCGACGGCGGCGGTGATGGCGTCCACCAGGAGCTGCATCGCATGTGCGCCGCCGGCGGGGTCGGACAGGTCGCGCAGGGCGAGTGCGCGGGTGAGCTGCTGATCGGTGATGGTGGCATGCATGGCCGTTCCTCCAGAGTCGAGCGGGCTGACGACGAAACGCGGCCCGGTGCGGCCGCGCACGGAGAGCCCCGGCCGTCAGGACGCTGGAGGAGGCGATGCGATCGGCTACAGACGCCGAGCGAGCGCCACTGCCCCAGCCTGAGGCCGGGGCGACGTAAACCGGTGGACGCTCGAGCTCACCATGTATCCAGTGTATCGAACGCTCCCGCGGCCGCCATTCATCCTCAAACGCCGCGCCGCGCCGGCCGACAGGACCTCCATACTCTGTCCGAGCTGGAGAAATTTGGCAGGAGGGGACTCGAGATGTGGCAGACTGGAAACGCCCCCGCCACGCGCGTGTCGGGCGCAGTCGCAGCTGTATTCGTGCTGATCGCGGGCGCAGCGCTGCTGACCGGCTGCAACTCGTCCTCGACGTCGGGATCGTCGTCGACTACCACCGCGCCCACACCTCCCGGCCGGCCCTCCGGCCTCACCGCGAAGCAGGCCGGGGTCACGGTCCGCATCCGCTGGCACGCGCCGGCGAGCGGCAGCGGGTCCACCTACCGGGTGTACCGGGGTGGGCGCCTGATGGATCAGCTGACCAAGACCTCGTTCGTCGACGACACCGTCACCCCGGGGCGAACGTACACCTACCAGGTGGCGACCATCCGCGGCATGGAGCGCTCGCCGCGAGCGATCGCCACGGTCAAGGTGCGCAAGCCGCCCCTCGCCGCCGCCCGCCTGGTCGGGCTGTTCAACGTGTCGGCCACCCCCGTGCGCACGACCGGCCTGACCGGGGTCGGGAACGCGACGTACGCGTGGGAGTTCAGGCCCCGCTGCAAGGCAGGCCCATGCAGCTCGCGATGGAGCTGGGAGGGATTCAGGGCGGTGGCCACGCGCAGCGGCACGACGTACACGTTCAGTTACTCGGGCAACCTCAACGTGCGCTGCGGCTCCAACAGCGCCACATCGAACGCGACCGCGCACATCCGCGTGGTCTCCGCCGCGGCCGATCACGCGCGCTGGAAGGTCGCGAGGATCACGGGCACGCTCGACATCGAGACGCCGGCCCAGCTGGGCTGCGTGGCGACGTCCGAGGTCGACCGCATCCGCGGCGAGTTCCAGGCGTAGAGGCCGCGCGTGGCGGCGGGAGCCCGCCGGTACCCCGGTATCCTCACCAGCCGATGGCCAACCGCGTCATGATCGTGGGCTGGGACGGGGCGGACTGGGACGTGCTCGACCCCCTGCTCGCCGCCGGGCAGCTGCCCAACCTGAAGTCGCTGATCGAGCGCGGCGCACGGGGGGTCTCCAGGTCGTGCCTGCCGTCCCACTCCTGGGCCGCGTGGCCGACCTTCCTGACCGGCCTCGACCCTGGCGGTCACGGCGTCTTCGACATCCTCGAATACCGGCCCGGGGCAACCCGCCGGCTGCCGGTGTCGTCGCGCTCGATGCTGGCGCCCACATGGCCGGCCCTGGCCGCCGAGGCCGGCCGCAAGGTGCTCCTGGCCAACGTCCCGCTCACCTACCCGCCGCTCGAGCTCCAGGACGGTGTGTGCATCGCCGGCGGCGTGATCCCTGCGGGCGGGGCGTGGAGCCATCCCGCAGGGCTCGGCGAGCAGCTCGGCTGGCCGATCAACGGCGGCTCGTGGACGACCTTCCGGGGTCGCCCGCTGGCGCTCGTCGACGACGTGGAGCGGGTGACCCGAGCCCGCGCCGCCGCCATGCGCAGCCTGCTCGACGACCGGCCGTGGGACGTCGCCTGCTTCGTGTTCGTGTCGCCCGACCGGATCCAGCACTGCCTGCTGGAGTACGTCCATCCGGGGCACCCCGCCCACCGCGAGACGGCCGCCAGCCCGACGGCCGACCGCGTGCGCGGCGTGTACCGCCTGCTGGACGCCGAGCTGGGGTCGCTGCTCGAGCGCACCGACGCCGACGACCTCGTGCTGCTGATGTCGGACCATGGCCACCAGCCGTGCACCAGAGCGCTGAACATGAACAGGGTGCTGGAGCACCAGGGGCTGCTCACGTTGGGACGCGGTTCGGGCCTGATCGGACTGATGGCTTGGGGCCCGGTGCGCACCGTGGCACGTCGCACCTACGACCTGTTGCGCATGCACGGCCGGGTGGCGGTGCCCACGCAGCCGATCGAGTGGAGCCGCACTCGCGCCTACACCAGCGTGACCTCCACCGGCGAGGGCGTCTCGGTCGCGCTGGCCGGCCGCGAGCCGCAGGGAATCGTCGCCCCCGCGGACTACGAACGGGTACGCGACGAGGTGGCCGAGGCGCTGCTGGAGTTCACCGACCCCGAGACCGGCGGTCGTCCGATCGGAGGTGTGCGGCGGCGCGAGGAGGTGCTGTCGGGCCCGTATCTGGAGCGCGCGCCCGACCTCCTGCTGGAGCCCGCCCCGCTGTACTCGCTGACCCACGCGCGGCACATGGTGGAGGCGGCCAACTGGCTGTCGGGCGACCACCGGCCGGAGGGCGTGTACGTGGCGGCCGGGCCGGGTCTCGAGCCGCCGCAGGGCGAGCTCCAGCTGTCCGACTTCGCGGGCATCGTGCTGCGTGCGCTGGCGGTGGAGGGCTCGCCGCAGGCGACCCCCGCCGCGTCCGCCGACGAGGTCTTCACCGCCGACGAGGAGCGCGAGGTGGAAGAGCGGTTGCGCGGCCTCGGGTACCTGGAGTGACCCAGCCCGCGAGCGCGGCCTCACGACCCGGCGACCACGGCCTGGTGCTACGCGGCATGGCCGCCAACGTGATCGGGCTCGCGACCGGGGTGGCGGCGGCCTTCGGCGTGCAGCTGCTGCTCGGCCGTCAGCTGCCGGTGGGCGGCCTGGGCCTGGTCACCGTGGCAGTCCAGGTGGCCTTCGTGGCCGGCGCCGGCAGCCGGTTCGGCATGGACATGACCGCCATCCGCCGGGTGGCCATCGACGTGGGCGCCGGGGTTCCGGCTCACCTGCGAAGCCTGGTCGACCAGGCTGCCATCGTGGCCATCGCGGTGAGCGCCGCCGCCGCCGTCCTGATCGCGGGCGTCGCCACCCTGACCGGCACCTACGGCGGGGTCGTCGCCATCGGATGCCTGGGCATCCCCGCCATCGCCGCCGCCAACGTGTACCTGGGAGCGACCCGCGGCCTGAAGCTGATGACGCCCACCCTGTGGGTGTTCTGGATCGGGCAGCCCGTGGTGTGGATCGGGCTGGCCGCGCTGGGCATCGCGGCCGGGGCGGGCACGGACTGGGCCGTGTTCGCGTACGACATCTCCTGGGCCGCGGCGCTGGTCGCGTCATGGGTCTGGTGGCGGCGGCTTTCGGCGGGGATGGGCGACGCCCGTGCGGGGCGGGAGATGGTCCGCGAGGCGATCACCTACGGCATGCCCAGAGCGCCGTCCGCGCTGCTCGCGCAGGCGCTGTTCTGGGCCGACCTGTTCGTGCTCGGCCACTTCGTGCAGGGGCGCAGACTCGACTCCTACGCGGCCGCCGGGCGGGTTTCACAGGTGGTGCTGCTGTTCCTGACCTCGGTCAGTCTGATCTTCTCGCCGTTCGCCGCCGACCTGCACGCCCGGGGGCAGACGTCCCGCCTCGACCGCCTGTTCAAGGACGCCACCCGGTGGGCGCTGGCCGCCACCCTGCCGCTGCTGGTGATCCTGTTCGTGGACGCCCGCGAGGTGCTGCATGCGTTCGGTCGCGGCTTCAGCTCCGGCGTCACCCCGCTTCGCATCATGCTCACCGGTCAGGCCGTGAACGTGGCCACCGGCAGCGTGGCCGCGGTGCTGGTGATGGTCGGCCGCACCGGGCTCGACCTGGTGGACAACCTGGTGGCCGCGATCGTGCTCACGGCCGGCGCCGCGGTGCTGGCCTCGGCGCACGGGCCGGACGGCGCGGCCATCGCGTCGGCGGTGACCCTGGCCGGGGTCAACCTGGTGCGCCTCCTGCAGGTGTCGCGAGCCGTCCACATCCGCCCGCTGGCGCTCGGGCACCTGTCGCTGCTGGGGCCCACGGCCGGCAGCCTGGCCGTATCGCTGGCCGTTCACGCCGCACTCGACGGCCGGCCCTGGTGGACGGTGCTCGGAGCCACCACGCTGGTTGCGCTCATCGCATACGGGGTATTGCTGCCAGTGGCGCTGCCCGCACACGAACGGGCAGCGGTGCGCGCACGACTGCGCGCTGCTGACCGTCGAGCACCGTAGTATCCCGCTCGACAAACCACTCTGGAGCGACGATGCGCGTACTGATCTTGGGCGGTGACGGGTACCTGGGCTGGCCGACCGCCATGCGATTCTCGGGCAAGGGGCACGAGGTCGCGGTAGTCGACAACTTCAACCGGCGGCGCTGGGTGGAGGAGGCGGGAGGCGACTCGCTGACGCCGATCGCGTCGCTCGCCGAGCGCATCGATGCGTGGCGCGAGGTGGCCGGCAAGCGCATCGAGTCGTACGTGGGAGACGTGGCCGAGGGCACCTTCGTGAACGACGTCGTTCGCGAGTTCGCGCCCGACACGGTCATCCACTACGGCGAGCAGCCGTCGGCGCCGTGGTCGATGCACAGCGTCGACCAGGCCGTAACCACCCAGCAGGGCAATGTGATCGGCTCGCTCAAGCTGCTGTTTGCGATGCGCGACCACACGCCGAACGCCCATCTGATCAAGCTCGGCACGATGGGCGAGTACGGCACGCCCAACATCGACATCGAGGAAGGCTTCATCGAGATCGAGCACAACGGCCGCCGTGATGTGCTGCCGTTCCCCAAGCTGCCGGGCTCGCTGTACCACCTGTCCAAGGTGCACGACAGCCACAACATCCACTTCGCCTGCCGGGTGTGGGGCCTGCGCTCGACCGACCTCAACCAGGGCGTGGTGTACGGCATCGAGACGCCGGAGACGCAGCTGGACGAGCGGCTCCTGACCCGCTTCGACTACGACCAGGCGTTCGGTACGGCGCTCAACCGGTTCTGCGTGCAGGCCGTGATCGGGCACCCGCTGACCGTGTACGGCAAGGGCGGGCAGACCCGCGGCTTCCTGAACATCGTGGACACGCTGCAGTGCGTCGAGCTGACGGCGGCGAATCCCGCCGCGGCCGGCGAGTACCGGGTGTTCAACCAGTTCACCGAGACGTTCACCGTGGCCGAGCTGGCCGAGAAGGTGCGCCACGCCGGCGAGATGGTGGGGATCGACGTGCGGGTCGACCACGTGCACAACCCACGGGTCGAGGCCGAGGAGCACTACTACAACCCGCGACACACCAAGCTGCCGTCGCTGGGCCTGGAGCCGACGCTGTTGTCCGAGACCCTGATCGAGTCGTCGCTGGGCGTGATCGACCGGTATCGCGACCGTGTGATCGGCGAGGTGATCGACCCCAGCACGGAGTGGCGGCCGACAGCGGTCGTCGAGCCGGCCGGCTGATGCGCCACGGGGAGGCCCCGACGTGGACCTGACACCGCTTCGTACGGCAGGTCTGGTGGCGGCGCTCGTGTTCGCCGTGCTGACGCTGCGAAGCTACCGCGCAGGCCGGGTCGGGAACGGCGACCTGCTGCTGCGGCTGCTGGTGTTCGTGATCCCGCTGGCCGTGTTCTCGGCCGACGCAGGAGCGTTCAACTGGGTGCTGGACGAGCTGTCGTTCCGGCAGGGCGGCGGCCACCGCATCCTGGGCGCGACGGTGCTGGCGGTGGGCATCCTGTACCTGTTCGCGTTCATGCTGGCCGGGCGCGGCGAGCGGTCGCGGCGCGACCTGACGAGGCTGATCGAGAACCTGGCGCTGGAACAATTCAGGCAGACCGGACATCCCGAGCAGTTCGCCGGTGGGGTGGCGGTGGTGATCCCGGCCTACAACGAGGCCGACAACATCGCGCCCGTGCTCGGCGCGCTGCCGGAACGTGTGTGCGGGCTCACCCTGCACGCGATCGTTGTCGACGACGGCTCGGCCGACGCCACCACCGACAACGCTCGAGCAGCCGGCGCGGCGGGGGTGCGGCTGCCGCTGAACCGCGGTCAGGGCGCGGCCCTGCGCACCGGCTACCGGCTGGCTCTGGCCACCGGCGCCGAGGTGGTGGTGACCATGGACGCCGACGGCCAGCACCAGCCATCCGAGCTGTCGCGGCTGGTGACGCCGATCGTGGACGGCGAGGCCGACGTGGTCAACGGTTCCCGAGTCCTGGGCGACGCCGACCCCAGCCACGCCGCCCGCGAGATGGGCATCAAGCTGTTCGCGCAGCTGCTGTCGGTGCTCACCTGGCGCCGCATCACCGACCCCGCCTGCGGCTACCGGGCGGTGCGCACCGAGGCGCTGCGCGGGCTCGAGTTCCGCCAGGACCAGTTCCACAACTCCGAGTTCATCGTCGAGGCGTCCAAGAAGAAGCTGCGCATGATCGAGGTGCCGGTGACGGTGGCCAGCCGGCTGTCGGGCCAGTCCAAGAAGCCGGCCCACTTCCGGTACGGCATGGGCTTCGCCAACGCCCTCGTGCGGGCCTGGCTCCGCTAGTCCCCGAACCGGGGTCAGACCCCGCTTGTCCGTCTTTACACCTCCAAACCGGTACCCGGTACCGGTTGAGCGTCTTTACATCTGGCTGGAGGTGAACCACTCCCAGGTCAACCGCAGGCCGTCCTCGAGCGACACCTGCGGGGCGTAGCCGAGACGCTCCGCGGCCTTGCCGATCAGCGAGTAGTTGCGCTCGATCTCGCCCGCCCGCGGCGGCGCCCGGCGCACCCGCAGTTCCCGCCCCGACACCTCGCCCAGCAGCTCGACCAACCGGTTGAGACTGGTCTCGACACCGCTGGCGAGCTGGAACACCTCTCCCCCAGCACCATCCTGCTCGGCCGCCCGCACCAGCCCGGCGGCCAGGTCGGTCACGAACACGAAGTCCCGCGTCTGGCTGCCGTCGCCGTACACGACCAGCTCGTCTCCCTCCAGGATGCGACGGATGAACACCGGGATCACGTTCCCCTTGTGGGCGGACCGCGGGCCGTAGGCGTTCGAGAACCGCACCGCCACGGCGTCCATCCCATAGGCGCCGAAGAAGGCGGAGCAGTACGCCTCACCCGCAGCCTTGGATGCGCCGTAGGGCGACAGCGGCGCCATCGGCTTGTCCTCGGAGGCGGGATACGCGTTCGCGCCCAGCGGCGCGTTCGAGGATGAGAACACGAGCCGTTCCACGCCCGCCCGATGCGCGGCCCACAGTGCGGCCACGGTGCCCCGCGCGTTCTGGTCGAAGTTCTCGAGCGGATCGGCGATCGACTGCACGACGCCCGCGCCGGCCGCCAGGTGGAACACCACATCGCATCCCCGGCACGCGGTCTGCAGGCGCTCCCAGTCCCGCACGTCGCCCACCACCAGCTCGACGTCCTCGGGCAGCAGTTGCGCGGCGCCGCTCGAAAGGTCGTCGTACGCCCGCACGGCGTAGCCTCGTTCGAGGAGCAGCCGGGCCAGCGCCGAGCCGACGAAGCCGGCTCCTCCGGTGATCAGCGCGGTGGGCACGGCGCCGGAGTGTAGAGAATCGCCCTGCGATACTCAGCACATGGAGTGGCTGGTGCGACTGGAGGGCCCACCGCCAGAACCGGCGGACTACGCGGGATCTCGGTCGGGCTGCCCGCGGTCGTAGTGCCAGCAGGGCGCGCCCTCGAACGCCTCCAGCCCCGACGGCTGCCGTGGCTGGTCGTGCTTGAGCCCGCGCCGCAGGCGCGGTGCCGCGACCGCGATCGCGCCGCCCACCACACTCCCGAACACGAACGTGCGCAGCGTCCGCCGCCGCCGCGACGGCGGGTCGCTCACGTGGCCTCGCGGTAGGCGATGAACCCCGCCACCAGCAGCCCCAGCACCTGGACGTACAGACGAGGGCTGCCGCCGACCTGGCTGGCGATCACGATGGCCGCCAGAACGTACGCCCACGCCGCGCCGCCGGCCGCAATCCAGCCGGTCGTCTCGCCCCGGTAGTAGCCGCCGGCACGCACGGTCGCACGGCCCACCAGGTAGCCCACGAGGAACGCCACGATGATGGTGAAGAACCCGAACCCCGCGTAGCCTGCATAGGCAAGCAGGACGCCCAGTCCGGTGCCGGCGGCGGCCGATCCGGCCACGGCGCGCGCGGCCTTCTGCGGCCGCAGCCCGGCCCGCGCCGATCGCGGCATGCGGGCGCACTCCCGGCACTTGATGCCCACCGCCGCGGGCACCATGCAGTCCGGGCAGATCGGCTTTCCGCAGTCGGAGCACGAGACCGCGGTCTCCACCTTGGGGTGGTTTGCGCAGTACACAGTCGTCCCGGTGGACACTTCGGGCCGAGTGTAGCATCGGGCCGTGACCCGCCAGCCTTCGGGACTTCTGACCATCGCGCCCGAGGTGGAGCGGGCGCTGATCCGCTCCGAGGCCGTGGTCGCGCTCGAGTCCTCGCTGGTCGCGCACGGCCTGCCGGCGGACATCGGACCGGGCGTCGCCCGGGAGTCCGAACGCCGCGTGCGCGAGGCCGGGGCAATACCCGCCACCATCGCTGTGATCGACGGCACGGTCCACGTCGGACTGGAGGACGGGCACCTCGACAGGCTGGCGCACGGCGAGGTGCGCAAGCTGGGCCCGCGCGATCTGGCGGCCGGGGTGATCTCGGGCGGCTGCGGAGGAACCACCGTCGCCGGCACCCTGGCCGTGTGCCAGATCGCCGGCATCCATTTCATGGCCACCGGCGGCATCGGCGGCGCCCACCGCGGCTGGCAGGAGACGGGCGACATCTCCGCCGACCTGCAGGAGCTGGCGCGGGCCGCCGTGTGCGTCGTCTGCTCAGGCGCCAAGTCGCTGCTCGACGTGCCGGCGACGCTGGAGATGCTCGAGTCCCTGGGCGTGCCGGTGGTCGGGTTCGGCACCGACTACTTCCCGCTGTTCTACGTGCGCGAGAGCCGCCACGTCCTGGTCGACCGGGTGGACGACCCGGTCACCGCGGCGGCGGTGGCGGGCGCCCACTGGGGGTTCGCGCGCACGACCGGGCTGGTGGTCGCCCAGCCGGTGGCGGAGGAGGTGGCGCTGGAGGCCGCAGAGGTCGAGTCACTGGTGGAGGGCGCCGTGCAGGACGCAGCGCGCGTCGGGGTGCGCGGGCCCAACGTCACGCCGTACGTGCTGGGCCGGCTGCACGCCGGGACCGACGGACGGACACTGCAGACGAACGCCCGGCTGGTGTGCGACAACGCGGCGCTGGCGGCACAGATCGCCGTTGCCTATTACGCCTGAGGGCCGGGGGCAGATTCAGCGCGGCTGGAGCGCGTACAGCGTCCCGAACCCGGCCACGATCAGCCGTCCCGCCCCGGCGCTGACGGTCGAGTACTTGCCGTCCGGGAAGTACCACACCCGCTTGCCGTTGCCGGGGTTGTAGGCGAAGAGCTGGCCCCTGGCGCTGCCCGACGGCCCCTTGTCCGCCACGTACACATACCGCCCCACGAGCACCGGTGAGGCCAGCGTGCGGTAGGGCAGCACGTCCCGCCACAGCACCGCCCCGGTGCGCGCGTTCAGGGCCACGAAGGTGCCGTCGTACGCGGTCGCGAACACGCGGCCGGCGGACACCGCCGGCGAGCCGTACGCCCAGTCCGGCAACGTGACCGTCCACGCCACCACCCCGGTGGAGGCCACGAACGAGTACACCTTGCCGTCGGTGTTCCCGATGTACACCCGGCCGTACGCCACGGCCGGCGTGGAGAAGAACGAGCCCGAGCGAAAGCCGCTGGCCAGGCCAGCGGTGTGCGTGCGCCAGATCACGTGCCCGTTCGTTGCCTGCACGCACCACATGGTGCCGCCGTAGTCGCCGAAGAACAGCCGGCCCCCGACCACCGCCGGCCCCTGCTTGACCGCCCCCGAGGCCGGGATCGACCACAGCTGGCGGCCGGTGAACGCGTTGAAAGCGCGCATGGTGCCCGACAGCGTGCCCTCGAACACGCGCCCGTGCCACAGCGCCGGCGAGCCCTCGATCATGCCGCCCATGTAGTGCGACCACACCGTGCGCCCGGTCTTCCGCGACAGCGCGTACAGCCGCCCGTCATAGCTCGGCAGGTAGATCATCTTGGGGCCGATGGCAGGCGATGCCAGCACCGTCTTCAGCTTGTGGTGCCAGATCAGCTTGCCGTTGAAGATGTTGCGCGCGGTCACCAGACCGGAGTCGGCGGCCTCGAACACGACCCCCTCGGCGTAGGTCGCCGGGTATTCCAGCAGCCCGCCGCCGGACTGCTTCCATGCCACCCTGTACGGCGGGTGGATGGAGGTCAGGTCGGAGGCGTCCCGGGTGCGCGACAGCGTGCGGCCGTAGAAGGGCCAGGGCGGGCCGTAGTTCGGGCCGGAGTGCCCCGTGGTGGTGGTGGGTGTCGTCGTGGAGTCGCTGGTCAGCGTGAACGGCTCGTCCAGCCCCTTGTGAACGTCCCCGGTCCTGTGGCCGACCACGTAGTACGCCGCGGCGGCGCCGATGGCCGCCAGCATGGCAACCACGATCACGATTCCGATCACACGGGATCTGCGCACGCGGAGAAGGCTACTGATGCCGGATTGACGTAGCGGTCACCCGGTGCGGTCCTGCACGGCCACCACCTGCCGGCCGGTGAGGTCGGCGTACAGGGCGCGGATGAAGAGGGCGGAGAACGGCCACGCGACCGGCACCGAGAAGAGCAGCGCCAGCAGCGCCGCCCTGCCGCCCGATGCGAACGCGGTCACCGCGATGAACATCGCGAGCACGACCGGCAGCGAGAACACCAGCGTGATCAGCCACACGCTCCAGGTGCGGGTGAAGTTCCGGACCGCCATCCCGAACGAGTACGGCAGCACCGATGCCGGCGCCACGTCGCCGGCCACGATGCCCGGCACGGCGAAGAAGAACAGCGGCAGCAGCGCGAGCATGAACTCCCCGATCTGCGGCACGATGGTCAGCACGCCGGTGAGGCTTCCGATCAGCACGGCCGTCGCGTACGCCCAGCTGACGCGGCGGCGCGGCGCCCGCTCCGGCAGCCCGCGCAGCATCACGAAGGCCAGGAAGGCCTGGTACCCGATGCTGTAGCAGAGCACCGCCGTGATGCCGGTGGCCGTGGCGGTGCCGCCGGTCGCGTGCACCGCCACCACCGGCACCGACGCCAGGGCCACGAAGGCCAGCGAGGCGATCAGCATGTCGGCCCACACGACCCCGAACCGGTGCACCGCCGAGGCGAACAGATCCGTCAGCGGCGAGTGCACGCGCGGGGCCTCGTTCACGAGGCCACCGCCTGCGCCTCCACCCTGCTCAGCACGACCTCGCCGCCGGCGGCGTCGGCCCGCACCACATCGCCCTCGCCCACTTCGCCCGACAGCACCCGCATGGCCAGCGGATTCTCCAGCTCGCGCTGGATGGTGCGCTTCAGCGGACGTGCGCCGTAGGCCGGGTTGTAGCCCTTCTCGATCAGGAGCTCGGCGGCCGCGTCGGTCAGCTCGAGGTCGATCCGCCGTTCGGCCAGCCGGCGCCGCAGACTCGCCACCTGGAGCTGCACGATCTCGGCCAGCTGATCGCGGCCGAGCTCCTGGAAGTGCACGATCTCGTCGATCCGGTTCAGGAACTCGGGACGGAACGTCGCCTCCAGGTCGGACGCGTTGGAGGTCATGATCACGATCGTGTTGCGGAAGTCGACGGTGCGCCCCTGGCCGTCGGTCAGACGCCCGTCGTCGAGCAGCTGCAGCAGGATGTTGAAGACGTCTGCGTGGGCCTTCTCGATCTCGTCCAGCAGCAGCACCGAGTAGGGCCGGCGGCGCACCGCCTCGGTCAGCTGGCCGCCCTCCTCGAACCCGATGTAGCCGGGCGGTGCGCCGACCAGCCGCGACACGGAGTGCTTCTCCATGTACTCCGACATGTCGATCCGCACCATCGCCTTCTCGGTGTCGAACAGGAACTCGGCCAGCGCCTTGGCCAACTCGGTCTTGCCCACGCCGGTCGGCCCCAGGAAGATGAACGAGCCGATCGGCCGGTCGGGGTCGCCCAGGCCGGCGCGCGACCGGCGGATCGCGTTGGACACCGCCGACACCGCCTCGTCCTGGCCGATCACCCGCTGGTGCAGACGCGACTCCATCTCCACCAGCTTCTGCATCTCGCCCTCCATCAGGCGGCTGACCGGGATGCCGGTCCAGCTGGCCACGACCTCGGCCACGTCCTCGGGCGACACCTCCTCCTTCAGCATGGCGGATGTG
>JBQCGJ010000152.1:0-6169 GCA_051955775.1 Gaiellales bacterium | reverse complement strand
TGACGTTCGCAGCGGGGCGATCTGGGCGGCGGCGTGAAACCGCCGGGCAGCGGCGATGCTGGCATGGCCGGCCAAGCGCAAGCTGGTCAAACTAACAAGGCTTGTTTGCCCGGCCGCGAGCCGAACAGCCGTTCGGGCGCGGTAACGACAGTCACTCTGGCGATCCAGGTTGCCGCCCAGATCGGCGGATCCGGCGCGCGGCAGGACTCACCCCGCTGAGAAAGCGCGGCCTGGCATGTCGGGCCGGTCATTTGGCGACGGCGTACAGCTGCCAGTCGCCGGGGACGCCTTTGAGCGGGTGGGTGCCTCGGTCGCGGAACGGGATGCCAGAGCCGGCTACCAGGTCGGCGACGGTGCGGGAGACGAGTACCTCGCTGGGCTGCGCCGCGGCAGCCACCCTGGCGCCGGTATGGACCGCGATGCCTGCCAGGTGCTCACCGGCGGTTTCGACCTCGCCGGTGTGCAGGCCGATCCGGATTTCGATGTCCAGGGCGCGGACTGCATCGCGCATCGCGCACGCGCAGCTGATCGCGCGGGCGGGGCCGGCGAAGGTCGCGAACAGGCCGTCACCGGCGGTGTCGATCTCGCGGCCGCCGAACCGGTCCAGCTCCGCCCGCAAGATCGCATAGTGGGCGTCCAGGAGCGCTCGCCACCGGCGGTCGCCTAGCCGCGATGCGGCCTCGGTCGACCCTGCGATGTCACTGAACAGTACGGTCGCAAGCATCCGGTCGGGCACGGTCGGCGGGCGCGCCCCAGTGAGGAACTCCGCCACCTCGTCCAAGACTTCGTCGGCGCCTTCGGTGAAAAACCAGGCATCGCTTCCGGCGACCTCCACCAGCCGGGCGCCGGGGATGTGGCTGGCGAGGTAGCGGCCATGCTCGAGGGGAACCAGGGAGAAGCTGGATCGGTGCAGTACCAGCGTCGGGACAGCGATGGTGGGCAGCACCGAGCGCACATCCAGCCCGAAGATGTAGCGGTACTGCGCCGCCGCGGTGCGGGGGGTGGCTGAGGCCCGGGTGAACTTGGCCCGCCACCGCAAGAAGCCGGGATCGCTGGCCATGCTGGGGAACACCGCCGCGATCAGCTCCTCGGTTCCCCATGTCGTCCGGAAAAGGTCGACGATCCCGTCCACCGTCTCTTGGGTGGCCCCGTGCGGGTAGTCCTCAGCCTGGGCGTAGCGCGCCACAGTATTGCCAAGGATGAGAGCGGACGTGCGCTCGGGATGGGTCGCCGCGAAGATCATCCCGACCGCCCCGGCGTCCAGCTCGGCATAGATCGCCGCCCGCTCCGACCCGACCGCGTCCAGCACCGCCCGCAGGTCATCGGCCCACTCTTCCCATGTCGGCAGGGCGTCCAGCGGAACCGGGTCGGAGGCGCCAGCGCCGCGGCGGTCGAACATGATGAGTCGGCTGAACGAGGCGAGCCGCTGCAGGAACCGGGCCATCAGCGGGTGCTCCCACTGCACGTCGATGTGCTCGGTCAAGCCATTGGCATAGAGAAGATCCAGCGGGCCCTCACCCAGCACCTGATAGGCGATATCCGCCTCACCCAGCGAGGCATACCTAGTTTGGGGAAGAGTCACATCCGCTCCCGGTCATGCGCATTCCCGCTGGCCAGCCATGGTAGCCAACCGCAGCGCGGGCCAGCCCAAGCAGCCCCCGTGACAGCCAGCCGGCGGCATTACCGGTCACGCCAAGCTCCATGTGACACCTCAGCGCTGGCTGCTTTAAGCAGGCCCGGGAGGCTGGGCCTACCGAGGCCCCAGCGACGATGTTCAACTCACCGTTAGAACCGACCGCAAGAACACAGTCACATGGAGTTACCCAGACCGGCGCAGCACTCTCGATGCAAGCACGCCGGATCGCTTAATACACGGGTGATCCGTGTCGCTCTGGCCCGGAGGCCGCCGTTGGGCGAGGTGCCCGTCGATGATGCGAGCGAACGGCCCAGTCGGCGCTGGCTAGATTCCGCCCAACCTGGCGCGTGCCCTGCGCGGCACTAGCGGATCTTCGCGGCGATCGCCGCTAGATTCGTGCTCGTGGACACCGAGGGGGTGGTTCTGGATCAGGACCGTTGGCGCGCCGGAACCTGTCAAGCCCCGTGAGACACCTCGCGTCGGAAATTACTGACTCGTCGCTACCCCCATCGTCGGCGGGTTGATCCACACCGCGGTCGGCAAGGCCGGTGGACGCGGCATGGCACGAATGAAGCGCTCAGATGCCCTCCACCCTGGTTTATGATCGCCGTCCAGCTGAACACGGGAGTGAGCCATGGGCGCGCCGGTTGCCGGGCAGATTGACCCGCCGTTTGTCCTGCCCATCGAACAGATCGTCGCGACCCAACTCGGGTCTGTCGGAGGCAAGGCCGCGCAGCTCTCCGAGCTGTCACGCATTGAGGGCGTCCGAGTGCCGCCCGGCTTCTGCGTGAGCACGGACGCGTTCTGGACGGCACTGGCAGCAACCCCATCACTCGGCGACGGAATCGACGAACTGTCCCGCTGCAACCCTGACGACCGGGACGCGCTGCGCACACTCTGTGCAACCATCCGCGAGCAGATCGAAGCCGCGCCGCTCCCCGCAGGGCTGGGCGAGTCGGTCACGCGGCTCATCGCCGCAAGTGGTGAGGCCGCCGCCTGGGCGGTCCGGTCCAGCGCAACGGCCGAGGACCTGCCCGCGGCATCGTTCGCCGGACAGTACGACACATACATGAACGTCGTCGGCGCACCCGCGGTCCTGCGGCACATCAGCCGCTGTTGGGCCTCGCTCTTCTCCGAACGCGCCGTCACGTACCGCGCGCGCACTGGTGTCGACCACCGCGCCGTCGGCATGGCGGTGATCGTCCAGCGGCTTCTGGACCCGCAGTCGGCGGGCGTCCTCTTCACCGCCGACCCGGTCACCTCGAACCGCACCGTGGCGTGCGTCGAGGCCGTCTTCGGGCTCGGGGAAGCGCTCGTTTCCGGCCGCATCGAGCCGGACACCTACAGAGTGCAGCACAGCACCGTGACGTCCACGTCGATCGGCAGCAAGCCGTTTGCCGTGCAGGCCGCAGCGGACGGGGGCACCGCCGAGGTACCGGTACCTGACGGCCGCCGGCGCCAACCTGTGCTGACCGATGCACAGGTCCTGCAACTCGTGGAGCTGGGGCGGCGAATCGCGGCCCAGCTCGGCGCTCCGCAGGACATAGAGTGGTGCCTCGTCGACGATTCGTTCCACATCGTGCAGAGCCGGCCGATCACAACGCTGTTCCCCGTCCCCGCCGCGGCCGACCACGAATACCACGTGTACGTCTCGGTCGGGCACGGGCAGATGATGACCGACGCGATGAGGCCGCTCGGCATCTCCGTCTGGCGGTACACCGCGCTCATCCCCATGCACGAAGCCGGTGGGCGGTTGTTCGTCGACGTCACGGCGCGGCTGACGTCGCCGGCGACCCGTGCCCTCACCCTCGACGTCTTCGGCCGGGGCGATCCGCTGATGCGTGACGCACTCGAGACCGTCCTCTCACGCGACGGCGCGCTCCCCGCCGCTGCAGGTGCCGCGCCCGCCGCACCGCCGTCAGGGCCGCCGCCGCCCGAGATCGAGACCGACCCTTCGATCGTCGCCGACCTGATCGAGCACAGCCGGGCATCGATCGACGCATTGCGGCGCGAGATTCGGGGCCGATCGGGAACGGCGCTGATCGACTTCACCATCGGCGATTTCGCAGAGCTGAAGCGGATCCTCTCCGACCCCCGCAGCCATCAGGCGATCATGGCCGGGATGGCGGCGCTGCAATGGCTCAACGAACAGCTCGACACATGGCTCGGCGAGAAGGGGGCCGGCGACACGCTCATGCAGTCCGTCTCCGGCAACGTCACGTCAGAGATGGGCCGGGCTCTGCTCGACGTCGCCGACACCATCCGCGGCCATCCCGAGGTGGTGGCGTTCCTGGAGCACGCCGGCAACGACGGCTTCCTCGACGAGCTCATGCGCGTTCCCGGCGGCCCGGAGGCGCGCGAGGCCATCCGCGCCTTCCTCGAGATCTACGGGATGCGCTGCGTCGGCGAGATCGACATAACCCGTCCGCGATGGAGTGAGCATCCCATCGCCCTCGTACCGTTGATCCTCGGCAACGTCCGGAACTTCGAACCCGGCGCCGCGCGACGGCAGTTCGAGGAGGGGCTGCACGAAGCCGAGAAGCAGGAGCACGACCTGCTGCGGCGCCTGCGCGCGCAGCCGGGCGGAGACGAGAAGGCAGCCGAGACGAAGCGGATGATCGACCGCCTGCGCACCTTCATCGGCTACCGGGAGTATCCGAAGTACGCCATCGTCAGCCGCCACTTCGTCTACAAGCAGGCGCTGCTGGAAGAAGCTGATCGCCTCGTCCGCAGGGGCGTGCTCCGCGACCGCGAGGACATCTTCTTCTTGAGCCTCGAGGAACTCGGTGACGTCGTTCGCACCGGCCGGCTCGACGAGAAGCTCGTCGCCCTCCGCCGCGAGGAATTCGTCTCGCAGCACGCACTGAGACCACCCCGCGTGCTCACCTCTGAGGGCGAGGCACTCGAGGGCGCATACCGGCGCGCCGGTGTCCCCGCGGGGGTGCTCGTCGGGGTCGCGGTTTCAGCCGGCGTCGTCGAGGGGCGGGCTCGCGTGGTGCACGACATCGCGCAGGCCGACCTCGTTCCTGGCGACATCCTGGTGACTGTCTCGACCGACCCCAGTTGGTCACCCGCATTCGTGGCTATCAGCGGCATTGTGACCGAGGTGGGCGGACTCATGACCCACGGCGCGGTGATCGCGCGCGAGTACGGTGTGCCTGCGGTGGTTGGCGTCGCGCAGGCCACCAGGCTCATCCGCGACGGTCAGGGGATACGCGTGCACGGCACCGAGGGCTACGTCGAACTGCTGCCCTCTGCTGAGGATGCGGGCGACTGATCATCTGCGTGGAAACGCCTACGTCCCGCCCACGCGAGGTCTTGGCGCGAGGCGACCGCGTCTGTGCCATGGTGATTTCGGTCGCTCCGGCCAAAGGACGCGTGGGTCTCTCGCTCAGGCGACTGCTGCCGAACGCTGACGCGGACCTTAGCTCGCTCGTTCACCCCTCGGACCGGGGCGTGCAGTATGTCGCCATTCGCTACACCGAGCGCCGCGCGGGGGCCGGTGCCGTCGGGTCCGTCGGGTCGCGCGGCGACGGCTATGACAACGCGCTCGCAAAACTGTCAGCGGCCTCTACAAGAGCGAGCTCATTCGCCGGCGGGGACCGTGCACCGTCCACGGTGTCGAGCCGGCCACGGGCCGGCTGAGTCGACGCGCGGGATGACCCATCGCCGCACGAGCGGTTGAATAGCCCGGGAAGGTTCAGTGGGTGTCACATGATCGCCGCGTACATTCTGATCCAGCCGAAGCCGGCAAGGCGGCCATCGTGGTCGCGGCGCTCCGCGACGTGCTGGAGTCTCGGAGACGGCGAGCCTGGCCGGGCCTACGAGTCATGGCGCGGGCGCAAGCCCAGGACATCGGCGAGCTGGCCAGGCTCGCCGCCTCCCGGGTCCAGGCCCTCGACGGCGTGAGGCAGACGATGACCTACCCGGTCGTTCACCTGTGAGGACCGATCGCCGTGGACCACCACATCACCATTCATGAGGAGGGCGAGGGCGGCGTCCAGGCGACCTGCTCATGTGGCTGGCGCAGCACGGTATTCGGCACGGACAAGACGGCCGGGACGATGGACCCACTGCAGCGCGCGGCCGAGGCTGGCGACCTGCACGAGTGGGAGATGTCCCTGCAATAAGCAGCGCCACGGGCCCGCCTCCTGGGTACAGAAAGGCCCAATCTGTACGGTCGCGAACCGCCGTCAAGTCGTTCTCAATGTCGCGCAGAACGGCGGCTCGGCGCGCGTTACGAACGCGCTCTCATCCAATGTTCCGCGCTCGATGTGTTGCAGATCAGCTGGCGAACGACTGGCCGGGCATCTGCCGACGGAGCACAAGCAGTTACCGGCCGTGTTGCCGAATCGTGCCGCATTTGGGTCAAGCGGCGCCGGGCAGCGGCGCCGGGCCCGGCGTCAGCGCCGCCGCTCAGTCTTGGGAGGCCCGCGCGGCGCACGCCGGGCCACAGCCACGCTCGCAGATCAGCACGGCTCACACCTGAGGCTGCGACCGTGCCCTGGGCGATCGAAGCCGGTCGAGTTCGGC
>JBQCGJ010000151.1:0-7260 GCA_051955775.1 Gaiellales bacterium | reverse complement strand
GCGGCGAGATCCAGGCGGACGGCGAGCCCATCTACCGCGACGGGCGGTTCCTGCCCAGCTTCTTCGACCAGCCGCTCGACCCACCCCAACCGGGGTCAGACCCCGGTTCGGCGTCTTAACAAATCCCACCCGGTACCCGGTACCCGGTACCCGGTACCGGGCTCGCCCTTGACAATTCGCGCTGGCCTAGACTCCTGTCACAGTGCGACGAGAGGCCCTGGGAGGGATCGCGGGGATGCTGGTGCTGGTCGTCGTCGCGATCGGCTTCGGCGGATCGAACCGCGGGCCGATGACTCGGTCGCAGGCCGCGGCCGCGTTGCGCGGCGACCATTTCCGCAACGTGTCGTCGGCGAGCACGTGGTACCTCCCGTGCACCTCACACACGATGAATTTGAACGCAGCGCCTGCGTATAGCGGGGGACGCGTCGGCTCGACCCCGCTGCCGGCGTACCGGGTGAACTTCACCGATCCGCGCCTGCCCGGAACCGACGGACAGCTCGACCTGCTGCCAGATGCCGGACAGGCGTCGTTGTGCGTCCAGGGAGGCATCTACGCGCTCCGCCACGTCCGGGAGGGCGGGATCCACGACTCGCCGACACCGCGCTTCTGGCCCACACACCGGATCAACACGACGACCGTCGAGGCCGGGTTTTACCCCGGCTACGCACGCTACTACGTCTTCCTGTCTCGCGGCCGGATGCTGGCCACGGGCACGGCCAACACCCGGTTCGGCGCTGCCCTGGTCGAGCAGGACCTGGAGGGCACGGCCACGCAGCTTGCCAACTAGCCCGGCGCTTGCGGCCGCAGCAGCCAGCCCATCCGCGCCACCCGGGCCATGAACGGCAGATCATGCAGCCGCAGCACGGCCACCCCCAGGTACGCCGCAATGGCAACCACCGCGGCGGTCCCCTCCAGCGCCGACTCGGGCAGCCCCAGCGGCTCGGCGGTCACCTCCTTGTGGGAGCAGGCCAGGAGCAGCGGATAGCCCAGTGCCAGCAGGTCGGGTAGCCGTCGCAGCGTGGCCATGTCCGAATCCGTGTCCTTGCCGAATCCAAGGCCGGGATCGACCACGAGCGCGTCCGGGCGGACGCCGGCGTCGACCGCCACGCGCGCGCGTTCGGCCAGGAACGCCGCGATGCGGTCCACGCCGATCGAGTACCGGCCCTCCTGCAGTTGCTTCGGCCCGAGTCCCAGATGGGTCACGACAAGCCCCGCGTCGCGCTCGGCGACGACACCCGCCATGTCGGGATCTGACAGGCCGGTGTGGTCGTTGACCAGATCGGCGCCGGCGTGCAGTGCCGCGGCGGCGACCCCCGCCCGGTAGGTGTCGACCGAGATCACCACCTCGCCCGCCTCGCGCAGCGCGGTCACGACCGCTACAACACGACCCGCCTCCTCGGCCTCGGACAGCTCCGGACCGGGCTGGGCCGTCATCCCGCCGACATCGACGATGGAGGCCCCCGAGCGCCACAGGTCGAGACCGCGCGCCACGGCCGCTGCGGGGTCTGCCGTGGCGCCGCGGTCGTAGAACGAGTCGTGGGTCACGTTGACGATCCCCATCACGTGGGGCGGACCGCCGAGGGACAGACTGCGGTTGCGGAACACCAGGTTCACGGCGGCAGCAGCCTAGTGCTCAGCGGGCACCGACACGATCTCTTGACACCGAACACGTGTTCGTCTACACTCACCGAACACATGTTCGTCCGACGCACATTCCGCTCCATCCCGGCCCTGTCGGTCGCCCTGCTGCTGACGATCGCGCTGGTGCTCGGGCACGCGTCGGCGTCGGCCGGAGCAAGCCATCCGCGTCTGCACACCGTGCACGCCGGGGACACCCTATGGGGCATCGCGGTCGCCGCGTATCCCAGCGACGATCCGCGGGACGCGATCTACCGGATCGAGCAGGCGAACCACCTCGCCACGGCGTCGATCTCGCCCGGACAGGAGCTGCAGCTGCCATGAGCGGCTTCCCCTCCAACGTGGTCAGGCTGGATGACCGGCGGCCCGCCGTCGCCCTGCCGGACGACTGCGAGCCCGATCCGGCGCCCATTCCGATGCGCCGTCACCTGCGGGTCGTGCGTCCGGAGGCCAGCCTGCTCCGGCTGGACACGTTCCTCGCCCGCGCGCGAGTGGTGATGGCGGAGACGCCGTCGGATCTGCCGGCTGCGCCGGTGGTGCCGCTGCACTCCCAGCCCGCTGAGACCGATCACGTCCGGCACGGCACGCGCACGGCGTCCTAGCATTGATCGCGTGAGCGAGGCCATCCCGGCGGTCGTGTGGATCAGTCCGGATACCGATCCGGCGGGCAAATCCACAGGGGAGTTCGCGAGACGCCTGGCGCCCCGTGTGAACGTGTCGCCGATGGAGCTCGACGTGTGGAGTCTCGACGCCGGGGCGCCGTATGACATTGGCGTCGAGGTGGCGGCAGTGCGGGCGCTCGCGGACGGTGCCGGCCTCGATCGGTTCCACGTCTTCGGGTTCTCGGCGGGTGGCACGGTCGCACTCGCCGCAGCGCTGGCCATGCCCGACCGCATCCTGAGTGTCGCGGTGCTGGAGCCGGCGACCATCGGGGAGGACGCCTGGCATCCGGTGGAAGCGTCGTGGCAGGCGGAGCTGCGGCGGATCAGGGCGCTTCCCGCCGACGCGCGAATGCCCGACTTCCGGCGGCTGCTGATGCGCCCGGGCGCCGAACCACCCCCGTCCCGCCGTGCGTCTGCTGTGTGGACGCCGCAGGACGAGATGCTCGAGGACATGCTCGAGCACCCCGGGTTCGTCAGCTCCGACCTGGCGTCGGTGGCCCAACCGGCGCTCGTCGTCATCGGCGGGCAGAGCAACCCCCGCTGGAATCTCCTCGCCGACCGCCTGGCCCACGTGATGCCCGACGCGCGAACAGAGGTGTTCCCGGGCCTCAGCCACTTCACCCCGCCGTACCGCGAGCAGCCGGCCAGGTTCGAGGATGTGCTGGTGCGTTTCTGGACGCAGGCAAGCGGTCAGCCGGGCTGAGACCGCCTTTACAATCGCCCGGTGGATCTGAGCGTCCTCTTCCTGGGCACCGCGGCGTCCGTGCCCACATCCCAGCGCGGCACCGCCGGGTACCTACTGCGGCGGGGCGGCGACCGCATCCTGATCGACTGCGGCGAGGGCACCCAGCGGCAGATGCTGCGCTCCGGCGCCGGCCTGGTCGACGTCGACGAGATCCTGATCACGCACCACCACGCCGACCACTTCCTGGGTCTGCCCGGCCTGCTCAAGACCTTCGGCCTGCGCGCGCGGGAGGCCCCGCTGCGGATTTACGGGCCGCACGGCCTGCGTGCTCTGATGGAGGTGCTGCGGCCGGTCGTCGGCCGGGTGCCCTACCGGCTCGAGCTGGTGGAGCTGGATCCCGGTGACTGGGTCGGCCACGACGGCTACCGCATCGAGTCATACCCCACCGATCACGGCGTCGAAAGCCTCGGCTACGCAGTGCTGGAGGACGCCCGGCCGGGTCGGTTCGACGTGGAGGCGGCGCGCGCGCTCGGCGTGCCCGAGGGGCCGGCCTTCGGCCTGCTCCAGCACGGCAAGCCGGTCACGCTCGACTCGGGGCAGACGATCGACCCGGAGCAGGTGGTCGGCAATGACCGGCCGGGCCGGCGCATCGTCTTCTCCGGCGACACCCGGCCGTGCCCGGCCACCATCGAGGGGGCGGCCGCCGCCGACGCGCTGATCCACGAGGCCACCTTCCTGGACGAGGACGCCGAGCGGGCCCGGCTGACCGGGCACACCACCGCCGGCCAGGCCGCGCGCATGGCACGCGACGCCCAGGTGTCGCTGCTCGCGTTGACCCACCTGTCGACCCGCTACCTGGTGCGCGATGTGCGACGAGAGGCCGAGGCGGAGTTCCCCAACACCGTCATCCCACGCGACTTCGACGTGCTCGACCTGCCGCTGCCCGAGCGCGGGCCGCCCAGGCTGGTTCGGGGCGACGCCGCGCCCCAGCCGGAAGCCGAGGTGTCCGCCGCCGAGTGATGGTGGACTTCGATCCGCTGGCCCCGCACTACGACCGCCTGCGCACCGCAGGCGGGGCAGACCTGTCCGACCTGACCCTCGAACAGCTCGCGGGCTGCCATCGACTGCTCGACGTAGGTTGCGGCACGGGCAGGTTCGCCGTGCTGGCGTCCCAGCGGCTGGGCGCCCGCGTGTGGGGGATCGACGCCTCGCCCGGCATGCTGGCCCAGGCCCGGGCACGTCCGGGTGCCCGTGCAGTGGGGTGGAGGCAGGCGCGGGCGGAGCAACTGCCGTTCAGAGACGGGTGGTTCGACGCGGCGCACGCGCACCTGGTGCTGCACCTGGTCGATGACCGCACTGCGGCGCTGGCGGAGCTGGCGCGCGTGCTCGCCCCGGGCGGCCGGGCGGTGATCCTCACCTTCGAGCTCGACCACTTCGACGGCTTCTTCCTGAACCCGTACTTCCCGTCCATCCGTGACATCGACCGCGCCCGCTTCCCCGATCCCGAGGCGCTGGTGGAGGGGCTGCGCGAGGCGGGATTCGCCGCAGCCGGGGGCCGCCGCATCTCGATGCCGGTGGCCGCCCGGGCGTCGGACGTCGTGGATCGCGTGCGCGGCCGGTACATCTCGACGCTGCACCTGCTCGATCCCGGCGAGTACCGCGACGGCCTGGCCCGGCCGGAGGCCGACGTCGCAGGCGGCGTGGAGGAGTTTCGCTACACGCTCGAGTGGTGCATGGTCACAGCCCGCCGATGATGCCGCGCATGCCCTCCGCGAACGCCGCGCCACCGCCGTTGGCCGGATGCCGGACATACACGCCGCGCTCACCCAGCACGCCCTCCGCGACACGCCCCACCGCAACCACGACCCGCGGCGAGAGCACGTCGAGCACGCGCTCGACGAATCGCGCGCCGGCCGCGATCTCTGCGGTTGACGGGCGGCGGTTGGAGAGCGGTTCGCCCGCTCGGTGGGGATGGCTGGGCACCGTGTTCCACAGGATCACGCGCCGCTCCGCGTCCAGCTCGCGCAGCACCCGGTGCACGATCGTGCCCGACGGCTCGCTCCAGCACCTGGCGGCGCAGGTGGGGGCGTACGGCGGGCCGAAGCGGAGCAGATCGCGCTCGCTGGTGAACGCGATCCCCGACCACCGCATGCCCTGATAGCCGGCCGCCTCGCCCAGCGCCAGCACCGGCGCTCCGGCTCGCTCGGCCAGGTACCGGCGCAGGTTGGCGAGCCGCAGCGCGGCCGCTCCGGGCAGGTCGTCCGGCCCCGCGTCCCGGTACTGGTTGAACGTCGTGCCGATCGACGCCTGCGCGAGGTCGGCCAGAATCGCCTCCACGACTGCGAGCTTGACAGACCCGGCCGGCGTGCGATTGAGTCGTCCGTCCTGGACACATGACCAAGAGCGATCCCAAGACCGCCCTGGTGGAAGCCGCCGAGCGCCTGCTGGTGCGGGACGGCCGCACCGCCGTTACCACCCGCCGGCTGGCCGCCGAGGCGAGTCTCAGCCCTGGCCTCGTGCACTACCACTTCGGCTCGGTGGACGCCGTGCTGGCGCAGGTCATGGAGCGAGCCGCCGAGCGCTCGCTGGCCGCACTGGCCGCTGCCGCCGACGACCGGCCGGCGTTCATCGACCGCTGGCGGGCGATCGTCCGGCAGCTGGACGCCGAGGTGCGCTCCGGGGAGGCCAAGCTGCTGGCCGAGCTGGCCGCGGTGGCGCTGAACGACGAGCGGGTGCGGGCCCGCTACGCGCGGCTGGTGGACGACCGCCGGCGGCTGGTGGCGGGGATGCTGTCGGATGCCGCCGACGAGTACGGCGTGTCGCGGGCGGCGGTGGAGCCGGCGACGACGCTCGTCACGTCACTGCTTCAGGGCCTGGCCTGGCAACGGCTGGCCGGCGCCGACACCGCCCACGCAGAGCTCGAGCAGTGGGTCGAGGGCTGGCTGTTGGGGCTGGCCGGGCCGGCACCTGCATCCGGCCGGGCTGGTAGCATCTCCGCGGCGTCCGACACACAGCGGGCGCAGAACCGCCACCTTTAATCCCGCGCCCTGCGAGGCCGGAAAGGAGCAGTAGTGACCGTGACGCCAGCCGTGGCCGAGCGCGAGTTGCTCGCCGCAGATCAGATCCAGCGCACGGTTCGCCGGATCGCCCATGAGATCGTCGAGAAGCACGACGACCTCGCTTCACTGGCGCTGATCGGCATCCACACCCGCGGCGTGACGCTTGCCGACCGCCTGCACGACCTGATCTACGAGTTCACCGGCACGTCCGTGCCGACGGGCACGCTGGACGTCACGCACTACCGCGACGACGTCACCGCCGGCGCCCGCCCGGCCCGCAACCCGGCCCACCCCCGAACGACCAGGATCGACTTCCCGATCAGTGGCAAGTCCGTCGTCCTGGTGGACGACGTGCTGTCCACCGGCCGCACCATCCGGGCGGCCATCGAGGCCCTGTTCGACCACGGCCGTCCGCGCCGGGTGCAGCTCGCGGTGCTGATCGATCGCGGCCACCGGGAGCTGCCGATCCGCCCCGACTACGTGGGCAAGAACATGCCCACCTCCCGCCAGCAGCGGGTCAACGTCCATCTGACCGAGGTGGACGGCGCCGACCGCGTCGTCCTCCTGTCCGCGGAATAGGAGCGCGCCAGTGAATCTCACCCCGCCAACGCCCGCCCGCCGCCACCTGCTCTCGATGGACGACCTCGCCGAGGCCGACGTCGTTCGCCTGCTGGACACCGCGGACGGGTTCTCGGAGCTGCTCGACCGCGGCGAGCGCCCGCCGGCGTCGCTGGGCGGACGCAGCGTGATGACGGTCTTCTTCGAGGCCTCCACACGCACCAGCTCGTCGTTCGAGCTGGCGGCCAAGCGGCTCGGGGCGGAGACGATGAGCCTCAAAGCGTCCGGCTCGAGCGTGGACAAGGGCGAGTCGCTGAAGGACACCATCCTCACCCTGTCGGCCTACGACCCGGACGTCCTCATCATCCGCCACCGAGGAGTGGGGGCGCCCGGCCTGGTCACGTCGTACACCCCGGCCCACGTCGTCAACGCCGGCGACGGGAAGCACCAGCATCCCACCCAGTGCCTGCTCGACCTGCACACGATCCGCACCCAGCTGGGCCGGATCGCCGGGCTGCACGTGGCCATCGTCGGCGACGTCCTGCACTCACGGGTGGCGCGCTCGAACATCCAGGGCCTGGTGATGCTCGGGGCGCGGGTGACGCTGGTCGGGCCGCCGCCGCTGATACCGCGCGGAATCGAGGCCATGGGCGCGGAG
>JBQCGJ010000150.1:0-5150 GCA_051955775.1 Gaiellales bacterium | reverse complement strand
GCTGGCCGAGGCCGGCGTGGACAGCGGCATGATCTTCGTCCGCAGCCTGAACGGCGGCGCCAGCCACCGTCCCGACGAGCTCACCAGCCGAGAGGATGTGGCCTCGGCGATCGACGTGCTGACCGGGACGCTGCGGTCGCTTGCGGGTCCCCCCGGCGCCGCTTGACAGTTGGTAAGGTAGGCCGCGTCACAACGGTTATGACGCAGGCCACGACAGCCGATACGCGCTCTGAGCGACGCCGCCGGGAGGTGTGCGAGGCAGCCCTGCGCGTGATCGTGAAGAACGGGCTCGAGGTCACCACCCTGCGCGACATCTCGCGTGAGGGCGGCTTCACCACCGGGGTCGTCAGCCACTACTTCCCCGACAAGCAGTCGGTGATCAGGGGCGCGTTCATGCTGGCCTCCGAGGAGTGGCTGGCCGAGGCGCGCGAGCGGCTGGCGCACGCCGAGTCTGCGGAGCAGCAGCTGCAGGAGCTGGTGCGGCTGGCGGTGCCCGAGGACGGACGCCGTCGCGCGGAGTGGAGGCTGTGGGCCGAGATGTGGACGTACGCCGGGAGGATGCCGGAGTTCGTGGCCACCCTGATTGAGACCGACGCGCGGTGGGAGCACGAGATCCACGGCGTGCTCGCACGCGCACGCGCCGCCGGGATGCTGGGGGACATCGACATCGACGTCGAGGCCACCGCACTGGCGCGCATGATCGACGGCATCGGGTTGCGGGCGTGGCTGTCCGGCCGGTGGGCCGAGGGGCGCCGCCACCTGGTGCTTCACCTGGCAGCGATGGGGGTGCCGGGCGACCTCGTGGAGCGGATGCTGCACGACCGGAGGCCGGCATGAGCGGCCCGCGGACGGTGATCGCAGGCGGCACGCTGGCCACCGAGCGGGGGGTGCTTGCGGCCGACCTGGTGATCGAGGACGGCCGCATCGCCGCCGTTGCCGAGCCGGGCGCGGCGCCGCCGGCTGACGAGCTGATCGACGCCTCCGGGCTGGTCGTGCTGCCGGGAGCGATCGACCCTCACGCCCACTTCGAGGACCCCGGCCACACCGAGCGCGAGGACTTCACGACCGGCACCATGTCGGCGGCCGCCGGCGGCATCACCACGGTCATCGAGCACCCGCTCACCTATCCGCCGGTGACCACCGCTCAGCTCTACCGCGAGAAGCGTGAGATGGCAAAGCGCAAGGTGGTCGTCGACTTCGGGCTGTGGGGCGCGCTGACCGCGCCGTCGATCCCCGAGATCGCCGCCCAGTGGCGGGAGGGCGCGGGCGGGTTCAAGGCGTTCATGCCGATCTCCGACCCTTCGTATCCGAACGTGACCGACGCCGAGTTCCTGGACGGGATGCGCGAGGTGAAGGCGGTCGGCGGGCTCGTGCTGGTGCACGCCGAGAGCGACTCCCTGCTGCAGGCTGGGCTCGAGCGGATGCGGGCCGAGGGCCGGCGCGATCCGATGGCCCACCACGAGGCGCGGCCGCCATTTGTCGAGGAGGAGGCGGTGCACCGGGCGTTGTTCCTGGCAGCCCACGTGGGGGTGCGGATCCAGATCGTGCACGTCTCGAGCCCGGTCAGCGCCGAGCTGGTGGCCGCCGAGAAGCGGGCCGGCCGGCCCGTCACCATGGAGATCTGCCCGCACCACCTGCTGCTCGACCTGGACGACCTGGTGCGGCTCGGCCCGTACGGCATGTGCGCCCCTGCGCTGCGTGACCGGCCGCTGGTGGAGCGGCTGTGGGGCTCGGTGCTGGACGGCACTGCGGACTGCCTGGTGTCCGACCATTGCGCGTACACGCTGGAGGAGAAGGAGCCGGGCTGGGAGGACATTTTCGCCGCACCGCTGGGCTGCCAGGTGATGCAGGAGACGGTGCCGCTGGTGCTGGACGAGGCGTACCACCGGCGCGGCATGAGTCTCGACGCGTTCGCCCGCTTCTCGTCAGCCAACGCCGCCCGCATCGCCGGCCTGTATCCCCGCAAGGGCTCGCTGCTGCCCGGCGCCGACGCCGACCTCGCGCTGTATGACCTGGAGACTGAGTGGGTGGTCGACGCCCGCAGCCAGCAGTTCTCGAAGAACCCGTGGTCGCCGTTCGACGGACGCCGCGTGCGGGCCCGCGTGGTGCGCACCCTGGTGCGCGGGGAGACCGTCTACGCGGGCGGCGAGATCCTGGTCGAGCCGGGATCCGGGCGGTTCCTGTCGTGCCACGACGACCCCTCGCTGGGACGCCGCCGGGAGCAGGCGGCGGCCGGGTAGGCGCGTGTGTTCCGGCTGGGGCTGATCAACCCCAACACCGATCAGCGGCACACCGACTCGATGGGTGAGGTGGCCCGCACTGCGCTGCCCGAGGGGTGTCAGGTGACAGCCGTGACCGCCGCCCGCGGCCCGAGCTCGATCGAGAGCGAGGCGGACTCCGCAGTGGCCGCCGCCGAGGTCGTGCAGCTCGTGCGCGCGCTGCCGGAGCAGGACGCGTACCTGATCAGCTGTTTCGGCGATCCGGGTCTGGATGCGGCCCGCGAGCTGGCGCACGCGCCGGTGGTCGGCATCGGCGAGGCCGCCTACCTCGCGGCCTCCCTGATCTCCAGCAGATTTGCTGTTGTGACGACGCTGCGGCGCGGCGTGCCTGCGCTCGAGGACGCGCTCGAGCGGCGCGGTCTGCGCTCGCGCTGCGTGGCGGTGGCGCCGCTCGGCATCCCCGTCGCGGAGCAGGGCGCGGCCCACCCCGATACCACCTCGGCCATCGTGGAGCTGGCCCGCCGGCTGGCGGCCGAGCAGGGGGCGGAGGCGTTGGTGCTGGCCTGCGGCGGCATGGCCGACACCGCGACGGCGGTGCAGGACGGCGCGGGGGTGCCGGCGGTGGACGGGGTGGCGTTCGGCGCGACGCTGGCCTTCGGGCTGTGGCGGTGCGGTCTTCGCACCAGCAAGACGGGGGCCTACGCGTGGCCCGAGCCCATTCCATACGCCGGCATGCAGGAGCTTGGGGAGACCGGGGGCTGAGCATGCGGGCGGCGGTGTTCCGGGAGTACGGCGGGCCCGAGATGATGCGCTGGGAGGAGCTGCCGGAGCTCGCCTGCGGCCCGGCGGACGTGCTGGTGGAGGTGCACGCCTGCGGCGTCAACCACAGCGACCTCGACTCCCGGGCGGGCACGTCGAGGTGGCCGTTCTCGATGCCATGGGTGCTGGGCGCCGAGTTCGCGGGACGCGTGGCCGAGGTCGGCCCGCGGGTTGAGGGGATCGCGCCCGGCGATCCCGTCACCGCCTACCAGCAGTACGCCTGCGGCACATGCGACGCATGCGTCTCGTGGCGACCCGATCTGTGCCGGCGGTTCACGGTGTTCGGCACCGACTGCTGGGGCGGCTACGGGGAGCTGGTGCGGGTGCCGGCCCGAGCGATCATCCCGCTGCGCGGAGAGGCCGATTTCCCAGTCGCGGCCGCGGCCCAGTGCGTGGTGTCGACCGCCTGGTCGATGGTCACGCGGGTGGCCGGCGTGCGGGCCGGCGAGACGGTGCTGGTGCCGTCGGCATCGGGCGGCGTGGCCGGCGCCGCGGTGCAGGTGGCGAAGCTGTGCGGGGCGCGGGTGATCGCGTCCGTGGGCGCGGCGGCCAAGGCGGACGCCGTGCGCGACCTGGGGGCGGACACGGTGTTCTGCTACCGCGACACGTCCATCCCCGATGCGGTGCACGACGCCACCGGGGGGCGCGGAGTTGATGTGGTGATCGACACCACCGGGGGGCCGCGGTTCGGCGAGCATATGACGGCCATGGCCGACGACGGCAGGCTCGTCACCTGTGGCGCGCACGCGGGGGAGGTGGTGGGGCTGGACGTGATCGACCTGTTCCGGCACGGCCACAGCATCCTGGGCTTCCGGGTCTCCACGCCGGAGGAGATCCGCAGGGCGCTGGAGATGGCCCTGGAGGGCCGGATCTGCGTCCCCGTCGATCGCGCCTTCCCGATGCGCGAGGCGGCCGCCGCGCATGCCTACATGGCCGAGCGCCGGCATGTCGGCAAGATCCTGCTGGTGCGCGAATGACGGTCTGCTATCTCGCCCACTGCCTGCTGAACGCGAACGCCAAGGTCGAGGACGGAGCGCGCTGCCGGGGCGTGTTCACGCCGCTGGTGGCGCTGCTTCGCGAGCGTGGCTGCACGATCCGCCAGATGCCCTGCCCGGAGCTGGGTTTCGCCGGCACCCGCCGCTTCTGGCTGGTGCGCGAGCAGTTCGACACGCCCGCCTATCGGGCGCACTGCCGGCGCCTGGCCGAGCCTGTTGCCGCGCACATGCAGGCCGATCTAAAGGCCGGATCGCGGGTGGTCGTGATCGGCATCGACGGCAGCCCGAGCATGGGCGTCGAGCTCACGGCGTCCGGTCCCGAGTGGGGCGGCCGGCCCGACTGCCCATCGGCCGACGACTATCCGGTCGTGCCGGGCCGCGGCCTGTTCACCGAGACCCTGCTCGGCATGCTGGCCGAGCGCGGCGTCACCGTCGTCGCCGTCGGCATCGGCCAGGACCTGGTCGACTACGACGAGCCGCGGGAGCTTCGGCGTGTCGGCGATGCCCTGGAGGCCGCAGATGGCTGAGGACGCGCGCTCCCGGCGGGTCGCGGTGGTGCCCGACCGGGTCATCAACCCGCCCCCCGGATCGCCCGACGTCCTGGGCGAGCTGGCAGCGGCCGGCTGGGGCGTGGTCGGGCTGCCGCCGCAGGGGCTGCCCGCGGCGCCTCGGGCCGGCTGGCTGGAGGCTGTCGTCGACCAGCTGCTGGCGTTCGTGGACGGTGGCTATGAGGTCGCGGCGCTGGCGGTGGACGACGAGGATCTCCGGGAGCTCGCGGCCATCGCGGCGCGGGCCGGCCGTGAGCTCGCGTTGCGCCGATTGGCGTAACGCCGTCCGGCGTACCTACACGGCGGGCCCGGCGGGCGAATCGTCCAGCAGCGCCAGCACCGCCTCGTCGGTGACCTGATCGAAGTTCGCGTACCAGGCGCCCACGGCCATCATCTCGTCCGGCGCCAGCAGCGCCACCACCGCGTCTGCCTCGCGGCGCAGGAGGTCGAGCGTTTCCGGCGGGCCGACCGGCACGGCGATCACCACCCGGCCTGCGCCCGCCTCCCGTGCCCAGCGGGCGGCCGCGATCATGGTGGCGCCGGTGGCCAGCCCGTCGTCAACCAGCAGG
>JBQCGJ010000149.1:0-9182 GCA_051955775.1 Gaiellales bacterium | reverse complement strand
CGTCGCGGGTCAGTTACGAAGCGTGCCGGATCTCGCCCAGAACCGGCGCCATGCGCGCCACGATCTCGGCCCGCCGGGCCTCCAGCTCGGCGTCGTCCTTGACCGGCAGGAAGCGCGACGCGGCGCCCGACCGCGCCACCTCGACAAACCGTGCGTCCAGCCCGGAGGTCAGCTCGCCGACCAGCCGCTCGAACTGCACCGCCTGCCTGCCGTCCACGTCCTTGACAACGGTGAAGTACGTCCACGGCATGTCCAGCGCGGCCAGCGCCTGCGCGTCCACCAGCAGCGTGTTGGTGTTGAACACGGGCACCGCGTCGCGGTCGAAGCCGGCCGGCAGCCGGAAGTCCTCGAGCACCACCGGCCGCCCGTTCCAGCGCACCGGCACGCCCCCCACGTCGTCCTGCTTGGCGGCCACCTCGACGGTCAGCGGTGCGCCCTGGGCGATGTGCCACCCCAGCAGCAGAGGGTCGATGCCGGCCCCCAGATTGTCCAGGTTGGCGATCCAGATGTGGCGCCCGCCGTCGGCCATGAATTGATCCAGAAGGCCGCTTCGGCGCAGCGCGTCGGGCAGGTCGCCGTGGCCGGTCGCATGGGCGCTGGGGGCCCCGTCGTCATCTCGGAACAGCCGGCCTTCCGGCGTCAGCCGAAGCGACGCCTCCTGCTCGAACACCGCGACCTGCTCGCCGTCAGCGTCAGCCAGGACCGCCCGCACCGCCGCATCCGTGGCCTCGCTGGTCATCACCCACAGGCGCACCAGGCCGCCCGTGCGCTCCGCCCACGCGGCCCGTTCAGCCAGCCGCAGATCGAGGAACGTGCGACCGGGAACCACCTCCACCAGCGCCTTCACGACGCCTCCCATGCGGGTCGCCATACCCCCGGCCAGCACCGCCAGCGCCACCCGGCCCTCGGCCAGCGCCCGCAAACCGGCCTGCGTCTGCCGCTCTGCGTCCGCCGAGCCGGGCGCCGGCGGCTTCGCCACGTCGCCCTCGGCCGGCGGTTCGACGGAGCCGTGGACGCGGTTGCCGTCCGGGCCGGCCGCGATGCCCTTCGCCCACTCCAGCAACCGCTGCGGCCGGAATCCGCGTGCCTCCAGGCGCCGCGCCAGCGCCGCGTCGAGCCCGTCCAGGTCACGCCGCAGGGCATCGAGGTCGGGCTGGGATGTCCGCGGGCGGTCAGCCAAGCTGATACGGAGGACGCAGCACGCCTTTCTCGGTCACGATGCCGCTGATCATCTCACCCGGCGTAACGTCGAACGCCGGGTTGTAGACGCCGAACCCGGCCGGCGCGGCGACGCCCGCCACCTCGGCCGGGCTGCGATGCTCGATGGGGATGGCGGCGCCCGACTCCAGCGCAGCATCCACCGAGGACATGGGCGCGGCGACGTAGAACGGCACCGAGTGCGCGCGGGCCAGCACCGCCAGGGCATAGGTGCCGATCTTGTTGGCCGCGTCGCCGTTGCGGGCGATCCGGTCGGCGCCCGTGACCACGGCGTCGACCTTGCCCTGCGCCATCAACCAGCCGGCCGTGGAGTCCGTGATCAGGGTGGCCGAGATGCCCTCCTGCTCCAGCTCCCACGCGGTCAGCCGCGAGCCCTGCAGGAGCGGGCGCGTCTCGTCCACCCACACGTGCAGGCTGGAGTCGCGCTGGTGGGCGGCGCGGACGATGCCCAGCGCCGTCCCGTACCCGCCGGTGGCCAGCGCGCCGGCGTTGCAGTGGGTGAGCACCTGAGCGCCTGCCCGCAGCAGACCGGCGCCGTGGTCACCGATGCGGCGGCAGCGATCGACCTCCTGCTCGTGCAAGTCACGGGCCGCGACGAGCAGCGCCGCCCGCAGCGCCTCGGGGTCGGCGTGCGGCGAACGCACCACCGCACGCATCCGCTCCACCGCCCAGGGCAGGTTGACAGCGGTCGGCCGCGCGGCGGCGAGTCCGTCACAGGCCCGCTCGAGGTCCTCGCGAATCACCTCCAGCGAGCCGGAGGCCGACCGGGCAGCGGCCATCGCCACGGCGTAGGCGGCAGCCACGCCGATGGCCGGCGCTCCGCGCACGACCATCGAGCGGATCGCCTCGATCACGTCGGCCCACCGTGTGTACCGCTCCTCGACATACTCGCCGGGCAGCAGGCGCTGATCGAGCAGGACCAGCGTGGCATCCTCCTCGAGCCGCACGATCGACTGTGGTGCGAGCATGCCGAACCCTGCGGGCGCGGCCTGCCCGGTCAGGTTCCCTGATCCCACGATGACAGGTAGCGGCGCTGCTCCTCGGACAGGGTGTCGATCGAGATGCCCATGCTCTCGAGCTTCAGCCGCGCCACCTCGTCGTCGAGCTCACGGGGCACCGTGTACACGCGCTTCTCCAGCTGCCCGTGGTTCCTGGCCACGTGCTCGGCGGCCAGGGACTGGTTGGCGAAGCTCATGTCCATAACCGAGGCAGGGTGGCCCTCGGCAGCCGCCAGGTTGACCAGCCGGCCCTCGGCCAGCAGGTAGATGCGGCGGCCGTCGGCGAGGTCGAACTGCTCGACCATCGGCCGCGCCACGGTGTGGGACGCCGCCAGCTCGCGCAGCGAGGGGATGTCGATCTCGACGTCGAAGTGCCCCGAGTTCGCGATCACGGCGCCGTCCTTCATGGCCTCGAAGTGCTCGCGACGGATCACGTGCTTGTCGCCGGTGACGGTGATGAAGATGTCGCCCAACCGGGCGGCATCGTCGATGGGCATCACGCGGAAGCCGTCCATCACGGCCTGCAGCGCGGCCAGCGGATCGACCTCGGTGACCACCACTTGCGCTCCCATACCGCGGGCGCGCTCGGCCAGACCCCTGCCGCACCAGCCGTACCCGCAGACCACCAGCGTGCGCCCGGCGACCAGGATGTTGGTCGCCCGCAGCAGGCCGTCCAGGGTTGACTGGCCGGTGCCGTAGCGGTTGTCGAACAGGTGCTTGGTGTTGGCCTCGTTGACGGCGATGATCGGATATCCGAGCACCCCGTCGGCCTCCATGGCCCGCAGCCGGATGACGCCGGTGGTCGTCTCCTCGGTGCCGGCCATGATCTCGCCCAGCAGCTCGGGATGGCGCTGGTGGATCGTCGACACCACGTCGCAGCCGTCGTCCATGGTCAGGTGCGGCCGGTGCGCGATGGCAGCCTCGATGTGGGCGTAGTAGGTGTCGGAGTCCTCGCCGTGCACCGCGTATACGGCGATCTCGTGATCGGCCACCAGCGACGCCGCGACGTCGTCCTGGGTGGAAAGGGGGTTGGAGGCGCACAGCAGCACCTCGGCGCCGCCGGCCTTCAGCGTGCGCATCAGATTGGCGGTCTCGCTGGTCACATGCAGGCATGCGGCGACGCGCAGGCCGGCCAGCGGCCGCTCGGCCGCGAACCGATCGCGGATGGCGGACAGCACTGGCATCTGGCGATCGGCCCAGTCGATTCTGCGCTTGCCGGCGGGGGCCAGCGCCAGGTCGCGGACGTCGTGTCGGATAGTGGTGGTCATGGTCGGCCACTATAGCCTCGGGGGCCGATTTGAGGCCCAGAAGCGGTGTGAAGCGGTGTCAGATGTGTGTGTCAGGCGCCGCGTCTTACTCGGGCAGCGGCTCGAGGCGCTCCTTGAGCGCCAGGATCCGCTCGACAGGCGTGGGGTCGACGCCGCGCGCCAGCGCGGCGTGGTAGCTGACCCAGTCGCCCTGCGAGACCAGCGAGAACGCCCGCGCAGCCGGCGACTGGCCGGTCGCCTCGACCTCGACCGTCATCGCCGCATCACCCGCGATCAGGTCGCGTGCCGCCTCGATCATGCGCGTGTTCTCGGCCCGTTCGGTGGGGTCGCGCAGGATCACCGCCGCAAACTGCGCCAGGTCGGCGCCCTGCCAGCCCACGATCTCGTTGTGCCCCATCTCCGGGAAGGCATGACTGAACGCATGCATCTTGGCGTTCTCGTTGAGCTGCGTTTTCCACCGGTAGGCCACGATCGCCAGCGGCCCCGCGCCGTACACCAGGGGCACCGTCTCGGACAGCTGCTCGCCGAGCTCACGGGCCGCATCGCGGTCGGCCAGCTCCGCCCCCAGGGCAGCCTGCTCCGCCAGCCCCGCCGGTGCCAGCCCGGCCTCCGAGAAGGCGCCCGCAATGGCCCCGAACAGGTATCCCAGCGCCGCCCGCGGCTGCAGCCCGGGGGGCACCACCGCCTGCGCCGCCCCCCACGATTCGGCCATCTCCGCAAGCTCGCCGCCGCCGGCCACCGTCAGCAGCGATGCGCCCTGCCAGTGAGCCTGGCGGGCGCAGGCCAGCGTCTCGGCCGTCGACCCGGAGTAGCTGACACACACCACGAGCGTCCCCGGGCCCGCCCAGGTGGGGATGCCGAACCCGCGCACGCGGGTAACCGGCACCGGACAGGCGTCCGCGATCAGCCCGCGCAGCAGCTCGCCGCCGATCGCCGAGCCGCCCATGCCTGCGAACACGATCGCCGACGGCATCTCGAGCCGGTCGCCGGCCGCCGCGCCGAGCCGCCCGCCCTGCCGCAGCTGATCCGGCAGCCCGGCGATCACCGCCGCCATGCCGTTGCGATCTACCACACGCGTCCGTTCTGATCCACTACGACATTCTCCACCACGTCAGCCGTTTTGACGAGGGCACCCGCCAGCAACACCGAGCGGCGAACCCTCGCCCCGGCCTCGACGACTGCTCCCGGCCCCACCACGGAATCGCGCACATCCGCCCCCTCGGCCACCTGTGCGGCGGGGTCGATCAGGCCGCCCGGCGGCATCTCCTGCAGGTTCGCGGCGAGGTACGACGCCGGCGTCCCGATGTCCAGCCAGTGTCCGCTGTGGGCCAGGCCGTGCAGGCCTTCCCCGACCAGTTGCGGGAACACCTCGTACTCGATGGAGACCGCCCGGCCGGGGGGCACAAGATGCAGTACGGCCGGCTCGATCACGTAGGTGCCGGCGTTGATCGTGTCCGCCGGCGCGGTGCCGGGCGCCGGCTTCTCCACGAAGCTGGACACCGCCCCGGCGGTATCGGTCACCACCACGCCGTAGCGGCTGGGGTCGTCGACGCGGTGCAGGGCCAGGGTCATCTGCGACTCGCGCTCCGCGTGGAAGCGCAGCAGCGCCGTCACGTCGAGATCGGTCAGCACATCGCCGTTACAGGCAACGAACGTCTCGGTCAGCCCGCGGGCGGCGAAGGCGATCGCGCCTCCCGTCCCCAGCGGCTCGTCCTCGACCACGTACTCCACGCGGTCGCCCAGGTGCTCGCGGATGGCGTCCGGCTGGTACCCGCAGGCCAGGATCACGCGGTCGATGCCGTGTGCCTCGAGGTGCGACAGCTGGTGCTCCACAAACGGCCGGTTGGCGATCGGCAGCAGCGCCTTGGGGGTTCGCTCTGTCAACGGGCGCAGGCGGGTGCCGAACCCGCCCACCAGGACGACTGCGATCACGCGCTATGCGCCGGCGGGCGCAGCCGGCCGATGTCCGCCGGATCGCTGGGACGGCCCACCGACTCGTACGCGAACCCGGCTGCGCGGGCCTGCTTGGGGTCGAGCAGGTTCCGCCCGTCCACGATCAGCGGCTGGGCCATGGCGTCGCGCACCGCGGCCGAGGCGAGCCCGCGGAACTCGCCCCACTCCGTGACGATCACCGCCGCGTCCGCCCCGGTGACGGCCTCCAGCATCGACCCGGCAAGGTCCACATCCTCGCCCAGCAGGGCGGCCGCCGACTGCATGGCCACCGGGTCGTACGCGACGACGTGGGCGCCCTCCGAGCGCAGCCTGGCGGCCAGGACGAGGCTGGACGCCTCGCGCATGTCGTCGGTGTTCGACTTGAAGGCCAGCCCCAGCAGCGCGATCCGCCGCCCGCGCAGGGGGCCCAGGTGCCGCTCCAGCTTGCCCACCACCCGGCGCTTCTGCAGGTCGTTGACCTCGATCACCGAGGTCAGGAGCTGGAAGTGGTAGCCGGAGTTCCCGGCCAGCTGCTTGAGCGCCCGCACGTCCTTGGGGAAGCACGAGCCGCCGTAGCCGATCCCGGGGCGCAGGAAGTGCGGGCCGATCCGCTCGTCCAGCCCCATCCCCTGCGCCACCACTGACACGTCGGCACCCATCTCCTCGCACACGTTGGCGATCTCGTTGATGAACGAGATCTTGGCCGCCAGGAAGGCATTGGACGCGTACTTGATCATCTCCGCGCTGGCCACGTCGGTGCGGATCACGGTGGCCTCGGCGAAGTCGGAATACAAGGCCGCGACCGCATCTGCATCGGCGGCCTCGAATGCACCGATCACGATCCGGTCGGGCTCGGTGAAGTCCTCGATCGCCCGCCCTTCGCGCAGGAACTCGGGGTTGGACACATAGCCCACGTGCCCCATGCCGCGGGCATCCAGCTCCTGTCGCAGCCGGTCGCCGGTGCCCACCGGCACGGTGCTCTTCATGACCAGCACCAGCCGCCCGCCGTCGCGCGGCAGCTCGTCGATCACGGTGTGCACCCGGGACAGGTCGGCGTCGCCGGAGTGGGTCGGCGGCGTGTCCACACACACGAAGGTGATGCTGCAGCGCTCGACCAGCTCGGCCAGGTCGAGCGTGAAGTGAAGCCGTGAGCGGTTGCGGTCGAGCAGGCGGTCAACGCCCGGCTCGTAGATCGGTACCCGGCCGTTTCGCAGCGCCTCCACCCGGGCCGGGTCGATGTCGCGGCAGATCACCTCGTGTCCGAGGTCGGCGAAGCACACGGCAGTGACCAGGCCGACGTAGCCGACCCCGATCACGCCGATCGGCGGCGTATCCGAGGCTGCGCTCACCCGGTCGGCGCCAGCGAGCGCGCGATCGCGATCATGTCCGGGTTGGACAGGTCGTTCATCAGCGTGTTCTGCACCCAGTAGACCACGTGGTGCACGTTGTCGATCTGGGCGACCATGGAGATGTGCGCGCCGTTGAAGAAGAACAGGAAGCGGTGCCCGTTGATGACGCGTGAGGCGCTCGGGCTCTGGAGGATCGGGGCGTTCACGAAGCGCGTCTCCTCGATGCCCCAGTACGAGCCGGCAATGCCGTTGTACTGGAAGTACGCGTACATGGAGTTGGGGCCGTTGCCGGCCGCAGGGATGTTGTAGAAGCGGATCGGCTCGGTATACGTGAACGGGATCAGTTCACCGATCGAGGCGTTGGGGATGGCCGCCGGATACAGCCCCGGCAGATGGGCGGCGTGGGCCGCCGTGCGGAACTCGCTGAGGTAGTCCTGGGTCTGGGTCATGTCGGCCGGCAGCTTGGGCGGCGGAGCCGCCTTGGGTGCGGGGATGGCCAGCTTGCCCGAGTAGTTGGGCCCCAGCACCACCGTCACATCGGCCTGCACGTTCGCCTTGTGGGCGAATCTCGCCGGGAGCGGGACGACCGTCCCCGCACCCACGATCTTGGCCAGGTCGCGGGCCGCGTTGCGTTTCCCCGGCTGGTAGAAGACCCAGGTGCGCGTGAAGGTCGAGGTGGGCGCGTTGCCGTCGGTCTCGGTGTAGCCCCAGGCGCTCAGCCCGGCGCCCGTCTTGCCGGCGAGATGTGCGCGCTTGGTGCCGTTCAGCACCCGAACCTTGACGCTGGAGGGGTCCACCGCGGGCTTGAACTTCTTGGTGTGCGGCTTGTGCTGCTTGGGCAGCTGGCCGCCCGGCTGCTTGATCTTCCACGGGTGAAGGAACTGGTACACGGTGTTCTTGATGTCGGCGTTGGTGTCGGTGACCACCGACTCCCCGTCGGTCAGCGTTTGGGTCTGCACTCCCTTGAAACGAACACTCAGGATCCGGCCGTGCAGGGAGTAGAGAAGGGTCGCGTAGTCCTTGAAGGTGCTCAGAGACGGCGCGCCGTTCTTGCCGGTGATCTCTGCGTTGTGCGCGACGTCGCCGATCACGCTGATGATCGTGGGCAGATCGGTGATGCTGATGCCGTGGAAGCGATTCGCCGCCGCCTGCTCGAACAGGTGCAGGAAGAGCTGCTGTCGAGCATTCCGGTAGAAGTCGGAGTCGGTGTGCCGGTACCGCGCGAAGCCGAGCGCGTTGGCGCCGTCGAGCTTTTGGTACCCGGGCGCGATGTGGATCTCGGAGTAGATGTTGTCCGGCGGCTGGCCGGCGTTGGAGTGCTGGTAGTTCTCGTCGACCGGGATGTACACGCCGCCGATGTCGTTCACCAGGTTCTTGAAGCCCTGGAAGTTGACGACGGCCAGATACTGCGGGTGCACCCCCGTCACGGTCTCGACCGTCTGCAATGCCACCTTGGCGCCGTTCTTGCCCTCGCTGAAGGCCGCATTGATCTTGCTCATGCCCAGACCCGGGACGGGCACGTACAGGTCGCGGGGGATGGAGAGCAGCGACACCAGGTGATGAACCGGGTCGATCCGCACCAGCATCAGCGTGTCGGACCGGGGAGGCGCCGAACCGTCGGTGTACCGGTGGTCGGACCCGATCACGAGCGCGATCGCCGGCTTCTTGGCGATCGGGAGCGTGCCCGTGCCTGCCAGGTCCTTGCTCGCTCGGCTGACCGCAGGATCTGTGTGGGTGACGATCCTGTACTGGGTGTAGAGCCAGTAGCCCAGCCCGCCGCCCGCCGCCAGTACGACGACCAGGATCACTCCCAGCGACCAGTACAGGATGCGCTTCCAGCGCGGGCGGCGCTTCTTCTCCTTCGGAGGTTCGCTGCCCGAACCGCTGTACACCTTCATCGGCGGTTTGGCTGGTGGCTGCCCGTCGGACGGGCCTCGTGGCGGGGTCTGAATGGCCAAAGAATGGGGAGCTGCTGGGGCTGCGGGACCGCGGCGCGAGCCCGATGAGTATAGACAGGGTATTCGGCCGGGCAGGCCGGAATCCTCACTGCGAATCTACCCCGGCGAAATGAGAAGCGAACTCATAAAGCACCCGCCGGTAGGTGCGCACCGAGGCGATGTCGACGTGCTCGTCGGGGCCGTGGTGGCCGCCGCCGGCGGGCCCGAACTCGACGCTGGGGACTCCGCGGCGCAGGAACACCACTGCGTCCGACGCGCCGTTTCGGCCCACGCCCAGCGCCGGGCCGCCGCGATGTGCGCGCACCGCGTGGCGCAGCACCTGGACATGCGGCTGGTGCGGGTTCACGCTGGCGGCCGGCACGTGATAGTGGACCTGAGCGGCGGCCCCCAGCGAGCGCACCTGACGCAGCACCTCGCCCGGGTCCTGCCCCGGCAGGTAGCGGATGTCGAGGTGCATGA
>JBQCGJ010000148.1:0-3477 GCA_051955775.1 Gaiellales bacterium | reverse complement strand
CTCCGGGTCGAACCGCGACTGGCTGCCGAAGACCCGCTCGAGCATGTCGCAGGCGACGTCGGCCCGGTCGAGCAGTACCGCGCCGAGCGCGGTCAGCTCGTACCCGGCGCCCTTCCTGACCAGCAGCTCGTCGCCGAAATGACGGCGCAGCCTGGCGAGCGCGGCGCTCGTCGCGGGCTGGCTGAGGCCGATCCGCTGTCCGGCATGGGTCACGTTGCGCTCCGTAAGCAGTGCGTGCAGCGCGACCACGAGGTTCATGTCCACTCCGGCCAGGTTCACCCCCCGATGATATCCAGCCACTGGATGACGTCCATCTCAACAATCGATTTCCAAAATCCTCACGGCGGCCTCATAGTGGTGCGACGAAACCAGGAGGAGATGCCGTGGGCAATGCCGCCGCAACACCAGCTGTCAGTCACGTGCTAGTCGCCGGAGCTGGCCTCGCCGGCACCGCGGCCGCCATCGGCCTGGCCGCCGCCGGGGTCGCGGTCGACCTGATCGACGTCAAGCCCGAAATCACCGCCGTCGGCTCCGGCATCACCATGCAGGGCAACGGCCTGCGGGAACTGCGCAGGCTCGGGGTGCTCGACGCGGTGCTCGCGGCTGGCTACCCGTTCAGCAGCGTGGGCATGCGCGCGCCCGACCCGGCAGGCACGCTGCTCGCTGAGCTTCCGGACGGGCGGACGGGCGGCGCCGACCTGCCGGGCACGGTCGGCCTGCCTCGTCCCGCGCTCGCTAGGATCATGGCGGACCGTGCGGTCGCGGCAGGCGCGAAGCTCCGATTCGGCATCGCGGCGAACTCGCTGGCGCAGGACGAGGCAGGCGTGGACGTGCTGTTCTCCGACGGCTCAACCGGACGCTATGACCTGGTCGTGGGCGCGGACGGGATCAGATCGACGACCCGGCGGATGATCGGCATCGCCGTGGAGCCGCAGCCCACGGGCATGGGCATCTTCCGCGCCTTCGGACCGCGGCCGGCTAGCGTGACCAGGACGGACCTGTACTACGGCGGGCCCGCGTATATCGCCGGGTACTGCCCCACTGGCGAGGACACGCTGTACGCGTACCTAGTGGAGGACGCCCAGGACCGTTCGGCGCAGAGCCCGGCGGAACGGCTCGCCGCGATGCGGGAGCTAGCCGCCGCCTACCACGGGCCGTGGGACGAGATCAGGGCCACCCTGACAGACCCGGATGCGATGAACTACACACTGTTCGAGGCCCTGGTCGTGCCCGCGCCGTGGAACCGGGGCCGGGTCGTGCTGATCGGCGACGCGGCGCACGCCTGCCCGCCTACCCTGGCCCAGGGCGGCGCGCAAGCACTGGAGGACGCCGCCGTGCTCACCGAACTGCTGCTGTCCTATGACGCGCCCGACGACGCACTGTGGGCGGCGTTCACCGCGCGCCGGTTTGACCGGGTGCGGACCGTCGTCGAGGCGTCCGTTCAGCTCGGCCAGTGGCAACTCGACCACGCGCAGGGCGACATGCCGGGCCTAATGGGCGCGATCACCGCGCTGGTCAGCCAGCCGGCCTGAGAAACGAGGAGCACACTCACGATGCCCGCCCAGCTCATTACCCACCTGCGGCACGTCGACCTGGCGGTTCCCGACCACGGCAAGCAGCTTGACTTCTTCACCGGGGTCTGGGGGCTGACCGCCGAGCACACCGACACCGGGCTGACCTTCCTCGCAGCCGAGGGCTCGCCCGAACAGTACGTCGTCCGGCTGCGGCAGGCCGACGACAAGCGCGTCGACCTGATCGCGTTCGGCGCGGCAAGTCCCGCCAACGTGGACGCCCTGGCCGCGCGGCTCGCCGCCGAAGGGGTCCGCCTGGTGAGCGAGCCGGACGCGCTGGCGACGCCGGGCGGCGGCTACGGGTTCCGGTTCTTCGACAACGAGGGCCGTACCGTCGAGGTCAGCGCCGACGTCGCGGTCCGCGTGCACCGCAATATCGAAGAAGGCGAGTCGATCCCAGTCCGGCTGTCGCACGTGGTGGTCAACTCGGCCACCCCGGAGGCCACCGTGGCCTGGTACGAGCGGCACCTGGGCTTCCGGCTGTCCGACACCCTCACCCACCCGGCCATCGGCTCGATGATGTGGTTCCTGCGGATCAATGCCTGGCACCACAGCCTCGCCATCGCCCGCTGCCCGCACCCGTCGCTGCACCACGCCTCGTTCGAGCTGCGCGGCATCGACGAGTACATGCGCGGCACCGGCCGGCTGCTGCGCGCCGGCATCGAGAAGATCTGGGGGCCCGGACGGCACCTGGCCGGCAACAACACCTTCAGCTACTTCCTCGACCCGCACGGGAACACCGTCGAGTACACCACCGAGCTCGAGCAGGTCGACGAGGACACCTGGCACCCGCACCTGTACGACTTCACCCAGCCAGAGGTCGCCGACCAGTGGGGCACTGCGAACGCGATCAACGAGTTCGTCGCGGCCAAGTCCTTCAACCAGCCCGACCGCGGCCTGTTCACCGCGCCTCCGGTATGAGGAGAGTAAGAACGGATGCGTTTCGCCACCTATGAGGAGAACGGAGGGCCAGCGCGGGCCGGCGTGGTCAGCGACGCGGGCATTCACCCGCTGCCTGGCGGTGTCACCGTGCTCGGCCTCGTCCGCGCCGGGCTGCCGACCGCCCTGGCGGCGGGGACCGCGGCGCTTGGCGGCCCGGCCGCGCCCCTGGCGGCGGTCCGCCTACTGCCACCCCTCGAGGCGCCCACCATCAGGGACTTCGTCGCCTTCGAGGAGCACGTCGACGGGCTGAGCTCGGGTCACATCGCGCCGGAATGGTACCAGGCGCCGACGTTCTACTTCACCAACCCCTACGCGCTCATCGGGGCGCACGACGACGTGCCGGTCCCGCCCGGCTGCCAGCTGCTCGACTACGAGCTTGAGGTCGCCGTGGTGGTCGGACGCGACGGGGCTTCGCTGTCGCCGGACCAGGCGCGCGAGCACGTCTTCGGGTACACGGTGTTCAACGACTGGTCCGCGCGGGACCTGCAGCGCCGTGAGATGAACGTCCACCTCGGCCCCGCCAAGGGCAAGGATTTCGCCACCACGCTCGGCCCGTGGCTGGTCACCGCCGACGAGCTGGAGTCCTACCGGGACAGCGAGGGATTCCTTGCGCTCGACCTGCGCGCGACTGTGAACGGCGAGCTCACCGGGCAGGACCTGCTGTCCAACATGGGCTGGCCGTTCGAGGAGCTCATCGCGTACGCCTCGCGCGGCTCCCACGTCCGGGCCGGGGACGTGCTCGGCTCCGGCACCTGCGGCAACGGCGGCTGCCTCGCCGAGCTATGGGGCCGCAGCGGGACGACGAACCCGCCGCCGCTGCGCCCGGGCGACGTGGTGGAACTGGCCGTGGAGGGAATCGGCTCGGTGCGCAACCGCGTCGTCGAAGGGATCACGCTTCCGCCGGTGCGCGAAGCCCGCCCCCGTTCGGTACCCCGAACCAGGAAGCGCGGATAACGAGCCACTC
>JBQCGJ010000147.1:0-25952 GCA_051955775.1 Gaiellales bacterium | reverse complement strand
CGAGGCGGTCCAGGCTGCCGCCGAGATCGGGTACCCGGTCGTGGTCAAGGTTGACAACATCGCCCACAAGGCGCGGGTCGGCGGCGTGGCCCTCAACCTCACGGACTCCGAGGGCGTGCATGCCGCCGCCGAGCGGATGGGCGGGCAGGTGATCGTGGCCGAGCAGGTGACCGGGGGCGTGGAGGTGCTGGTGGGGATGGTGCGCGACGCGGACTACGGCCCGACCATCGTGGTCGGCGTGGGCGGCGAGCTGGCCGAGCACCTCGATCTGGTCACGGCCAGCCTGGCGCCGCTCGACGAGCGGGCGGCGCGTGACCTCGTGCGCTCGCTGCCGCCACTCATGCGGTTGCTGGGAGGGCATGTGCCCGATTCGCTGGCCGCCGCGGTGGCGGCCGTATCGCAACTGGCCGCCGAGCATCCCGAGGTGGCCGAGATCGACCTCAACCCGCTGCTCGTGTCGGCCGAGCGCGCGGTTGCGCTGGATTGCCTGATCGTTCTGGGATCTGACAAGGAGTCGTGATGAGCGAGGTTGTGCTGTACGAGACGCGAGGGCCCGCGGCGTGGATCACGCTGAATCGCCCCGACAAGCTGAACGCCCTGAACAAGCCGGTGCTGGCCGGCCTGCACGAGGCGTTCGAGCGGGCCGTGGCCGACGACGAGGTGAAGGTGGTGGTGGTGACGGGCGCCGGCCGCGCCTTCTCGGCGGGCTACGACCTGGCCGACGAGGCGGCGGGAAGCTACGGCGGCGCCCACGACTGGCACCACGTGCTGGGCGTGGACATCGACGCCACCATGCGGCTGTGGTCGCTTCCCAAGCCGACGATCGCCGCCGTCCGCGGCTACTGTCTGGCTGGAGGGTGTGAGTTGGCGATGGCCTGCGACATCATCGTGTCGACCGAATCGGGTCGGTTCGGCGAGCCCGAGATCCGCTACGGCTCGGGTCCGGTGACGCTCCTGATGCCGTTCATCCTCGGCCAGAAGAAGACCAACGAGCTGCTGTTCACCGGGGACATGATCGACGCCGAAGCCGCGGAGCGGGCGGGTATGGTGAACCGGGTCGTCCCCGACGAGGATCTCGAGCAGGAGGTCGAGTCGCTGGTGCGCAAGATCGCGCCCACGCCGCTGCCCGTGCTGCGGCTGACCAAGATCGCGCTGGTGCGGGCGTTCGAGGCAATGGGCCTGCGCGAGGCAGTCAACATGAACCTGGATCTGTCCTCGATGCTGAACGCTGCTGAGACCCCTGAGCAGCGGGAATTCATGGAAATCGTCAAGAACAACGGCCTGAAGGCCGCGCTCGCCTGGCGGGACTCCCGCTACGGCGAGGTACTGGGAGGTGCAACCTCATGAGCGTCGCGCAATCGACCATTGATCCGACCCGGCTGTCGAAGCTGATCGAAACCGAGGAGGCGGAGTTCAACGCGCGACACACCGAGTCGCGCGCGATGACCGCGCGTGCCAGCCGGGCGCTGGCGGGCGGCGTTGCCTCGAGCTGGCAGGCGACCGATCCCCACCCCATCTACCTGGCCGACGGGCACGGCTCGAAGGTGTTCGACGTGGACGGCAACGAATACGTCGACTTCCACAACGGCTACGGCGCGATGGCGGTCGGGCACGCCCATCCCAAGATCGTCGACATCGTGTCCAGGCGGGTCGGCCAGGGCACGCACTTCGCCCAGCCGACCGAGGACTCGGTGGTATGCGCCGAGCAGCTGAGCGAGCGCTTCGGACTGCCGCTGTGGCGGTTCGGCAACTCCGGCACCGAGGCCACGATGGACGCCGTGCGGCTGATGCGGGCGGTCACCGGGCGGGACATCCTGCTCAAGATCGAGGGCTCGTACCACGGCCACGGGGACGCGGTGATGGTGTCGGTGGCGCCACCCGGCGACAAGATCGGCCCGTACGACGATCCGGTGTCGGTGCCGCAGACGATCGGCCTGCCCGACGAGGTGGTGGCGCTGACCCGGGTGGTGCCGTTCAACGACCTCGACGCGCTGGAGCGGGCGCTGCACCGGTATCAGGGGCGCGTGGCCGGGATGATCGTCGAGCCGGCCATGATGAACGCCGGCATCGTGATGCCCGAGGACGGCTACCTGGGCGGCGTCAAGGAGCTGCTGCACGGTGCGGGCGCGCTGCTCGCATTCGACGAGGTGAAGACCGGCGTGACCACGGCCTACGGCGGCGCCACCAAGCGGTTCGGCGTCACCCCTGACCTGATCTGCCTTGCCAAGTCGATCGGCGGCGGGCTGCCGTGCGGCGCCATCGGCGGCACCGAGGAGGTCATGGGCTGGATCGCCGACGGGCGCATCGACCAGGTCGGCACGTTCAACGGCAACCCGCTGACCATGGCGGCCATGCGGGCCACGCTGACCGAGATCCTGACGCCCGACGTGTACACGGAGTTCGACCGCCTGGCCGAGATCCTGCGCTCCGGGTGCGACGAGGCCCTGGCCTCGGGCGGCATTCCCGGCTACACCACCGTGATGTCGGCCCGCGGCGCGGTCACCTACCGCGGCGATCGCGTCCGCAACTACCGCGACTACCTCGAGGTGTCGGACGAGCTCGCGTACGTCAACTGGCTCGTGCAGTTCAACCGCGGCGTGTTCATGGCGCCGTGGGGCAAGTCCGAGAACTGGACGCTGTCGGTGCAGCACTCCGAGGACGACGTGCGCCGCTACGTCGACAACCTGAGCTACCTCGTCAAGGCGCTGTCCGCATGAAGGCGGTCGTGTTCGAGGAGCACGGCGGGCCGGAGGTGCTCGCCTACACGGACATCCCCGACCCCGAGCCGCGCCCGTTCGAGGTGCTGATCGAGGTCAAGGCGGCGGGCGCCAACTTCAACGACATCTGGGCCCGCCGCGGGATGCCCGGGATGAAGGTGGTGTTCCCGCACGTCGCCGGATCGGATGTGGCCGGTGTCGTGCGGGCCGTCGGCTCGGAGGTGTCCGGCCGCGGCTTCGGCTCGTCGCCGGTGCAGGTCGGAGACGAGGTTGTCGTGCACCCCGGCATCTCGTGCCGGACGTGCGAGATGTGCACGTCTGGGCAGGAGTTCTTCTGCCGCCAGTTCCTGATCTGGGGCTTCCAGACCGGTCCCAACGACGGCGGCCACTCCGAGCTGGTCACGATGCCGGCGGCCAACGTGCTGCCCAAGCCGAAGAACCTCAGCTTCGAGGAGGCGGCATCGATGCCGCTGGTGCTGGAGACCGCGTGGCGGATGCTGGTCACGCGGGCGAACGTGAAGGCCGGCGAGAACGTCCTGATCTGGGGCGGCGTGGGCGGCCTGGGCGTGATGGCGACCCAGATCTGCCGGCTGTTCGGCGCCAACCCGATCCCCGTGGTCGGCAGCAACGCCAAGGTCGCCCGGGCTCAGGAGCTCGGCGCGGAGCACGTGATCGACCGCTCCTCCGAGGACGTGGTCTCGCGGGTCAAGGAGCTGACCGGGAAGGTCGGCGTGGACATCGTGTTCGAGCACTCCGGCCAGGACACGTGGCCGACCTCGATGGCGGCCCTGCGGTGGGGCGGCCGGATCGTGGTGTGCGGCGCCTCCACGGGCTTCGACGCGCACACCGACCTGCGCTTCCTGTGGAACAAGCAGCAGAACCTGCTGGGCAGCCACCTGTCCAACAAGGCCGAGCTGGCAGCCGCGCTGCGGGCCGTCGAGGCCGGGCACATCAAGCCGGTCATCGACCAGGTGTTCCCGCTGGCCGAGGTGGGCAAGGCGCAGCAGCTGATGGAGGACCTGAAGGTGCAGGGCAAGCTGGTGTACGTGCCCTAGTGACCGGGTGCCAGGTATCGGTGGGCGGCCGTGACGGTCACCATCGTCAGGGCCGGTCGACGGTACCTGGCACCAAAACTGCTCCATCTCCACCACCGTCAAGGAGGCACTGGGCGTGAGGCTCGCAGTCATCGGTCATGTGGAGTGGGTGACGTTCGCCCACGCGCCGTTCGTGCCGACCGCCGGGCAGATCGTCCATCTCGACGATCTGCTCGATCAGGCCGGGGGCGGCGGCGCGGTGACCGCCATCGCCCTGGCCCGGATGGGGGCCGACGTCACGTTCTACACGGCGCTGGGCGCCGACGTACCGGCGCAGTCCGCCCTGGAGTCGTTGGGGGTACGCGTGTACGCCGCCCACCGCGATCACAACCAGACGCGGGTGCTGGCGCTGGTCGACCCGGCCGGCGAGCGCACCCTGTACGTGATCGGCGAGAACGACCATCCCACGGCCGACGACCCGCTGCCCTGGGACGAGCTGGCAGAGGCGGACGGCGTGTATTTCACGGGACAGGACCCGCGCACTCTGCGACTCGCGCGGCGTGCACCCGTACTGGTGGTCACGGCCCGCCGGTTCCGGTCGCTGGTCGAGAGCGGCGTCAGGGCCGATGCCCTGGTCGGCAGCTCCACCGACCCCGGCGAGCAGTTCGACATCGAGGAGCTCGCCGAGCGGCCGGCCCACGTGATCGTCACGAAGGGCCGGCGGGGCGGCTCCGGCTACGCAGCGGCGCCGGTGCCGGGTCCGGTGGTCGACACCTACGGGGCCGGCGACACATTCGTGGCCGGCATCACGTTCGGCCTGGCGTCCGGATGGGACCTCGACCGCAGCCTGAAGTTCGCCGCAGAGCGCGCCGCCGAGGTCCTGACCTGGCGCGGTGTGTATCCACCGGCGCCGGTTGACAGCCGGCCGTCCGAGTGAACTTGCTATCGTCTCGCGCGTGATCCGCCCGGCCGCCGCACTCGCCGCGCTCATCGTGGCCGCCGCGGCGGCAGGATGCGGCGGCACAGGTGCCGCCGCCCCCGGGCAGGCCGATCTGGCCAACGGCAAGAAGCTGTTCACGACGGACTGCGGCACCTGCCACACGCTCGAGGACGCGGGCACGAAGGGCACCGTCGGGCCGAACCTCGACTGGGCCGACCTGGGCAACCGGCTGGAGAACATGGACCCCACCTCGTTCGAGGCCTTCGTGCGCGAGCAGATCGAGTCGCCGGATCCGCGAGGGAAGATGCCGCCCAACATCGTCAAGGGCACCGATGCCCAGGATGTGGCGGCCTACGTGGCCTCGGTTGCCGGGCTCAAGCTGGCTGCGCAGCAGAAGCGCCAGAACGACATCACGACCTCGCCCGAATAGCCCGTCAGGCGGTCGTCACCAGCCGGTAGCCGACGTCGAGCTCGTCGAGCTCCAGCAGGTCGGCGTGCCGGCGCCGCCAGGCGCCCGAGTCGAGGTCCGCGGCCAGCCGGGCGAGGCCGGGTGCGGCGCGCTCGCCGAGTGTGGCCAGGGACGAGATGGCCGCCTGCACGTCGGCCTCCAGGTACGCCTCTGGCCGCCGCCAGTACGCGCCCAGGAAGCCGTCCACGCAGTCGTGGGGGACCGGCAGCGGGCGGATGTCGGCCCCGCCCAGAAGCTCGCTCAACCGGCGCATCGAAACGGCCCGCGGCCTGTCCAGCTCGGCGATCTGGGGCAGATACTCCCGCACCAGCCAGAACCGCTCCGTGACGGGCTGGTCCCACACCAGCACCACCACCCTGCGGGCGACGCGCCGCATCTCGGCGATCCCTCCCGCAGGGTCGTCCCAGTGGTGGATGGTCAGCACCGCCATCGCGGCATCGAACGCTCCGTCCCCGAACGGCAGCCGTTCCGCCGTCGCGCGCACCACCGGGGCGGCGCCAGGAGGGCGCTGGGCGATCATCACCGCGGACGGCTCGACGGCCACCACTGCGCGTTCCGCCGGCTCGTACGACCCGGCGCCGGCGCCCACGTTGACAACGCTCCGGGCGTTGCCGAGCGCCGCCTCGATGGCCGCGGCGATGCGCGGGTCGGGCCGTCGGCGGACGGCGTACCCGCCGCCGATGGTGTCGTAGACGTGCGCCATCGGGGCGGATCATGCCAGCGCGGTACCCAGCGTGCAGAAGGGCCCTCTATGGCCCGACGACCCGCTGAAGCGGGCCGTCGGAGGAGGCAGGTAGCTGCGAAGTGTGGGCACGTTCGGTCGCAGCGTCCGATGGCGATTCTGCAGTCGGTCTGTCAAGAACTCGTGTCGGGACGGTTAGAGGTTTGTAAAGCCAGGGCATCCTGGTGCGGGCTACCTGCGCCCTCTTTCCCAGCCTTCCCTAGACTCCGGCCGGCAGGCCGCGACGTCCGAGCGCAGGAGCCACGTGGACCTCTACGAGTATCAGGGCAAGCAGCTCTTCGCACGCTTCGGGATCCCGGTCCCCGAGGGCGTGGCGGTCGATACGCCCGAGCAGGCGCGTACGGCGGCGGAGCAGCTCGGAGCCCCGGTCGTGGTCAAGGCGCAGGTGCTGGTCGGCGGTCGCGGGAAGGCCGGCGGGATCAAGGTCGCAGCCACCGCCGGCGAGGCGGCCGAACACGCCAGGGCGATCCTCGGCATGGACATCCGCGGCCATACCGTACGCAAGCTGTGGATCGAGGAGGCCTCCCAGATCGCCTCGGAGTACTACTTCTCGATCACGTTCGACCGTGGAGAGAAGCGGCCGCTCCTGATGCTGACGATCCAGGGTGGCGTCGACATCGAGCAGGTCGCAGCGGAATCTCCCGAGCTGCTGGCGCGGCTGCACATCGACCCCCTGGTCGGGTTCGAGCCCTTCCACGCCCGCCGGCTGTTGTACGCGGCCCGCGTGCCGGCCGAGCTGCACGCGCAGGCGGCGAGCCTGATGGCGCGCGCCTACCGGGCGTTCCGGGAGACCGACGCCATGCTGCTGGAGATCAACCCGCTGGTGGTGACCGCCGACGGCGAGCTGCGCGCGCTGGACTCCAAGTACACGGTGGACGACAACGCGCTCTTCCGGCACCCCGATCTGGCCGCCATGCGCGACGTCGAGGCGCTCGACCCGCAGGAGCGCATGGCCCGCGAGCGCGGCGTCACCTACGTCAAGCTCGACGGCACCGTGGGCATCCTCGGGAACGGCGCTGGACTCGTGATGTCAACGCTGGACGTGGTCGCGCAGGCCGGCGGCACACCCGCCAACTTCCTGGATGTGGGCGGTGGCGCGCAGGCCGACGAGATCGTCACCGCGTTGGAGGTGCTGCTGTCCGACCGGAAGGTGCGGGCGGTGCTGTTCAACGTGTTCGGCGGCATCACCCGCTGTGACGAGGTGGCCCGCGGCGTGCTGACGGCGCTGGAGCGGCTGGAGGTCTCGGTGCCGATGGTGGTGCGGCTGGATGGCACCAACGACGTCGAGGGCCGGCAGCTCCTGGCCGACGCGGCGCCGGCCAACGTGTTCGTCGAGGACACCATGCTGGGCGCGGCACAGCGTGTGGTCGAGCTCGCGGGAGCGGGTGCGCCGTAGTGCCGATCCTGGTCACATCCGACACCCGCCTGGTGGTGCAGGGCATCACCGGCCGCGAGGGCAGCTTCCACGCCGGCCGCAACAAACAGTACGGAACCACGCTGGTGGCCGGGGTCACCCCGGGCAAGGGCGGGCAGGACGTCGACGGCACGCCGGTCTACGACACCGTCGCCGAGGCCGTGTCCGAGCAGGCTGCGAACACCGCCATGGTGTTCGTGCCGCCGCGCTTCGCCGCCGACGCCATCCTGGAGTCGATCGACGCCGGAGTGCACACGGTGGTCTGCATCACGGAGGGCATTCCGGCGCACCAGATGCTGACCATCTACCACCACGCGCGCTCCCGCGGGGTGGCGCTGCTGGGGCCAAACTGCCCCGGGGCATTGTCGCCCGGCGTTGCCAATGTCGGCATCATTCCGGCCCAGGTGTTCGCCGCCGGCCGGATCGGGCTGGTGTCGCGGTCGGGCACCCTCACGTACCAGATCGGCAAGGAGCTCGCCGATGCCGGGCTGGGCAACTCGACCATCGTGGGGATCGGCGGAGACCCCATCGTGGGCATGTCGTTCATCGACGTGCTGGAGCGGTTCCAGGCCGATCCGGGCACCGACCTGGTGGTTATGGTGGGGGAGATCGGCGGCAACGAGGAGGAGCGTGCGGCGGCGTTCATCGCCGAGCGGATGACCAAGCCGGTTGTCGCCTACATCGCAGGCTTCCAGGCCCCGCCGGGCAAGACCATGGGGCACGCGGGCGCCATCGTCTCGGGCACATCGGGCACCGCGCAGGGCAAGAAGGAAGCACTCGAGGCACACGGCATCGCGGTTGGGTCGAGCCCCACACAGGCCGCCCAGCTGGCGACAGAAGCGTTCGAAAGGTTGTGAGCATGCCCACGCAGATCCCGTTCACACGCGGCGTCCCGTCCGCCGACCTGCTGCCGGTGGAGGACATCCGGCGAGCCGCCGCCGCCGCGCTCCAGGACGACGCCGTGGCGGCGCTCTCGTATGCGCCCAGCGGCCACCGCCGTCTGCGCGAGTGGATCGCCGCGCGGCACGGCGTGACCGCGGAGCGGGTGCTGATGGTGAACGGGTCGCTCGAGGGCCTGGGCTTCCTCGCCCGGCACCTGCTGGCCGGCCGTCCCACCGCTGCGGTGGTCGAGGATCCAACGTACGACCGCACGCTGAAGGTGCTGCGCGCGGCAGGCGCGGAGGTGCGGGCAGTGCCCCTGGAGGCCGACGGGATCGACGTGGACGCCCTGCGGGAGGCCCTCGACGCCGATCCGGCGCCGACGCTGGCATACCTGGTGCCCACCTTCCAGAACCCCGCCGGTATCAGCCTGTCGGCCGAAAAGCGGCGGGCGGTGGTCGAGCTCGCCCGCGACCGCGGCGTGCTGCTGGTGGAGGACGATCCGTACGGCCTGCTGCGATTCGAGGGTGAGCACCTGCCGTCGCTGCACGAGCTGGACGGCGGCGGCAACGTGGTCTACTCGTGCTCATTCACCAAGACCGTGGCGCCCGGCGTGCGCACGGGATATCTGGTGCTGCCGGACGAGCACGTCCCGGCCCTGTCGACCCTCTCCACCAACACCTACATCTCACCCAACGCATTCGCCGAGGCAACGCTGGCGGCGTACTGCGCGATGGGCTGCTTCGAGCCCAACGTGGCCCGCGCCACCGCGGAGCTGCGGCGCCGTCGGGACGCGATGGAGGCCGCGCTGCGCGAGCACTTCCCGGCCGGGTCGAGCTGGACCACACCGCAGGGCGGATACTTCTTCTGGGTCGAGCTGCCGAAGCACATCGATCCCGGCGCCGCTCTGGCGGCGGCCACCGAAGCGGGCGTCCCATATGTGAGCGGCAGGGACTTCTCGGACTCGGAAGTCGGCCGTCATTCGCTGCGGCTGGCGTTCAGCGCCGTGCCGCCCGACCAGATCGGCGAGGGCATCGCGCGGCTCGCAGAGGTGCTGGCGAAGGCCGGCGCGCCGGCCGGGGTCACCGGCTAACCTGCCGTCAGGCGACAGCCACCCGGGGGGCGCCGAATTGCCGCCTCTGGGCGGCGATCAGCTGTGCCTGACGCGGCGCGACCATGACTCCGCGGTCGATCGGCCGGAAGGTCGGACACGGCTCGGCGAGGCGCAACGCGCACAGGTTGCTCTTGCGAAAAAAGCAGTCGTCACAGGTAACGCACCGCGCCTTGGATGCCACGATAGAAGCCTCCCCACAGGTCGATTCGAGGTCCGGAGCGGCGTAGTCTACGAGGCCTTCTGCGCCTCCGAAAGCGTTGCCACGCCAGAAATGCCGCTATTAGCGGGAGATGCGAGACGGCCCGATGTTTGACCTGCGATTCAGGTGGCCGGGGCCTTCGGCGGCAGCGCGCGAATGGCCTTCAGCGCCTGCTGGAATGAGGTGATCGAGATCACCTTGATGCGCCCGTGCGACTCCGCCACGGCGCCGCGGTAGTTGTCGCCGGCGGGCACCAGGAATGTGTCCGCCCCGGCGTCGATGGCGCCGATCGTCTTCTGCTTGATGGCGCCGATCGGACCCACCTGGCCGTCCAGGCTGATCGTGCCGGTGACGGCGATCCTGTGTCCGCGCAGCAGGTGGCGCCCGCTCAGGCTGTCGTAGATGTCGAGGGTGAACGCCAGGCCGGCGGATGGGCCGCCGATGTCGTGGAAGAGGAACTTGACGTGCACCGGCAGGTGCGTGACGCGCACGTTCTGGCCGATCTCGATGCCGATGATGGCCCGCGACTTCTGTGCCGGGTCGGCGACGGTGCGGATCGCCTTGCGACCACCCGGGCTGAACGTGTAGGTGACGACCTGGCCCGGCTTGACCGAGCTGGTGTCCTTCTCCAGCTGGCCGACGGTGCGCACCGGGTGGCCGTTGACGGCCGTCACGATCGCGCCCGGCTGGACTCCCGCCTGCGCCGCCGGGTAACGCGGCGTCACGCCTTCCACCAGCACCGACACGCCTGCCAGCCCGACATGCATGTGCAGCGCACGCTCGGCCACCGCCTGGGCGATCTGCTGCGACGTGGCCATGGCCTGCAGGTCGACGTGCACTCGCTGCGTCTCGCTCTGCCCGGGCACGAGCTCCTCGGTGGCGGGCACCAGGTCGGCGCCGGTCACGAAGTGGCGGAAGTACTCCTCCTCCAGCAGGTTGGCCTGCAGCTCGTGCACGTCCACGAAGTAGAAGCCGGTGCCGGGCGCCGCGGGGTGGCCGCCGGGCACCTGCAGATACCTGGCGGTGGAGTGGGCGGTGTCGGGCCACAGCGCGTAATACCCGGACTGCGTCTCCCAGCCGTAGGTGATACCGGCGCCGATGAGCGCGAACACGATTGCCAGCGCGAGCGGCCAGCGCGGCTTGCGAAGGGCTGCGGGCACGGACACCGAGCTCATCCGGCGATCTTCAGCGACCCGATGACCGACACGGCTGCGATCGCGGCCACTCCCAGCGCCGAGGCGAGCCCGATCCGGCCGTACGCGATGTGCCCGCGGCCGTATCCCGAGAGTGCAAAGGCCACCAGTGCTCCACCGATCAGACCGCCGATGTGGCCGCCCACCGAGATGTTGGGGATGGCGAACGTGAACACCAGGTTGATCACGATCAACCCGCCGATCGGGCCGCCGAGCAGCTGGACGCCGCGCTGGCGCTCGAGCACGAACAGCGCACCCATGACGCCGAAGATGGCGCCCGATGCGCCGCCGGAGAACGAGTTGGGCGTCATCAGCAGCGCGCCGAAGCTGCCCGCCAGGCCGGACACGAAGTAGACCAGGGCGAATCGCGCGGATCCGATGTACCGCTCGAGCACTGTGCCCAGCAGGTAGAGCGCGTACATGTTGAAGGCGATGTGCAGCACTCCGAAGTGCACGAAGTTGGACGTGACCAGCCGCCACCACTCGCCGTTGGCAACATCCGTGCGGTCGAGCACCATCTTGTACCCCAGGCTGTTGAGCGTCCCGCCGGACATGCTGAGGCCGCCCGCCAGCCGGTTGGTGACGAGGAAGATGGCGATGTTGGCGGCGATCAGAGCCCGGGTCACCCAGGGCTCCTTGGACAGCGTGAACGCGGGCCGGCGCATCATCGTCCGCCGGCCGCCGCACTCAGGGCAGCGGATCCCGACCGGCGACTGGGTCAGGCACTCGGGGCATATCGGACGGCCACAGCTGGAGCAGGCCAGGCCGGTTTCCCGTCCGGGGTGGCGGTAGCACGTGGCCATTCGCTCACAGTGTAGGTGGAGAGCCTGTGAGAGCCCTGTGGAGTCACCGAGTATGTGCCGAGTCGCCGGCGGAGCTACCAGACGCCGCGAAGTGCCCCGCCGTCCACCGGCAACACGACCCCGGAGACGTAGGCGGCGTGGGTCGAGCAGAGAAACGTCACCACTGCGCCGATCTCCTCGGGGCTGCCCAGCCGGCGGGCGGGGATGGCAGCCAGGTCGGCTCGCCTGGCCGCCTCCGGGTCGGGCTGGCTGTGCCACAGCTCCTGGGCCCGCGGGGTGTCGATCTTGCCCGGCGCAATCGTGTTCACGGTGATCCCGTCCGGGCCCAGCTCCTGGGCCAGCGACTTGGCCCAGCCCACGACCGCCGGCCGCACGGCGTTGGACAGCAGCAGGTTGGGGATCGGCTCGCGTACCGACCAGGAGGTGATGTTGATCACCCGGCCGCGCCCGCTCGCGCGCAGGTGCGGCAGCGCCAGCCGGGTCAGCCGTACCGCGGAGTGCACCGACAGCTCGAACGCGGCCGGCCAGGCGTCGGGCGGGGTTGACTCGAACGTCCCCGGAGGCGGGCCGCCCGCGTTGTTGACGACGATGTCGAGCCGTCCGTGGGCATCCATGGTGCGCTGCACCGCCTGCTCCAGCGCCTCCAGGTCGCGGACGTCGCCGGCCACGGACAGGGAGCCGGCGACCGACTCCGCCGCCGCCTCCAGCCTGGCGGCATCCCGGGCGACCATGGTGACCGCGCAGCCCTCCGCCGCCAGCGCGCGTGCGATCGCCAGGCCCATCCCGGAGGAGGCGCCGCAGACCACCGCCGAGGTGCCGTCCAGGCCCAGGTCCACGGCCGGGAACCTATACCATCGGGCGGTGCATTACCGGCCGTTCGACGCATCTGTGATGCCGCGTTTCAGCGGCCCGCGCACGTTCATGCGGTTGCCGCACGTGCAAACCACCGAGGACGTCCACGTGGCGGTGATCGGCATCCCCACCGACGACGCGGTGTCGTTCAAGCCGGGCGCGCGGTTCGGGCCGGAGGGCATCCGCTCGGCCTCCGCGCTGCTGCGGCCCTACAACCCGGAGCTCCGGGTCGACGTGAACGAGGTGCTGTCGATGGTCGACTACGGCGACGCGCCGACCGTGCCCGGGTATCACGAGGAGACGCTGCGCCGCATCGAGGCCTTCCTCGACCCCGTGCACGCGGCCGGCGTGGCGCCGCTGTGCCTGGGCGGTGACCACTCGATGGTGCTGGCCGAGCTGCGATCGGCCGCCAAGGCGCATGGGCCGCTGGCGCTGGTGCACCTGGACGCGCATGCCGACGTGTGGGAGCAGTACTACGGCGTGCGGTACTTCCACGGCACGGTGTTCAAGCGGGCGGTGGAGGAGGGGCTGGTCGACGCATCCTGCTCCGTGCAGGCGGGGATGCGGGGCACGCTGTACGGCGCCGCCGACGTGGACGAGCCCGCCGCTCTCGGGTACGACGCGATCTACTGGAGCGAGCTCGAGGGGATGAGCCCGGCCGAGTACGGCGACCGCGTGCGGGCGCGGGTGGGGTCGCGCCCGGCGTTTCTGAGCTTCGACATCGATTTCGTCGATCCGGCGTTCGCGCCCGGCACCGGGACGCCCGAGGTGGGCGGCCCGACAAGCGCTCAGGCGCTGTCCTATGTGCGCGCGCTGACCGGCATCGACTTCCGCGGATTCGACTGCGTGGAGGTGTCGCCGCCGTACGATCCCAGCGGCATCACCGCATGGCTGGCCGCCAGCGCGTGCCACGAGATGCTGTCGCTGAAGGCGCTTCAGCTCGCTGCGGGTGATTGACGGAACCCGGATGCTCGTCTACCCTGCGGCGCGGAGACCTGTCACCCAAGCGACCGAAGGAGGCACGCCATGACATTCGAGCTACTCGCCTCCAGGCGCCCCGCGTGAGCTCGAGCAACCGCTCCTGAGCCGGCCGGGTGCCTGACACGCACCCGTCCACGATTCATGACTCAGGAGTCGAAGTTGACAATCGAGCAGTTGGGTTGGGCCCCGGACCATGCCGAGGCCTTTGAGGAGTACGCCGCCGCCGGCCTGCACGCCGGCCGGGTGGCGATCGAACATCGAGGCGCCTACATCCTGCGTGGCGACAGGGAGGTGTGGGCCGAGCTGTCCGGACGCCTGCGCCGGGCCGCCGTCACGCCCACCGACCGGCCGGCCGTCGGTGACTGGGTCGCATACCAGCGAGGCGAGGGCGAGTCGCGCTCACGCATCCAGGCGGTGCTGCCGCGGCGCTCCGCGTTCGTCCGCCGAGCGGCCGGGGAGCAGGACGTGGAGCAGGTCGTGGCGGCCAATGTCGACGTGCTCTTCATCGTGTCGTCGCTCGACCGCGACCTCAACCCGGCGCGTCTGGAGCGGTATCTGACGCTGGCCTGGGAAAGCGGCGCCGACCCGGCGATCGTGCTCACCAAGGCCGACCTGTGCGAGTCGATCGAGGACTCGTTGCGGCTGGTGGAGACGGTGGCGTTTGGAGTGCCGGTGCACATCACGTCAGCCGTCACCGGAGAGGGGCTCGACCGCATACTCGGCCACCTGGAGCGTGCTCGCACGGGCGCGTTCGTGGGCTCGTCGGGCGTCGGCAAGTCGACGCTCATCAACGCGTTGTGCGGCGATGAGCGCCTGGCCACGGGGGAGGTGCGCGACGACGGCCGGGGGCGTCACACGACGACCCACCGGGAGCTCATCGTGCTGCCCTCCGGCGGCTGCGTGATCGACACCCCGGGGATGCGTGAGCTGCAGCTGTGGGATGCCGCAGAGGGCATCGAGCGCGCCTTCGGGGACATCGAGGAGCTGGCGGCGGAGTGCAAGTTCAACGACTGCATCCATGAGTCCGAGCCGGGCTGTGCCGTGCAGGCGGCGATCGCCGACGGGCGGCTGCCCGCCGAACGGCTGGAGAGCTACAACAAACTGCTTCGCGAGCTGCAGTTCCAGGAGCGGCGCGATGACAAGGCCGCCCGGGCAGCAGAGCGAAGGAAATGGGCGGCGCACTCGAAGGCCATGCGCACGGACAGCTACTAACCCGGTACCAGGTACCGTCACATTCCTGTGACGGTACCTGGTACCGGTTCTCACAACTCGGCGACGGGCTCCTCTTCGACGGCCTCCTCTTCCTCGGCGGCCGTCACCGCCTCCGGCGTGCGCCGCTTGCCCATCATCGAGATGCGCGCCCTGATGATCCGTAGCTCGCCGCGCGACAGCACGCCGACGCCGATCAGGAACAGCGGAAACAGCGCCCCCAGCGCGATCCTGATCGACAGCCCTTCGGCACCCGTTGGGGGCACCACCAGCACAGACGCCAGCAGCACTGCCACCGTCACGGCGGCCACCCGGATCACCCGGCTCCATTCGTACTGCACCGGGTACGAACGCTGCGCGTTGCGCCAGCCGAGGTACACCAGAACCATGTATCCGACCACGGTCGACGCCCCCGCGCCCCTGATCCCCCAAAGCGGGATGACCAGGAAGTTCAGCCCCACGTTGACCGCTGCGCTGACGCCGGTCACGACCGGGGTCATGCGGGTCTTCTTCGACCGGTTGACTCCGGCGTTCAGGATCATGTACGCGCCGTACATCACCGACCCCAGCATCAGCATCGGCACCACCGGGGAGGCGTCCCACACCGAGTGCGGCAGCGAGTGGTGGATGTATGGCGGCACCGCCAGGCTGATCACCACCACCGCCCAGCCCATCGCCATCGACCAGTACGTCAGCACGAGCCGGTACACATCGCGCGTCTCGTCCTCGGTGGGCATCGAGTTTGCGAAGGCGGGCCAGGCCGTCTGGAAGGCCGCGATCACGAGCATCACGGACAGCGCGAGCTTGGCCGCGACCGAGTACGAGCCCAGCTCGGCCTGCGAGTCCAGCGACTGCACCTGGAAGCGATCGGCGACGTTCAACGCCCACAGCGCCATGCCGGCCGGCATCAGCGGGACCGAGAATCGCAGCATGCGCATGAGCAGCGAGCGGTCGAACATGCGGAAGCCGATCGTGTGCCGCTGAGCGACCAGCATCAGCAGGTAGGTGATGTACGTGCCCGAGAAGTTTCCGATCAGAAGCCCCGCCGCCTGCAGGTGCAGCGGCACCACCAGGATCACCGAGAGCACGATCGTGATCGCGAGGTTGAGGATCGAGTAGGAGACATACGCCAGCGGCCGCCGCTCGATCCGGTAGACGCCGGTGACGATGTCGAAGTTCATGGACACCCACAGGCCGGAGAGGCCGATCAGGGTCAGCTCGACGCCGCCCAGGATGCCTGCGAACGCGGGCACGGCCAGCGTGAGCACCGCGCACACGGCGACACCGGCGGTGGACAGCCCCAGCGTGCCCACGAACGCCGTCTGCATCGTGCGCTTGCGCATGTCCGTCCCGGGGTGGTCGAACGCAAAGCGGAACATGGCCGCCGTCAGGCCGAGCCGCAGCAGCACGGCCATCAGCGTGATCGCGGCCATGATCAGCTCCACCGCGCCGAACTGGTCGCGGGTGACGTGCGCCAGGTAGATCGGCAGCAGGAAGATGCCGACGGCCTTCGCGATCAGGCCGCCGAGCCCGTACACGAACGACTGCCCGGCCAGTTGCTTGAGGCGGCCCGCCCGGCTGACTGTCACGGGCATCGCTGAGCTCGCTACAGGCCGAGCACGCCGTTCAGCTCGCGCACCGCGGCCGCGGAGCCCTCGAGCGCCGCCCGCTCCTCACCGGACAGCGTGATCTCCAGCACCTCCTCCAGCCCGCCGCTGCCGAGCCTGCACGGCACGCCCATGTACAGCCCGTTCAGCCCGTACTCGCCCTGCAGCAGGGCCGCACACGGCAGCACCCGCTTCTGGTCGAGCACGATCGAGTCCACCATCTCGCACACCGCGGCGGACGGCGCGTAATACGCCGAGCCCGACTTCAGGAGCTTGACCACCTCGGCGCCGCCGTCCCGCGTGCGCTGCACGATCTCCGCCAGCCGGTTGGCTTCGATCAGGTCGGTGATGGGGATGCCGGCCACGTTCGTGTAGGAGGCCACCGGCACCATCTGGTCGCCGTGGCCGCCCAGCACGAAGCCGGTCACGTCGCGCACGGACACTCCCAGCTCCCAGGCCAGGAACGTGCGGAAGCGGGCGGTATCGAGCACGCCCGCCATGCCGATCACCCGCTCCCGCGGGAACCCCGCCTCGTGAAAGGCGACCTGGCACATCGCATCCAGTGGATTGGTGACCACGATCAGCACGCAGTTCGGCGAGCGTTCGGCCAGGTTGCGGGTCACGTCGGCCACGATCGACTGGTTGGTGCGCAGCAGGTCGTCGCGGCTCATGCCCGGCGTGCGCGCGCGGCCCGACGTGATCACACATACGGCGGAGTCCGCGGTCTCGTCGTAGCCGTTGGTGCCGATCACGCTGGGCTCATACCCAACGACCGGCCCGGCCTGGTTGAGGTCGAGCGCCTTGCCCTGCGGCAGGCCCTCCACGATGTCGACCAGCACCACGTCCGCGTAGTCGCGCTCGGCCAGCCGCTGGGCTGTGGTGGCGCCCACGTTGCCGGCCCCCACAACGGTGATCTTGATCCGGCTCATGCCGCTTCCCCCAGTCGCTCGATGATGGCGTCGGCCACCTGCGATGTGCCTACGGCGGTCGGGTCGTCGGGTGACGGTTTCATGTCATAGGTGACGCTCCGCCCGTCGGCGATCACGGCGGCGATCGCGTCCTCCAGCCGGGTGGCCGCGTCCCACTCCTCGAGGTGCTGCAGCATCAGTACCCCCGACAGCATCATCGCGATCGGGTTGACCCGGTTCTGGCCTGCGTACCTGGGCGCCGAGCCGTGGGTGGGCTCGAACACGGCTGCGTGCGTCCCGAAGTTGGCCCCGGGGGCGACGCCCAGGCCGCCCACCAGGCCCGCCCCGAGGTCGGACAGGATGTCGCCGTACAGGTTCGGCAACACCAGCACGTCGTACAGCTCCGGCTTCTGCACCAGCTGCATGCACATGTTGTCGACGATCCGGTCCTCGAACTCGATGTCGGTGTTCTCGGCCGCGACCTGGCGGGACACATCCAGCCACAGGCCGTCGGTGTGCTTCATGATGTTCGCCTTGTGCACGGACGTGACCTTCCGGCGTCCGTGGCGGCGTGCGTAGTCAAACGCGAACTCGACCACCCGCCGGGTGCCGAACTCGGAGATCGGCTTGATCGAGATTCCGGCGTCATCGCGCAGCTTCGCCCCGGCCGCGTGCTGGATGGCGGCGGCCACCTCGCGGGCGGCCGGCGTGCCGCTCTCGAACTCGATGCCGGCGTACAGATCCTCGGTGTTCTCGCGCACCACGACCAGGTCGACCGGGGTATCCGAATAGCGTGTGCGCACGCCCGGGTACAGCTTGCACGGCCGCACCTGGGCGTACATGTCCAGCTCCTTGCGCAGCCCCACGTTGACCGAGCGGAAGCCGCTTCCCACCGGTGTCGTGATGGGACCCTTGAGGGCCACGTGGTTTCGCCGGATGGAGTCGATCACGGTATCCGGCAGCGGGTTGCCGCCGTGTTTGTCCATGACGTCGGCACCGGCGTCCTCCACGTCCCAGTCGAAGTTCACCCCGGTTGCCTCCAGCACGCGCCTGGTGGCCTCGGCGATTTCCGGCCCGGTGCCGTCGCCGGGGATCAGCGTCACACGATGGTTCACAGGTTCTCCGTCCGCTCTGGTTTTTTGCGGGGGCGATTCTCGCACGAACGGCTAGGATGGGGTCGAAGTCCGACGGACGTATGGAGGCTCGTAGGATGGCCGACAAGGGCGGGTTGGAAGGTGTCGTGGTCGCGCGCAGCCGGCTGTGTTCGATCGACGGCCAGAAGGGCGTCCTGATCTACGGCGGCTACGACGTCAACGATCTCGCCCAGCATTCGAGCTACGAAGAGGTGTGCTTTCTCATCCTGCGCGGGCACCTGCCGACCGCCCGCGAGCTGGATGCCTTCACCGCCAGCCTGGTGTCCGCCCGCGAGTTGTCCGACGAGACAGCGCAGGTGGTGGACATGCTGGCTGGGCACGCCGAGCCGATGGAGATGCTGCGCACCGCGGTGTCCTCCGACTCGTTTGACGATCCCGACAAGAATTCGAACGACGAGGCTGCGAACTTCGCCAAGGCCACCCGGCTGATCGCCAAGATGCCGACCATGGTGGCCCGGTACGACCGCCGCCGGCGGGGTCTGGAGCCGATCGCCTCCGACCCGCGGCTGGGGCACGCCGCCAACTTCCTGGCCATGCTGAACGGGCAGCCGCCGAAGGACAGCGCCGCCAAGACGTTCGACGTGGCGCTGATCCTGCATGCCGACCACGAGATGAATGCGTCCACGTTCACCGCGCGGGTGATCGCCTCCACGCTGTCCGACATGCACTCGGCCATCACCGGCGCCATCGGCGCGCTGAAGGGGCCGCTGCACGGCGGCGCCAACGAACAGGTGATGAAGCTGCTGCTGGAGATCGGCTCCGATCAGCGGGTGGGCGAGGAGATCCGCGACCGGCTGGCCCGGCGCGAGCGAATCATGGGCTTCGGGCACCGTGTGTACAAGACCTACGACCCGCGCGCGGTGATCCTCAAGCGCTTCTCCAAGCAGCTCGCCGAGGAGTCCGACGAGCCCCACTGGTTCACGATGTCAGAGCACATCGAGAAGGCCGTGATCGAGGAGAAGGGCCTGTACCCGAACGTCGATTTCTACTCCGCCTCCACCTATCACTACCTGGGTATCGAGACAGGGCTGTTCACGCCCATCTTCGCCATGAGCAGGGTGGTCGGCTGGGCGGCGCACGTGATCGAGCAGCACTCGGACAACCGCCTCATCCGGCCCAGCTCGGAGTATGTGGGGCCGCCGGTGCGGCCCTACGTGCCGATCGACCTGCGCGGCGACACCGCGGCCTGAGACGGGCTTAGCGTCCCGGCCCCACCGGTACGCCGGACATCGCACGCTGCGCGACCCCGAGGTGCATGGAGTCCCCGCGCCCGTGCACGAATCCGGCCCGGCGGTAGGCCGCCACCGCAGGCAGGTTGCGGGGGTCGACGTCCAGCACGATCTCCCGCACGCCCATGTGGCTGAACCCCAGCCGGCACATCAGCCTGGTGGCCTCGGTACCCAGGCCGCGTCCGCGGTGGTCGGCCTCTCCGATCACGATCGAGTAGCGCGCCCTGCCGCGGAGCATCGGCACCAGCCGGGCGTTTCCGACAACGGTGCCGTCGGCGGCGCTCTCGATGGCCACCGCCATCCGCCATGGGTCGGCCAGCATCCGGCGGCCCCAGTCGACCATTTCCTCGAGGCTCACGTGGCCCGGCGGCCGTTCCCGCCGGCCGTACAGGTAGCGGGTGGTGTCGGGGTCGTTCAGCCAGCGCGCCCAGTCCGGCGCCTGTTCGACGCGCAGCGGCGCCAGCGCGGCCAGCTCGCCCACGATGCGGTCGCGAATCGTCATCGGGCCGGTAGCATCGCAGACCCCATGGCTCGTCCCGACCGCTTGCGCCCGATGCTCGCCGGCACCGCAGACAGGCTGCCGGTCGGCGCCGACTGGGTGTACGAGCTGAAGCTCGACGGATACCGGATCGTGGCCGAGGTGGATGCTGACGGCGTCCACCTGTGGAGCCGCGGTGGGCACGACTACACCCAGCGGTTCTCCGAGGTCGCCGGCCGGCTGCCGGCGTCGGTGCCCGTGCCGTGCGTGCTGGACGGCGAGGTGTGCGCGCTCGACGATCAGGGCCGGCCCAGCTTCCAGCATCTCCAGGCGGGCGCGGGGAGGCGCGTGTTCTATGCGTTCGACCTGCTTCAACTGGACGGCCGCTGGGTGATGTCGAGGCCGTTGCGCGAGCGCCGGGAGCTGCTCGAGCAGGCCGTTCACGAGGACGACTGCGTGCGGCTGTCCCAGCAGTACGAGGACGGCGAGGGGCTGCTGGAGCTGGCCAGGCGGCAGTCGCTGGAGGGCGTCATGGCCAAGCGGGCCGGCTCGCGTTACCACCCGGGACGGCGCAGCGCCGACTGGCGCAAGTTCAAGCTGCGCGAGCGCCACACCTTCGTCGTGTGCGGGTACACCGCCGGCGGCGGCTCGCGATCGGCCACGCTGGGGTCGCTGGTGCTCGGCGAGCGCGCCGGCGGTGGGCTGCGATGGGTGGGCGAGGTGGGAAGCGGCATCGGCCACGACGAGTCCGAGCGGCTGCTGGGTGTGCTGCGACCGCTGGAGCAAACGGCGGCGACCCTGAAGCGGCCGCCCAAGGGCAGCGTGACGTGGGTGGAGCCGCGCCTGCGCTGCCAGGTCGAGTTCGCGAACCGCACCGCCGACGGCCGGCTGCGCGCCCCCGTCTACCTGGGTCTGGAGGGCAAGCCTAGGCGCCGCCGCCCCGAGCCCGACCTGGTGAACCTGGACAAGGTCTTCTTCCCGGAGGACGGGGTGACCAAGGGCGACCTGATCGAGTACTACCGGGCGGTGGCGCCGGCGGTCGTGGAGCACCTGCGCGGGCGGCCGTTCACCATGCTTCGCTACCCCGACGGCATCCACGGCAAGCGGTTCTTCCAGAAGGATGCCCCGGTGCACACACCGGCGTGGGTGCGCACATCGGTGCAGGAGGGCATCCGCTACCTGCTGGTGGACGACGAGTCGGCGCTGGCGTGGGTGGTCAACATGGGCTGCGTCGATCTCAATGCGTGGTGCGCGCGGGCGGACCGTCCGCACCGCCCGGACTGGGTCATGTTCGATCTCGACCCGGCGGAGTCGACGCCGTTCTCAGCCGTGCCGCAGGTGGCGCTGCTGCTGCGCCAGGCGCTGAACGGCCTGGGCCTGGACGGCTATCCCAAGACGTCGGGAGGCAAGGGGATGCACGTGCTGGTGCCGATCCAGCGCCGCTACGACCAGGAGCACGTGCGCGCGTTCGCAGCCGCCGTGGCCCGGGCACTGGCCCGCACCGCGCCCGAGCTGATCACCGAGGCCTGGAAGCGCAGCGAGCGCCACGGCGTGCTGCTGGACGTGAACCAGAACGGCTGGGGACGGACGACGGCGGCCGTGTACTCGGTGCGCCCGCGGATCGGGGCGCCCGTGTCGACGCCGCTTCGCTGGGAGGAGGTGACACCGCAGCTCGATCCCGCGGCCTTCGATCTGCAGACGGTGCCCGGGCGGCTCAGGAAGCTCGGCGACGTGTTCGCGCCGGTGCTTTCCCACCGCCAGCGCCTGCCGCAGCTTTAGGCCGCTTGGTGCCGCTGGACTTCTTCTCGGTCCGCTCGGCCCGTGCCTTGCGGGCCTCCTCCAGCGACGCGGCCAGCGCTGCCATCAGGTCCGGCGGCGCCTCGTCCTTCTCGACCTCGGGCGGCCGCACGGTCTTGCCCTGGCGCTTCTGCTCGATCACGGCCAGCAGCTTGTCGCGGTACGTGTCCTGGTACTGGGTGGGGTCGAAGTCGCCCGTGTAGGCGTCGATAAGGTCGGCCGCCATCTTCAGCTGGCGCTCGTCCACCTTGGCCTCCGGAGCCAGCCCGTCCGACGAGCGCACCTCGTCGGAGAAGAACATCCGCTCGAGGGTGATCACGCCGTCGCGGACGCGCAGGCAGCCGAGGTGCTCGCGGTTGTGGTGCACGTAGGTGGCCATGGCCGCCAGCCCGGCCGACGACATGGCCTGGGCCAGCAGTGCGTAGATGGCCTCGCCGGGGCCCTCCTGGGGGCCGAGGTAGTACGTGCGCTCGAAGTAGATGGGATCGATCTGGTCGATGGGCACGAAGTCGTGGATGGTCAACTGGTGGTGCTGGCCGTCACTCGAGGCGGCCGCGAAGTCCTCGTCGGTGAGTTCCACGAACTCGCCGCCGCCGACGTCGTAGGCGCGCACGATCTCGTCGTCGGACACCGGCTTCTCGTCGATCTTGCACACCTTGACGTAGCCGATCCGGCCGCCGTCCTCCTGATGCAGCATGTTGAAGCGCAGGTCGTTCTCGCGAATCGCGGTGTACATGCGCACCGGCGCGTTGACGAGCCCGAATGAGATGTTGCCGGTCCAGATCGCTCGTGGTGGGGCCATCGCTCCAATCCCTCGTGTCGTACCTACCCGCCGGACGTTAAGGTACACCGCCGGCGGTGCCGTTCCTGCGAACACAGTATCGACTGCCAGCGGGGCCGGGAATCATCGGTATGCCCGACAGAAGCAGTGTCAGGCACCGTCACGCAAGCGCGACGGATGCCAGACACCGTTGGGACGGTGCCTGACACCGCTGTTCATGCCGGTCATTCGCCCGGAATCAGCGAGAACACGCGGCAGTCCAGCACCTGCCAGTCGCCGCCGGACTCCTGCCACAGCAGCTCCACCACCCGGTCGTCGCCGTCACGCAGGTGCAGGTGCAGCAACGTGCGCGTGGCCACCGTGCCGATCAACTCACAGCTCTCGGTGCGTTCCAGCAGGTCGCCCAGCTCGTTGTCGCGCTGTGCGAACTCCGGCGACAGCTGCGCTCGCACCGCCGCCAGGTCGCCGGCCCGGATGGCGGCCTCCGTGCGCCGCGCTGCCCGCTGCACGGCGAGCTTGACGGCAGACGGCTGGGACACGTTGCTCCCTCGCCGATCAATCCGTCAGCTGACGGAGTCGACGATCTCCCGGGACAGGCTGGCGAACTGGCTCAGGTGCTCGGATCGCTCCTGCTTCAGCCTCGCCACCCGCTGGTCGTACTCGTCGCCGCGGCCGGTCGCCTCGTACAGCCTGCGCGGCTGCAGGATGTCGATGTCCTCCGCGTCGATGCCCGGCACGGACGCGGCCACCTTGTACCCGAAGTCGGGGTCGACGACCCACTCGATCGTGCCCTCCGCGATCGCCTTTACGATCGCCGACGAGTGCGGGATGCGCACCTTCTTCGAGCCCTCGACGGACTCGCCCCCGCCGACCCGGCCGGTGTTCATGATGTACACCTCGATCGGGTTTCCCTGCAGCAGCTCGAGGAACCGGTTGCCCTGCAGGTCGTGGTGCATGGGGAAGAACGGGTTGGTGCCGGGGACGCGCAGGAACTTGCCCTCCTCGTCCTTGCCGCCGGCCGCGGTCCCGGTCGTCTCGCCCAGCATGAAGAAGGCCGCCGCCTGCGGGCCCTCCACCCTGGCCACTGCCGGTATCACGTTCTCGTTGCGGTTGAGCACGAGCAGGAAGTCCGCCTTGGTGATGTCTGCCGCGTCCGCCGCCTCGATGTCGGAGAACGAGAACACCGCACGTCCGTTCTTGGTGTAGCTCTCGTCGAAGAAATCGACCTTCCCAGCGTCGTCCATGCTGACGTTCTCGAGGTACGCGCCCGGCCTGGTGACGGCGCCGTGGATCGTCGGCTCGTCCTTCGTGTTGAGGGCAAATGTCTTGGCGAAGCAGCCGGCCTCGGTAGCCGACACGCTGCCGTCGGGCCACCACCCCACGAAGTCGTCCTGCACCGGCAGCGAGCCGTTCTGGCGGGTGAAGGTGGTGGTGGTCTTGCCGGTGCCCGAGAGGCCCACGATCAGCCCCACCCGGTTCCCGTTCGGCGTCGGGATCGTCTTGCAACCCGCGTGCAGAGCCAGCCCTCCGCGCTCGTACACCAGCTTGTTCCACATCCGCAGCCCGCCCTTCTTCGACTCCCCGAAGTAATCGGAGTTGAAGACGCGGGTGACGTTGAGATCCAGGTTGACCGCGATCAGACGGTCGTCCGGGTAGCCAGCAACCTCGAGGTTTGGCGTGTAGATGACGATCAGCTCGGGCTCGAACTGCTCGCTCTCCGCGGCGGGGTGGAAATACAGCACGTGCTGCATGCCGGCGATGTTCACGTTGCGGCTCTCGACCAGCAGGCGGGCGGGCACGCGGTGCTCCGGGTCGTTGCCGATGAAGCCGTCCACCTCGACCATCTCCTGGTCGGCGATGTAGGCGTCCTGGAGCGCCGACACGCGCTCCCACTCGTCGCGGTCGATGGCCTGGTGGGGCTCGTCGGCCGGGGCGTCGGAGACGATGAAGGTGGAGCCCTTCGAGCGGGCCAGCACGATCGTCTGCACATTCACGGCGCCGTACTCAGTGGCGCGGGCGGTTTCCTGCTTCAGGGACAGCTCATGCAGTTCCGGCTGGCTGAGTCCACGCAGCACTCTCCGAGCTTCCGGCACGGTGAACACCATCTTCGCCACGGTTCCTCCCCGAAGTCACAAACAGGCCCGGTTGACTCCGCGCCGTTCACCAGGATACCCGAATTTCTCCTGTTGTCCCCCGCCAAGGTGGTGTTACAAGCTCCCACCCGACGCGGCCCCTCCAGGCCCCTTGGTAGGCTCCGGTCAGGGCGTAAACCGTCCGGACGGAGGAGCGATGGTTCGACACGACGTAGTGGTGGTCGGGGCCGGCCTGGCGGGAATGCGGGCCGCCATCGAAGCGTCTCGGTACGGAGTCGACGTGGGGGTGGTGTCGAAGCTGCACCCCACCCGCAGCCATTCGGGGGCAGCCGAGGGCGGCATCAATGCCGCGCTGGGAAACGCCGGCGAGGACTCGCCGGAGAACCACACCTTCTTCACCGTCAAGGGCTCGGACTATCTGGGCGACCAGGACGCGATTGCTGTGATGTGCGAGGAAGGCCCGGGCGACATCTACGAGCTCGAGCACATGGGCGCGATCTTCTCGCGCACCGAGGACGGCCGCATCGCCCAGCGACCGTTCGGCGCGGGCGGCGCCCCGCGCACCTGCTACGCGGCCGACATCACCGGCCACGTGCTGCTGCACGTGCTGTACGAGCAGCTGGTCAAGAGCGGGGTGACGGTGTACGAGGAGTGGTTCGCGCTGGACCTGGTCACGGACGGCGAGCGATGCGTTGGGCTGACCGCGTGGGACCTCCTGCGGGGCACCGTCGAAGGCGTGGAGGCGCGGGCCGTGATCATGGCCACGGGCGGCCTGGGGCGGATGTACCGCGGTACGACCAACGCGTACGCGTGCACCGGGGACGGCATGTCGATGGCCTGGCGGGCCGGCGTGCCGCTGAAGGACATGGAGTTCATGCAGTTCCACCCCACCACGCTGAAGGCCAACGGCGTCCTGATCACCGAGGGGTGCCGCGGCGAGGGTGGCTACCTGCGCAACTCCGAGGGCGAGCGGTTCATGTTCAACTACGCCCCCAACGCCGGCGAGCTGGCCAGCCGCGACGTGGTGTCACGCTCGGAGCAGACCGAGATCGACGAGGGCCGCGGCGTCGACGGCTGCGTGCTGCTCGACCTCACGCACCTGGGTGCCAAGCGCATCATGGAGCGGCTGCACGGGTCGCGTGAGCTGGCCATGGACTACGCCGGAGTCGACCCCATCGACGAGCCGATCCCGGTGCGCCCGGGCTCGCACTACCACATGGGCGGCATCGACACCGACCTGCACGGGCGCACGATCATGCCCGGCCTGTACGCGTCGGGCGAGTGCGCGTGCGTGTCCGTGCACGGGGCCAACCGGCTGGGCGGCAACTCGCTGCTGGAGACGGTGGTGTTCGGCCGCCG